>JABHWX010000222.1 GCA_018657585.1 Phycisphaerae bacterium
AAACGACGCCAAGAAGTACGCTCAGGAACTATCCGAACTGCAAAAAACTCGCGATAGTCTTCTTGAGAAACTCTACGAGAATCTCACTGCATGGCAAACTGTTCAGGTTGCTCGCCATCAAAACAGACCTCAAACAGCTGACTATATCAGGATGATTTGCAGAGATTTTCGTGAACTCCACGGCGATCGTCATTTCGGAGATGACCCTGCAATCCTTACTGGTTTTGCGCGAATCGGTTCGTACAAAGTCATGGTGATTGGTCACCAAAAAGGGAAAAATACAGAAGAACGTATCGCTTGCCATTTTGGATGCGCACACCCAGAAGGATATCGCAAAGCACTCGCAAAAATGAAACTTGCCGAAAAATATGGGCTGCCTGTAGTTGCACTCATAGATACTCCCGGTGCATATCCCGGACTCAAAGCAGAGGAACGTGGGCAAGCCGAAGCAATTGCTATGAACTTAAAGGAAATGAGTCGACTCAAAACTCCTATCGTATCCATCATCATTGGCGAGGGTGGTTCCGGGGGAGCGCTTGGATTAGGTGTTGCAGATCGCGTAGCAATGCTCCAGCACTCGTGGTATTCAGTAATCAGTCCAGAGGGCTGCGCTGCAATTCTTTGGAAAGTTGCAAACGAAGAGACTAATAAGTCCGCTGCTGACAGCCTTGCACTTACGAGCAAGGATAATCTAAAAAATGGGCTGATTGACGCCATTATCCCAGAACCACTTGGAGGAGCGCAACGCGATAATGAAAGTGCTGGTACGCACCTTGAAAAATGGATTGTCGATTCCATCCGCGACCTTGAACGGTTCAATCCACAAACACTCGTTCACCGCAGATACGAGAAATTTGCCGGAATGGGCGTCTTTACTGAAGAATCCTGTCCAGATTGACGGCGAGTCAAAAAAACCATAAAATGCCATATTCCAGTCTGATTTTCGCACTACAGCGAAACTCTTAACTTGATTATTTGCAAGACGTTACGAAAGGAATGGTACGTGGCCAAAAAGAAAACAACTAAGAAAAAAGCAGCGAAAAAGAAGGCTTCAAAGAAGGTCTCGAAAAAAGTGACCAAGAAAAAAGTTGCCAAGAAAAAAGCCACGGCAAAAAAAGTAACTAAGAAAAAGGTTACTAAAAAGATAGCCAAGAAAAAGAAGGTCGTAAAAAAACCTGCTTCCAAGAAAAAAGTAGTAAAAAAGAAAGTAACAAAGAAAAAAACGGGGAAAAAAGTTACTAAAAAAACTACAGCGAAAGATGCGACAAAAACTGCACCAAGAAAAAGGCGGCGTCGCGGGTTCTCTGTTTCTGATGCCGCTCGTGAAGAAGAAGCCGATGATCGAGGTTTTGTTTTCGTAAATGGTCGGAAGGTTCGTATGATCGCATCAAACGGTCTTGTTAAAAAGAAACGTCGATCAAAAACTGCATCCACTACACCAGTCAAAAAAACTATCTCACTGAAGACAAAATTAACAGTTAAGCAACTACGCGATTTCCGCGACCGTCTTATGAAATACCGTGCTCGACTTCTCGTTGACCTTGGTGCAATTGAAAAAGAAGCACTCGACGCTCAATCAGATATTAGCCACATGCCAATACACATGGCTGATGTCGGTAGCGATGCGTATGACCAAGATTTAAAACTTGGCATGGCTGCGAGCGAGCGGAAGCGAATTCGTGATATAGAAGCTGCGCTCGTTCGAATCAAAAAGAAAACTTACGGAGTTTGTCATTTGACTGGTAGCAAAATCCCAGACGCACGGCTCAAAGCAAAGCCATGGGCAATGTACACCAAGGACTCGGCTGAAAAAATTGAACGCCGAAACCGAAGAAAATGATGCTTAGCGCATGGCGCTCACCAAAAGCATGGACAACATTATTGTTAGTCATGGTTGTTGGATTCAGTGCTGACATTTATTCAAAGTCGCTAGCATTTGAGAAGGTTGCCAAAACTCCGATCATTCTTGAACGTGAGCAACTCTTATCGAATTCTAATTGGACACCCATTCCAATGCACGAGGGTGTTGTTGTAATTCCGGGGAAATTGCTTAATTTCAGGCTTGTACTGAACGATGGCGCAGTTTTCGGAATTGGATCACAGCAACGCGTATTCTTTATTATCTTCACACTCATTGCACTTTGTATTGCTGGTTGGATTTTTGGCAGGCATACAACAAAAAATAATACTTTTGCGCATATAGCGCTCGGGCTCATCCTTGGTGGTGGCCTTGGAAATCTTTACGATCGAATCTTTATTGGTCGCGTTCGTGACTTCATGTACATGCTCCCAGACAGGCACTTGCCTTTTGGATGGTCTTGGCCTGGAAGTAATTCAGGAGAATTGTTCCCATGGATTTTCAATACCGGTGATGTGTTACTTCTTAGCGGAATGGCAATGCTAATGATTTTCTTTTGGAAACAGCCTGATCCAAAAAAGCAATTTATTGCAACAACTCCATCACCTGGTCAGGATGAATCAAATCCTCCTGCATGAGAAACTCTGGAAGGGTTTCAAGTTGTTTCGCAATATCTAAAGTAAACCGACCTACTTCTGTTCTGCGTATTTCAGTGCAGTAGCCACCTGTTTGTAATTGTTTCCCGAGGTCTCGTGCAAGAGAACGGACATAAAATCCTTTCGCACAAGCAATATCAATCGTCACAAGTGGCCAAGCATACTCCACAACAGAAATGGAATGCACTGTTACTTTCCTTGGTTCCAGTTTAACCTCTTTCCCTTTACGAGCCACAGCATACGCACGATGCCCATCGACTTTGACTGCACTAAAGATAGGTGGCGCTTGCATGATGTCACCTGCAAAAGAAGCGACTGCGTCATCCATTTCTTGACGATTTGGGGGGCTATCGACTTGTACTTCCTCGCGTTCGGTTTCAGCATCGTGCCCAGATGTCGTGGCGGAAAGGTCAATGACTGTTCTGTACCGCTTATCAGTATCCATCATCAGTCCAAGTTTTTTGGTCATCTTTCCAACCCCAAGGACTAGTACTCCTGTTGCCAGTGGATCAAGAGTGCCAGCATGTCCTGTTTTGACTTTTTTGCATTTGCGGCGCACGAGATTCACCATCGACATCGAGGTTGGACCACGTGGTTTATCGATTACGATAACTCCGTGCAGGTTTGGTTTGCTTGGTTGCTCCATATAGGTACAATACACCGTTCACTTGGACAGGTGACCGAGCGGCTGATGGTGCAGCACTGGAAATGCTGTGTGCGCCTTGTGCGTACCGAGGGTTCGAATCCCTCCCTGTCCGTTAGTTATGCGTGTTTCTCCATGATTCCCGCACTCGGGCTGTAGCGCAGCTTGGTTAGCGCGCCTGACTGGGGGTCAGGAGGTCGGAGGTTCAAATCCTCTCAGCCCGACTAATAAGAGAGGCCGAAGCAGTGCTTCGGGCTCTCTTGATTAACTAAGAATTTTTCCGTTGGGCGGTGATTTGTATCTCACTTGAGGAAATAAACTTGCCTGTATTAATACCTGGGCAGGGTGTTTCTTTTTTTGTGCGTTCCCAAGCCGATTTTGATTTTATATTCTCTGGCCAAAAGGGCCAAGTTCTACATTGCAAGGGTCTTGTCTCGTACAACTTACAACCCGGCTTCTGAGTTGTCCTGTCAAGAAACACACAATCGTATTTGCCATCAATGACATTTTCGGTCAGCGACCACCTCACGCCAATTTTGCGGGTGTAGTGCTTGTAAAACTGATCTACAGTGATTTCGAGTTTCTTCGCCATCGCTCGACCCTCTCCATCACTGAACCAAACCGCTCCGGGGGGTCCTGTGCAACAATTCCCGCTTTGTGTGCAAGAAAAACAAAGTCCGTCTTCATACCATTCGCTCATACGCTGTATCGTATATCATCAAACAGGTACAAGGCACTACTTACTACCATTAGGAGCTGTATTCATGGAATTCACAACCAACGACGTCATCAATACCATCAACGGAATTTTCTTCCATGATTTTGTGGTCTATGCCCTATTACTCACAGGCGTGATATTCACACTCTGTACCGGCTTCGGACAATACCGAGCGTTAACTCACGGTGTCGAAGTCACCCGCGGCAAGTACGACAAGAAAGATGACCCCGGCGCAATCAGTCACTTCCAAGCACTCTCCGCGGCACTTTCAGCAACCATTGGTCTTGGCAACATCGCAGGTGTCGCACTTGCAATTGCACTTGGCGGCCCCGGCGCGGTTTTTTGGATGTGGGTCATCGGGCTCCTTGGCATGGCACTCAAAATGACAGAGGTCACACAGTCCATGCTAAGCCGCGATCTATCCGATCCAGACAACCCACACGGCGGACCGATGTACGTCGTCGACAGTTTGTTCAAAAAAGCAGGTGGTCGATTCGGCGCAACCATCGGTGGTATTTTCTGTATCACGCTTATTTTGTCAGCAATTACTGGTGGCAATATGTTCCAAGCGTGGAACGTCGCTGCTGTCACGACACAATATTTTGACGTTCCTGGTCTTTCCGAAATGGAAAACAACAACGGATTCAACCCAGAAACATTTGCTATCGGTATTGCCCTTGCAATCATTGTGGGCATCGTCATCATTGGAGGAATTAAACGAATCGGCTCGGTCGCTGGGAAACTTGTCCCCTTCATGTGCGGTCTCTACCTCATCGCTGGCATCATTGTTCTTCTTATGAACATCACCGCTATTCCTGAAATTATTATGGATATCTTTAAATATGGACTTGGGTTCGGCGACGCTTCTGCCGGTGGCGCGTTCATCGGCGGCACCTTCGGCTACGCGATGATGTGGGGTATCAAACGTGCGCTCTTCAGTTCAGAGGCAGGGCAAGGTTCAGCGCCAGTTGCACACGCTGCAGCAAAATGTGAAGAACCAGTTCGTGAAGGTATCGTTGCTGGTCTTGGACCATTTGTTGATACGCTTATTGTCTGCACCGTAACCGCGCTCATCATTCTCGCGACTGGCGCGTGGAACCGCAGCGCAGAAACAACCTTTGCGGATGATGCGCCTGTTTCACTCACACTCGATGGCGCTGCTTGGACACTCTCTACGCCGGCGCTACCTCACAAAAACGAAGAAGCAAAAAACACGAACCTTGTTGGCG
>JABHWX010000223.1 GCA_018657585.1 Phycisphaerae bacterium
GAATTTTCATGATTGCGCTCAGGTTCGTGGTGATATGCTACAGGAGTCTTTGTTTCAGGTGCTGGTGCTGCTTTTTTGTCCTCTTTGCGACTTACCTTGCTGCCAGCAGAAGTGCCTTTTTCACTCTTTTTCTCGCTTCGAAGTTTGATTTCAGTGGCAAGTTCTTCCGCACCATCGTTTGCTTCGATCGTTTCAGTCGGAAGATGCTCGGCGCGTGTTACCATCATTCTAAGAAGTTGTTCAGATTGATTGCATCGTCGTTCGAGATTACTGATGGAAGATGTTGGAGCATTAAAATACACCAAGAAGTAGACCCCTCGTTTGTTGCCATCTATTTCATAGGCAAGCCGTCGGTCATCCCATTTCTTAAAGTTGATGATGCTTGCTTCGCATTTTTCAAGAATCCCCTTAAGGTGATCAATTGCTTCTTGAAGATTTGCTGTTGCTGATTGTGGAAAGAGGAACATGCCCTCGTATAATCCGGTTCGTTGAGTACTCATAATATATTACCTTGTAGTTTTTGATTGTTGAGTTTCGTTAAATTGATTCATGGCTTCATCGATGCCTTCTTCGATCCATGTCGTAGTTGCATTGACTGCCTTTGATAGTGCTGGTTCGACAAACTCTTCTTGTTCAGGAGTAAACTTGCCGAGTACATAGTCTGCTTGTGGAATTATCCCTGGTTCATCAACTCCAATGCGGAGGCGTGACCAGTCCCCACCGTCCAAGTGGTTTGAGATATCTGAGATGCCGTTATGCCCACCCGTAGAACCGCTCTTTCGGAAGCGCAGTGTTCCACAAGGCAGGTGAATATCGTCCACTATTACGAGCAAATCGGTTAATTGATCTGCCTTGTAAAATGAGAGTGCTTGTTGAATTGGTTGCCCGCTTCGGTTCATGAACTTTTGCGGTTTCATGAGCAAGACTTTCTCGTTGTTGTATCGAGTTTCAATGACTACAGCGTCAAACTTGGAGGTTGCAGGTTCGCCGGGCGCAAGTTGTCTTGCGAGACGGTCAATAACGTTGAAACCGACATTGTGTCGAGTACCGTTGTATTTTGAACCAGGATTTCCAAGGCCGACGATGAACTTCATTTTTACTCGCTACCTTCTTCTGAAGTTTCTTCAGCAGGTGATTCGCTAATGACTTCAGGTGTTGCGTCATCTCCATCTTCCGTACTGGCTTCAGGTTCGTCGATTTCTTCTTGTATGATTGTGACGTGAGCAATATGACGTTCTGGATCTAGGATTGCCCTGACTCCGTCAGGAAGAATCAGGTCGCCAATTGTGAACACTTCTTCAACTGTAGTGAGATCAACTTTGATGGAATCAGGAATATCCTGCACCATGCATTCGATTTCAATTTCTGGTCTTGGTATTTCCAAGATTGCTCCAGCTTCAGACGCTTTCGTCGGTTGTCCACTGAGTTCAAGTGTCATGTTAATCGTAACAACTTGCTTCATGTTTACTCGAGCGAAGTCGACGTGGATAAGGTTGTCTCCGAGATACCCGAACTGCAAATCCTTGACCAAAACGGTTGCAGGGTTCCCATCGCCGTTATCGAGTTCAATGATGTGGCTTCCTGCGTGAAGGTGAGTCAGGACTTCCTTCTCATCAACGCTGACAGAAATGGGATCCTTTCCCTTGCTGTAAATAGTCGCTGGAAGGCGACCATTTTTGCGAAGTCGTCGAGCATACCTTGTGCCGAGTCGATCTCGCAGTTCTACTTTTACTATTGGTGTTTCATGTGCCATACTATTTCCTATTCTTACATTATTTCTTCGGGCCTTCGCCGTGGTTGAAGAGGCTCGATATTGACATGTGGTGGTGAATTCTATGCACGGCTTCTCCAAGAAAACGTGCGACGCTTAATATTTGTAATTGATCTTCAAGATTGTCAAGTCGACTATCTGGAGCGATTGTGTCGGTTATTATTATTTCACTTATGGGTGACTTTTTGATGCGTTCTACAGCGGGTCCAACGATGACGCCATGTGTTGCTGCTGCAATTACTTTCTTCGCGCCTTTTTCGGTGACGAGTTTTGCGGCTTCGCAAATTGTTCCGGCGGTTGAAATCATGTCGTCGACCATAAGAACTGTTTTGCCTTCAACGTCACCGATGAGTCGTTTAGAAACGACTTCGCTGCCAGAGTCTCGCCGTTTGTCAATGATTGCAAGTTTTGAATCGAGTAACCCCGCGTACATGTTTGCGACTTTTACATTGCCTACATCTGGTGAAACGATAACCATGTCATCGCCCTGCATGTCATCTCTTTGAGAAAAATAATCGCAGAAGACTTTGGTTGCTGTAAGGTGATCTACTGGGATGTCAAAGAAGCCTTGGATCTGAGCAGCATGCAAGTCCATGCAGAGGACGCGGGTTGCTCCAGCTGCAGTAATTAAGTTTGCAACAAGTTTTGCAGTAATTGGAACTCGACCCTCGTCTTTTCGATCTTGGCGTGCGTACCCGAAGTAGGGGATGACGGCAGTGATGCGCCGAGCAGAAGCTCGCCTTAGAGTATCAATCCAAATGAGCAGCTCCATCAAGTTGTCGTTGACTGGCATCGAAGTAGATTGAACAATGAAACAGTCTCTGCCCCGGACGTCTTCGTTTACTTTGACAATAATTTCGTTGTCAGGAAAACATTCAATAGTTGCAGCAGCTAATGGTAATTCCAAGTGCTTGCACATTTGTTCTGCAAGGAGTGTCCCGCCAGTTGCTGCGAAAATTTTCATACTCTTGTGATCATCGTGACTCATGCTGTTGGCTCCAATTCGTTATGTAACCGTGCGAGTAAAACTGATTCAACTTCAGCAAGTTGTTCTGGTGTGTTAATAGAGAGAATGTCTTCTGGCTCAACTGCGTCAACAATTTCGACGGTGTGCCCTTTGTGTATGAGCATCTCTGGAAGTTCAGTCAAATAATATTCATTTGTAAGTTCGTTTGGTACAAGTTCGTCAAGGCATTCCCAGAGGAGTGTTGACTTGAATACAGCGTAGCTTGGGTAGATTTCGTGGATGTCTAACTGTGCTGGAGTTGCGTTATTGTGCTCTATGATTCCAGCGAATCGACCTTCGCCGTTTCGAAGAATGCGACCGTATCCGGTTGGATCAGGAATAGAACTGGTTGCTAGTGTTGCAGCTGCATTGGTTTGTGTTTGAAGCGCGAGCATATCGTTGATTGTTGTGCTTCGTAAAAGCGGACCGTCGCCGCCAAGAATTAAGATGTTGCCATCAAAGTCGGAAAGTGCTTCTTTGCAGACGAGGACTGCGTGCCCTGTGCCAAGCTGCGGTTCTTGAAGTACATATTCACAGCCTTGTACGGTCTCCTTGACGATATTTGCACCATGACCGACTACAAGAATGACACGATCGGCACCAGCTTCACGTACAGCATCGACAACCCATTGCACCATTGATTTGCCGGCAACTTGATGGACGACCTTGGGGAGATCGCTATCCATTCGCGTGCCTTTGCCTGCGGCAAGAATGATTGCTGCAAGTGGTTTTGTGTTTTGTGATACTTCTTCTGTCATCTCATGAATCTTTATTGAAAGTGGTGTAACTTCTGAGGGAACTGGCCCGCCAAGACTTGAACTTGGAATGCCTGGATCAAAACCAGGTGTGTTACCGATTACAC
>JABHWX010000224.1 GCA_018657585.1 Phycisphaerae bacterium
GTTTAATATTGATTTCACCATGGATATCACACAGATTCTCCATAAGCGAGGGCGAGAAGTACGAGTGGGTCGGTGTGAAATTACCTTTCACTGCACCCCGAAGTCCATGATTAAGGAACGAGCTGCAAGACGTAAGGTCCGCAACAAAGAGTGAATACATTAAAAACAATTGGTTGGGGATTTTATCTCACGTGTAGTTGGACTTGGTGTATCGGTATGTTTTTGCCAGTGATTCTTATTCATCGCTATGGATGGCTAGGCTTTTTACTATTCTCCATCCCAAACGTCCTTGGCTGCGCTGCTTTCGGGTATGTGTTGAAAACTCCAGAACGATCTAAAGCCCTCGTAGAAAAATACAAAACAGCAATTACCCTTTTTGCAATTGTAACTATTGCGTTCCATGCATTCTTTATTGCAATGATTTCGCTAGTGTATCTAAATGACTACGCCTATTTAGTTTCTGCATGGCTACCTTTTTGCATTCTTGTTGTAAGCGCATGCCTAGCATTTTTGCCAACGAAAGCATGGCCAATACTTGCTGTTGTTTTATGGGTATTTTCAGCAATTGTTGGCATTTCACTTCTACCATTTAATGAGGTGCCGCAAGGCAACTTGCCATGGCAAGAAGCCGTTTGGCTTTTACCTATTACAACATTTGGTTTCTTTTTGAGTCCATATCTTGATCCTACGTTTCATAGAGCCTTGCAAAGTTCTCCAAGCAAACATTCCTTCGGTATTTTTGGGATTACATTTATAGCAATGATTCTCATCACGACAGCGTATGTCGATCTAGGTCCTCCTGGAACTTGCACTACATTCTTTGTGTTTGGATTCCTTATCGGCTTACATCTGTTACTGCAGTCGGTGTTCACGATTGGTGCGCATATCAAGGAAGGAATTCTGATTGAAACTGGAAAACGAAGACCACTGTTCATATTTATCCTAGCGCTCGCTTATCTCATTGCAGTTGGGATTGCCCACCGATTTGGTGGCATATCACCCTCCGGCAATTGGTTGCCTGAATGGCAAGAAGACTACTTGCGATTCTTCGTCTTCTATGGACTTATCTTCCCTGGAATTGTTGCTGTGTTTATGCTCGCTAAGAAACAATTCACGCCACTTCGAACAACACTTTTTGCATTTGCGGCGCTGTTCTCATTACCTCTTCTAGAGATTGGGTACCTTGGGGGTAGTGCATGGCTAACAGTACTACCTGTTGTCGTGTTTATTACTTGGGCGTTTGCAAGCAGAACGAAGAGGGTCTGACCCCCGGACATGACCCTCTCGCCCCAATTCTCTATTTAGCTCCGCAGCACTTCTTGTATTTCTTGCCGCTTCCGCATGGACAGGGTTCGTTACGGCCAACCGTCATTGTTCCGCCACCCTCTTTAGATTTTGCAGCTTCAGAAGCCGCGCGAACAGATTGCTCAGCTTGTTTTGGTTTCGCGGGCATCTGCCTCTGCTTCGCTGGATCTGCCCCTGCAACTTTCTGTTGCCCTGGAGCCCCTTGTTGTTGCTGCTGAGGGGGGACTTGTGCTTGCATTTTTGCTTTAAATACAAGGTCAGTTACTCGATCTTGCGCATTGTCAAACATCTCTTCAAAGAGACGAGCACCTTCACGTTTGTATTCAATACGAGGATCTAATTGGCTAAATGATCTATAGCCAATAGATTCACGCGCTTGATCCATCTGGTGCAGATGGTCTTTCCAAACACTATCAAAAATTTGCAATAGAACAGCACGTTCCAAATGCGCAAGTTCGGCTCGCTGCACCTGCTTTATTTTTCCAACCGCTACCTGCAGTGCATCTTCTTCTGCCTGTTCTTTTTCCTTCTCTGAAAGAGCAAAGTTCCAGTTCTCTCTCATCCACGCATCAATGTCGCCATCACTTTCATCAAGCATGCGCTGCGCTCTGCGTTCGTATCGTTCATCATCCCAACGTTCCGCCTCTTCAAGTAAAAACTTTTTAAGATCTTGAGGATTATTTGACGGAAGAGATTGGGGCGTCCAATCGAGTTCATACTTCACCTTCACTCGAGCACAGAACCCTTCTATAGCTTTCGCTGGGTCTTGCTGCATCATTGCATTTGTCATCTCAAGCATATTTTCAATTGGGTATTCGCGTTCGCGCTTTTCGTACGTGCTTAAAGCACGCTCCATTACAAGAGCAACTGCTTCGTCAGGCTCGATGTCGTCAAAATCTTCTGCATTACACGGAATATCAAACTTCGAAGTCACCCAAACAGCAAGTTCTGACTGTGCATGCTTTGGAACAAGATATTGGTCAAGAGGGGACAAATCAATAGATTGAATCTTTTCTGCTGCGGATACTTCAATGGACTCAATAATCTCTTCTCTCGACATATTTGTTGCGTCAGAGATTGTCAACTTGGAATCCCAAGCCGAAATAGCCCAATTCACTGCACCCTGGTAATCCCACGTTGCTTCATCACGCTCAGCCACTTTGCCATCACCAAGATCAATTGTATCAGGCAAATATTCGCCAATTGTTACACGAATAATTTCTACAGACTCTTCAAGAGAATCGCGAATAATAAGTTTATGTAGATCTTCTCGATCTTTGCCAATAATTCTGTCTGGTTCAATTCCGACGATTAAGTTTTCTCGAATCCATTCGGTAATACAACTTGCAGAGTAAATTGGGTCCAAGTAATTGAAAACTGAATCCTCAACAGCACGTTCAATATATTCAAAAATCAAGTCGCGAATATCTACACCTTCTAAAACACGTTGCCGTAACTTATAAAATTTATGCCTTTGCATATCCATCACTTCGTCATACTCAAGGATGTTTTTTCTCACAAGAAAGTTACGCTCTTCTACTTTTCGCTGCGCTTTTGTGAGCGCTTTTGTGAGCATATTATGCTCAATAGCGACACCTTCCTTCATGCCCATCTTGCTGAGTAATTGCAAAGTTCTAGGACCAGCAAACATTTTCATCAAATCATCATCAAGGCTTAAAAAGAAACGGGACGAACCGTGATCGCCTTGGCGACCAGAACGACCACGCAATTGGTTGTCAATTCGACGAGATTCATGACGTTCAGTCGCAATCACGTGCAACCCTCCGAGGTTTTCTACTGATTCATAAAACCGTAATCTATGAAGCAAGCACGCACCACTGTGGTCAAGATCGGCGAGCATCTTGCCCGTTTTCATGGAATGCACTTTCTCAGCATCTACCCACCAACAACATGTTGCCCACCAATGTTCTATCAGTTTTCTGTAAATATCCTCATCTGAAAGCTCAGCAATATCTGCTTTGCGTAACCCGAGTTCCTTCGATGCAACATGACGATAGA
Source organism: Phycisphaerae bacterium (assembly GCA_018657585.1). Taxonomy (GTDB): domain Bacteria; phylum Planctomycetota; class Phycisphaerae; order Phycisphaerales; family SM1A02. The sequence goes on from JABHWX010000224.1 coordinate 3,325, forward strand.
TTTTCTTAACAACATCTTCTTCACTCATATCAGCAGTTACTTCGTAAGGACAAATATCTGTTCTTTTCCAGTGTTCAATCAGTTCTGCAGGTGTCAATGGGCTTAATTTAATATCTGTACCACGCCCTGCCATATTAGTTGCAACAGTAACCGCGCCCAATCCACCTGCAAACTTTACAATTTCAGACTCCCTCTCATGTTGTTCGGCATTCAAAACCTCGTGAGGAATATTAAATCGTGATTTTAACTCTCGACTAAGCTCCTTAGATTTTTCAACACTTGTAGTACCAACAAGAACTGGTTGCCCCACTTGGTACATCGTATTTATTTCTTTAATCGAAGCAGAAAGTTTATCCTTTTGCGAAGTAAAAACAAGGTCGTTATGGTCTTCTCGAATTACAGGGACATTTGTTGGAATAACAATGACGTCGAGCTTATAAATTTCATAGAACTCCGTTGCTTCAGTGTCAGCCGTACCCGTCATGCCCGACAACCTCTCATACAACTTGTAAAAGTTTTGAATAGTAATCGTTGCGACTGTTTGAGTTTCTTGTTTAATTTCAACGCCTTCTTTAGCTTCAATCGCTTGATGCAAACCATCAGACCACTGCCTGCCAACCATCTTACGACCTGTATTTTGGTCAATAATGATGATGCTTTGTATGCCTTTATCATCCGCTGCGACCATGTAATCACGGTCTCGCTGGTAGACCGTATGCGCACGAATAGATTGCTCAAGAAGGTGAGGAACATCCATATTTTCCCCAACGTAAAACGATCCTATGTTCGCTTCTTTTTGAGCCTCTGCAACTCCTTCGTGCGTAAGCGTTGCTTTCTTTTTGTCAAGTTCAATTTCGTAATACTGAACAAATTGATCGCGAACTTGTTCAAGCGAAGGGAGTTTTTCTTTAGCAGTTGCAAGTTTTCCTTGCATCGCTTTTGTTGCATCTTTGTCAATGGAATTTCGAATGTCGCCTTCAAGACCACTTATTGTTACCAGACAGGATTGCACTGCTTGGTCTGCTTTCGCCCATGGGTCTTGTTTTGTCTGCAAGTACCTAGCAAGTTTGTCTGCCATTTCGTATCTTGGTTGACCATCGTGCGCTTGTCCTGAAATAATCAAAGGAGTTCTTGCTTCATCAATAAGTGTAGAATCAACTTCGTCAACAATTGCAATTTGACGACGTTTCTGCACTTGCTCCTGAACGGACATTTTCATGTTGTCTCGCAAATAGTCAAACCCAAATTCTGCCGTAGTGCCGTACACCACATCGCAGTGGTACGCCATCTGCTTTAGCTGAGGATGTTGCATGTGTTGTGGATGTATAGCACCAACTGTCATACCAAGCATTCTGAAAAATGGGAACGTCCAGTCACGGTCACGTTGTACAAGGTAATCATTCACCGTCACAACATGAACTTGTTTATTTTCAATTGCAGATAAGTAGCATGCAAGAGGAGCAACAATAGTTTTGCCTTCGCCGGTTTTCATTTCGGCGATATGCCCCTCATACAAAACAACTGCACCGATTAGTTGCACATCGAAAGGACGTGCGCGAAATGGAGGCTTTGATTGTGGATACAGTTCACGAACAGCATCGTACAAAGCTGTAGGTATGTCGACCCACTGCCATGCTGGCACAGGGGCTGAACAGCCCAGTAACTCCACGTCTGGTTTTCGATCTTCAGTAGAATCAATCAAAGCTTTCGTTTCGTCGTACAACGCTCGGGCGTCATCTGGCAATTGAGATTCATCAAACTCATGTATAGGATTAAAAATATTACGGATACCAACAGCGCGATCCATTGCTTCACGAGCAATTGCGAAAACTTCAGGTATAAGATCAACTGCTTTTTCGCCATCTTCGACTCGCTTACGAAACTCAACTGTCTTCGCCTTTAACTCCGCATCAGAAAACACTCTTGTTTCTGATTCTTTGCTAGAAACTTGATCAACTAGTCTCATGTACCGCTTTACTAAACGATCATTGCGAGAACCAAACAATTTACGACCTACCGAGCCAATAACTGGAACGCCCATGCGTCACCTCTTTTAAAATATAAATAATTACTTGTAAAAAACAGAAAAGGAAAAACTCAAATTACATCGCATGAAGGCGGAGGCAAATTGTGTAATTCATCTATTTCGATTTGGTTCACAACCTCAATGTGTACATAACATGAAGTTGTTTTCTCAGGAGCATCGAGTGCCTCTGAATTGGGTTCGTCAGCAAAACTTGGGTACGCATCAACAACGACTCGTGAAATTAATACATTTGACTGAGTGTTTGGAACTGCACCACTAACTGCTCCCATACAACAAAGCATGATGACAACAGTCGCTAATGTCATTCCTCGTTCGTTTCGCATAAAACTATTATACACAGGGCTGTGTATGATGTACTGATGGACCAAGTAGAGCTCAAAGTAGATGAAATGAATTGCGCAGCATGCAGTTCAACTGTAGAAAAGGCATTGCAAAAGTCTTCAGGTGTCAAAAGTGCTAGCGTCGCCGTTTCAACAGGTAGAGCCACAATTATCGGCACGAACCTAGACGGAGAATCCCTTGCAGAAATAGCAACAAATGCAGGGTACCCCTCCCAAGTTATTGATGCAGGGATAGATCCTTCTCAACTTGCATCAGAAATCGAAACCCGCCAAAAGAAAAATGCTTCTTCCTGGAAACGAAGAGCTATTCTTGGTGTTTCCATCTGGGCGCCATTTGAAGGATTGCATTGGTACCTGTTTCTACAAGAAATTGAGACTAACTGGGCACCATGGGTCATGCTCTTTGCTTCAACCCTTTCAATGATTCTTGTGGGTAGTGGGTTCTTTACTTCTGCACTTGGTGCAGCAAAACGAATGCAAACCAACATGGACACTCTGATTACCATCGGTGCGGGTGCTGCATACTTTTTTTCGTTGTACATCTTTGTTGCAAAAAAAGCATTTGACTTTGATGTAGGACATCCCATGTACTTTATGGAAGCAGCCGCCCTGCTCGCCATCATTAGCATTGGACATTGGCTCGAGGCTACATCATCTGCAAAAGCTGGTTCTGCAATCCGTGAACTCTTAAAGATGCAGCCTGACACCGCAGAACTTGTTGCAGAAGACGGATCAACTTCTACAATCGCGACCGGCGAAGTTGGAGAAGGCATACGACTACTCGTTCGCCCAGGTGGCCGCATCCCTGTTGATGGAGTAGTTGTTGATGGCGCAAGCGAAATAGATGAGTCAATAGTTACTGGCGAACCATTGCCAGTTGTAAAAGGGATTGGTGACCAACTCATCGCAGGATCGATGAACACCACTGGCCAACTCATCTTGAAAACAACTGTTGACGGAAGGCACACAACAGTTTCTCGTATTGCCCAACTTGTCACAAATGCACAATCAAGCAAAGCAGGAATCCAACGGCTTGCAGACAAAGTTGCTGGTGTTTTTGTGCCTATTGTCTTAGCAATTGCGGCTCTAACCGTTGTTGGATGGTCTATCTCAGGACAGACTGGAGATGGAATTGTCTTTGCCGTCACGATTCTGGTTATCTCATGCCCTTGTGCACTTGGACTAGCAACACCGATGGCAGTAATGGTTGCGGCGGGCGAATCGAGTTTGCGGGGCATTCTTGTGAAAGATGCAAGCTCGCTTGAACTCGCAGGAAAAACCGCCACCGTTATTTTCGACAAAACAGGTACACTCACACTCGGGAAACCTGTTGTCGATTCGATTCAACCTGAAGGTGATGAAACTGCTCAAACAGTTCTCGCTTATGCTGCTTCGGTTGAGACACCAAGCGAACACCCAATTGCTTCAGCAATCGTAAACGAAGCAGCAAAACAGGAACTTACAGTTCTCCCCGTAACAGATTTTGAAGCAACTGCTGGAAGTGGCGTACACGGCCTTGTCGACAGCAAAAAAGTTTCTGTTCTCCGAGATGATGCTGCAACATGCAAAGTCGAACTCGAAGGCAAAATTATTGGACGGATAACTGTAACTGATGAAATAAGGCCAGAAGCAAAAAAAACAGTCGATGAGCTTCGTGCATCTGGAATTCAAGTGCACATGCTCTCCGGTGATCGAACTTCAACTGCAGAAGCTGTCGCTCGCGAAGTAGGGATCGCACCTGAAAATGTTCACGCAGAAGCTTCGCCTTCTGACAAGACTGAAATTGTTTCATCTCTTCCACGTCCCTCGATGATGGTCGGCGATGGCATCAACGATGCGGCAGCACTAGCCGCATCAGATGTTGGTGTAGCTATTGCATCGGGTACAAATGTGGCGATGGAATCCGCATCGATTATCATCCCCGCCAATGATATCGAAGCTACTGCTGAATCCATCAATATTGCCAAAAATGCCCTGACAACGATAAAACAGAACCTCGTTTTTGCATTTATGTATAACGTTGCGGCTATCCCACTTGCAGCGTTTGGGCTACTTGGGGAGCATGGACCCCTCATTGCAGCCGCTGCAATGGGCTTTTCTGACGTCACAGTCATCGGAAATGCAATTAGGCTCAAACATAAGTTACGGAAACGACGTATGAATACGCAATAGCCCCTTCATCCGTCGCGTTGAAAATGACGAGTACATACCCTCTACAGGAGCGAATTATGACAGTTGCATCGATAAAGCCCTTAGACCCTAGCGATTTCGACGAACGAAAAGCGCAGCACCTTCTTCAGCGAGCAGGTTTTGGAGGATCCGCAAAACAAGTAGAGGCGCTAGCAAACCTTGGTGTGGAAAAAGCTGTCGATTACATTGTTAACTACAAGAGCCTGAATGATCCGAGCCCAACAAAACTAGACGACTACGAAAAAGACATTATCCGTCCACCAACTAGTTCTGAACGTGATGCACTTCGTAAAGCAAGGCAAAACGGTGACGAAGAAACTGTTGATATGTTCAGAACGGAGCGCCAACGGAGACAACGAACTGACCGAAGACAGATCACAGAAATGGAGCGTTGGTGGTTGCAAAGAATGGTCTCTACACCAAGGCCACTAGAAGAAAAACTTACTTTGTTTTGGCACGGACACTTTGCAACTGGATATCGAACAATCGAAAATAGCTACCACATGTATTTGCAAAACATGTTCTTTCGAGAAAATGCCATGGGGAATTTCAAAGAAGACCTTGTACGCGGAATCATTCATGACCCCGCTATGATTAAATATTTAAACAACCACCAAAACAGAAAACAAGCGCCAAACGAAAACCTTGCTCGTGAACTCATGGAGCTTTTTACGCTTGGCGAAGGACAAGGATACGACGAAGACGACATTAAAGAAGGCGCTCGATGCCTTACTGGGTACACGGTTGAAGATGACGAATTCGCATTCCGTATAGGAAACCACGATACAGGGAAAAAGCGAATCTTTGGCAGAAGTGGAAACTTTGACGGTGATGATTTTGTTGATTTGATTTTCACTAGGCCAAGCGCTTCAAAGTTTATCGTCGAAAAACTCTATAAATTCTTTATCAATGATTTACCACACGGTGAGACTCTCGCCTCAAAAAACTTTTCTCTTTCACTTTCGAATTTACTAAAACGACAAGATTGGGAAATCAAACCTATTATTGAGGCAATGTTTCTTTCAGAGCATTTTTACGATGACTCTAATATGAACGCAATTATCAAAAGTCCTGTACAACTCATTGTACAAGCAGCGCGTTCTTTAAATCCCCCACAGCGAAGCAAGATGGTTAGAACTCTTGCTATTTCTTCTGATGTCATGGGGCAACGCCTGTTTGCTCCTCCTTCAGTAAAAGGATGGGACGGCGGAAGAACATGGATCAACACTTCTACAATGTTCATGCGACAAAACACGTTGCTCTACTTACTAACAGGTCAAAGACCTGACAGCGAGGCGTGGGAAGCGGATGGTGCGCAGTTCGACGCAATGGCTTTAGTCCAAGGCGAAACTCGTGATCCAAAAGACACTATTACTTTTTTGCTCACTACACTGTTGAACCAAGAAAACCCTGATCGAACTCGTGTTTCATCTTTACAAGATTACATGAAAACACAGAATAATAAAATCAACAACGAAACTGTTACAGGGCTACTTACTCTCATTACTGCAATGCCTGAATACCAACTCTGCTAAGGAAAAGCTCCTATGTCTGACCACCATCACGAACACGAACACATTACCAGCACTGGATCTTTAGACGCATACAGTCGCCGAATTTTCATGCAACAAAGCATGGCGTTTCTTTCTATGGCTACAACCGTTCCACTCTTTATGCAACGCTCTGCTGAAGGTATCATGCTCCCCCTTGGCTCACTTGTTTCTTCACAGGCAGGTGTTCCAGAAGACCATACGTTAGTTGTCATTCAACTTGCGGGTGGAAACGACGGGCTAAATACTGTCATCCCTTATGGCAATCGTGACTATTACACAAACAGACCTCAAATTGCAATTGATAAGTCAGATGCACTACAGATTCCTGGCGCTGACGGTTACGGCTTGCACCCAAATTTAACTGGCTTGCTTGAACTTATCGACAATGGACAAGCAGCAATTGTGCAAGGAGTTGGATACCCTAATCCAAACCGTTCGCATTTTACTTCAACAGATATTTGGCA
>JABHWX010000225.1 GCA_018657585.1 Phycisphaerae bacterium
AAGGATCAGTCGCAAGATGTTCCAGCATAACAACGCAATAACAGACCATTTTAACAACGACGTTACCCCTGTAGAAATTAATCCCCAAATAACCAATAGAGCAATAGCCGTGCCAAGGATGCATCCTAACAAACTGCCTGGCCTTGATGCGGTAACTTTTTCTGGCTCTACAAGACCATCTGGAATTATAACTTTGCTGAGTTTTTCTTTGAACGAACTATCGGCAACTGTTCGTGGCAAGTCAAGTTTTTTTCTATCCCATTGACGAAGTCCACTACCATTTTTACGAAGTAGCCAACGTAACTTTAGTTTCTTAAGATTCAAAGCCAGTTCTGTTTTTGGCTTTCCTCTTGGCACTAATCGCTTTCTCATAAATAAATCAATAGTGACAACTACAAATGGCAGAATGATGAATATAACTATGAAATAAATTTGCATAATCCCTACCATTACAAAATAATAAGAACAAAAAGATGTAATGAAAAACAAAACTGCGATTATTACTGCAACTCGACCTGGACAATACAGTTTTGTATAGCCAATCTTGTCAGCATTATTTTGGCTCAATTTTGCTTGCCTAGATATTTTGCAATATCAAAATCGACAAAGTCAGCGTGGTGGAAGATAATCGATTCAATAGAGCGCTGTACTTTTTCGCCTTCGTGCGAATGTGTTGCAATAATGTGCATAACTTCAGGCGGCACTCCGTGCTTGTACGCCATAGCAACGCCCGAAAATGGATGGCGTAGACATTCTCCGTACGAACCCTTAATCACATTACCATCTGCGTCCTTATCAAACTCAAGTGGTTTGCCGCAATCTGCAAGAAGTGAACCTGCAATGAGGTAGTCGCGGTTTATTGGGATATCACAGGTAAACGCAGATTCAAGCACATCTGCAATTGCAATACACTGACGGCAACATGAATTCAAGTGCGCGATAAAAGTCATATCGATATCGCCTGCAAGAAGGGTAAATTTCACATCACGTAGTTCATCAAATGTCCAGCCCTTGCCACCGCAACCAGTCGTGATTGCTTCGTTCCAAGTTGCTGAGACTGCATCGCGCAGCGTCTCGTCTTGAATGTCCATAATGTTTGGGAAGAGTTCGGCGATATGTTCAGTTGTATAGGTCATGTGTTTAATTTCCTTGGAGATGGACCATCGTATTCGTGACTTCCGGGAGTGATTTTACGCATTGGCTTCATGCGTGTTTGTTCTTCGCGAACGTGGGCGATTAACCCCGGAGTCCTTGCAATCATAAACAAACCATTCATCACTTCTGGTTCAAAGCCAAGATCAGCAAGCAGTGCCGCGATTGCGCCGTCGACATTGATTGGTAATTTTTTGCCAGCGTCTGCAAAAACCTGAGCAACTGCACGAGCAGCTTCGATGTGTTTACCGCAAACGCCTGCATCCTCTGCCAAGTCCATCAAACGGTTTGTCCGAGGATCAGCAGTGTGGATGCGGTGCCCAAAACCGCTCATTCGAACACCAGAATGTTTCCACTCAGCCAGCAAGGTTTCTGCCGCTTCGTGCAAATCCCCTCCGTCTGCTTTTGCAATGATTTCGCCAAGTTGGTTTGCGCAGTTTGTAATTGCACCGCCGTGGTGGCGGTTGATTGACATAATTCCAGCAGCAACCGATGCGCTTAGCGTTGCACCAGTTGAAGCAACAGTCCTTGCAGCAAGCACCGATGGCGGCGTAGCACCATGGTCAATACTTGAAACAATAATTGCTTCCATTAATTTTCCTGTTGCCTCGTCTGGCATTTCACCTCGGAGAATAAGGTAGACCATTTGACCAAACGAACTGTTGCCCATCAGGTCTGCAATGTCGTACCCGCGAACGCGAACTGCATTTGGTTCTATTTCAGTAATTGCGGTTTTCCATGGTTCACTCATGCGTTTGACCTTTCAATTTGAAATGTTGCAAGTGCTGCATCAGGAAGTTCGCCAAAGGCATCAACAACTGTCCCACCAGCGGCAGTAAGTGCGGTCACTTTGCCATTATGCGTTCCGCGACCACCTTCGATAATAGCACCAGCGTGACTAAAACGAGTACCTTCTTTTGCTGCTTTGCCGCCTATGTACGCAATAACGGGCTTTGTAATTCGCCCTTCTTGCATCAACGCGGCAAGTCGTTCTTCTTGGCTTCCTCCAATTTCACCAAAGATAACGATGCCGTCGGTTTCATCATCGTCTTGCATCATTAGGGCAACGTCTGGAATCGGCAATCCAATAACACTATCACCACCCACGTGGCAAAGCGTACTCAAGCCAAACCCCGCTTGCGCAAGGTAATACCCACATGAACTTGTCATGCCACCAGATCGAGAGATGACTCCAAGGTTTGTTAATTCTTTTGAGGGCGGAGTAAACCACTGCCTAGCCGATTCCGCTTTGCCGCCAATCATGCCAAGAACTGCTTTGCCCGGACTAATAATGCCAAGTGTATTTGGACCAATAAAGTTTGCACCGCACTCTTTTGCTTTTGCAGCAATTACCATGGCGTCCCAAACTGGAACGCGGTCGGGAACAAGGACTACGAGTTTTACTCCTGCGTCAATTGCTTCAATTGCCGCGTGTTTTACTAGACGTGCTGGTACAAAGACAACCGAAATATCAACACCCCCCCCGGAAGTTTCTATGACTTCCTTTACAGTGTTCTGTACAGGTATACCTTCGAC
>JABHWX010000226.1 GCA_018657585.1 Phycisphaerae bacterium
AATTTCATTCGGTAGTCAGTGCGCCAAGACCAGTATCCATGGTCGACACTGGCGCCCCTACAATTCTGAGCCCGACTGACCGTCGACCGCTGATGCTTAACACAATAGGACAACGGATTGCGCTTGGTCAACAAATTGATGACATGGCAACAACAATCCCTAACTTAGAAAGCAATGATCGTGCACTTATACAAGCGGTTATGGATCGTGCGAACAAACTTCCACTTGATGTACCCATTTCAGAATTGCCTGTTGAAGATCGGATCTTTGTTACTCCATCGCCTGAAAATATGGCTCTTGTCATTGTTCGATTTACTGGAACAACCCCGGCAAGTAGCGAACTTGCACAGGAATTTGTAAAACGTACTGCAGACTCCCCCGCCATTATTCAACTACTTCTTTCTTTTGACGAACTGGGCGGATTCGATGGCATCAATGACACGTTCTCTTTCGATTCACTTGCAAAACGCCACAACTTTGAGCGTGGTCCAGCAAATGTCGATGAGGACGTAACTGAAGAAGAAACAGACGTCAACTAACTTTTGAACCAGTAGGCATTGGTCTGTCGCATCGAAGTACAGCAACGTCTTCTGCGTCTTCGCCATTTCGCTTTGTTGCAGCAACAACCATACCTTCGCTGATTTCACCTCGAATTTTTCTCGGTTCAAGATTGGCAACAATAATGACTTGAGAACCCTCAAGTTCTTCCGGTGTGTACCACGCTTTCATACCAGCGCAAATTTGGCGCCCTTCTGACGTACCGTCATCAATCTGCAGCTTTAATAACCGATCAGCATCTGGATGCAATTCTGCTTTTGTAACAGTAACGACCCTAAAGTCGACTTTCGCGAAATCTTCAAACGATATTTGGGGTAAAAATTCTGTCATAGTGTGAGCAGTTTACTCGACACCGACTGCTTTCGCATCTCTGTCACTCAGCATTCCGCCATCACTACGTGGTTTTACTGTGCCGTCGCGTTTCCATGAGCGGTCACACCTAGGCGCTTCACGCAAATCTTGCACTGTAACAATATCTCCCTCAAAGGAAACTCGCGACACACCGCACAAATCCGCTAGATCATCAGCATTAAACTCTGAACACGATTCTGGAAGCGTCAGCCCTGCGTCTAGAGAATTTTCAATCCCTTGTTCCTTTGCTTCTTCTAGCGCTTTCAGTGCTTGGTCACGAACTTGCATCACGTTTACCCAACCTTCATCGCAGGTAAAATCAAGTACGCGAAACTCTTGCAAGTGGACACTTTCGGCGGCGTCGCCATGCAACGCTCGCCAGGCTTCGTCAGCTGTATGTGGCATAAATGGTGCCAGTAATCGAATAAGAGTATCCGAGATAGTTCGAAGTGTTGACTCTGTTTGGATTCTCCGAGGCGATTCCGCACTGTCGCAATACAAGCGATCTTTGACTGTAGCCAAATACATTGAAGAAAGCGTGTGATTGCAGAAATCATAGAGCGCTTGTTGTGCTTGCCTAAACTCATATAAACGCAAAGCGTTAGTGACGGTAGAAACAAGAGTATTCAATTCTGATAACACCCAACCATCGATAGAAAGTGGGTCTACCTCACTGCATTCATGGTTACCAGCGTTACCTAGCAAAAAACGCATCGTGTTTCTCATTTTTCTGTAACTGTCTGCAGCTATTTCAAAAAAGGACATATCTACTTTTATGTCATTGTCATACGCAAGCGATCCAACCCACCATCTGCATACATCTGCGCCAAAGTCTTTCAGCAAATCATCTACGTTAAGTGCGTTTCCTCCGCTCTTACTCATTTTCTTGCCATCTTTTGCAACCATAAAACCGTGTGTTAAGACGGAAGTAAATGGAGATTGGCCAGTAGTTGCTAATGCTGGCAACATTGAAAGTTGGAACCACCCCCGATGTTGGTCACTCCCTTCAAGGTATAAATCCATCGGATATCCCTGACCACTCTGTTGCATAACAGCATGCCAAGATGTTCCAGACTCAAACCACACATCGAATATGTCATGCATCTTTTCAAGAGAAGAGATATCAATGTTGTCAGGGTTGTCCCAATGTTGAAGAAGCACCTCAGGAGTTTGTGCAAACCAAGAGTCAGAACCATGTTCTGCAAACACTTTTGCTACTGCACGAACCGTGTCAGACGTGAGTAAAAATGAACCATCAGACGTGATAAACGCTGGTATTGGAAGCCCCCAAGCCCTTTGCCTTGACAAGCACCAATCTGGTCTTGATTCAAGCATTCCTCTCATACGGTTCTGACCCCATGCAGGAATAAATGTGATGTCATTTTCTGTTGCTTCAAGAGCGGACTCTCGAATAGTTTTTCCATTCTCAAGTTTTCCATCAACAGAAACAAACCACTGCTCTGTAGACCTAAATATAACTGGTGTCTTACTTCGCCAATCATGCGGATAACTATGTGTATACATGGAGATATGGTAGAGATGCCCTGAATCTCGAAGGTAATTCACAACAACTTCGTTCGCGTCCCACACCGACAAACCAGATAAAAACTCAGGAACTGTATCGTCATACACCCCGTTTGATTGCACGGGGCAATAGATGTCTAAGCCGTTTGCCAAGCCAACTATATAGTCATCCGTGCCGTGACCGGGAGCAGTGTGTACCAATCCAGTGCCATCTTCGAGAGTTACATGGTCACCAGTAATGATTGGGCAAGTTCGGTCACAATATACGTGCTGGTATTGCATTCCAACAAGCGAATCGCCTTTACAACAGCCGAGGATTTCTGGAGACACGCCAGTAACACTCGCGACTTTTTCCAGTAATTCACTAGCTACGATTGTCACTTTGTCCCCTAGGCGAACAAGTGAGTACTCAAATCTAGGGGATACTGTAATTGCCATATTCGCAACTAAAGTCCAAGGCGTAGTAGTCCAAATAAGAAACGATGGTGTTTCATCAAGCGAAACGCCAAACGCATTCGCTACTGTTTCTGTATCAATCGCATCAAAATGTACAAAGATTGATGGGTCTTCTCTATCTTCGTATTCCAACTCTGCTTCAGCAAGTGCTGTCTCATTCGCTATTGACCAATGCACTGGTTTAAGTTGCCGATATACAACACCCGTCTCAACAAGGTTCGCAAAAACTTCAAGCACAGCTGATTCATACTTTGGATTCATAGTGAGATATGGATCTGCATAATCAGCCATAGTGAGCAAACTTTGCATTTGCCCCGTTTGTAACTTTACAAATTTACCTGCATACTTCTTGCACTCTCTTCGAATTGCAATTCGTCTTGTTTCATCGTCTAACGTTTTTAGTTTTTCAATCTTCCCTGATGCAACTAAATCCATCATGACTTGGTGTTCAATGGGCAACCCATGGCAATCCCAGCCAGGTGTGAATGTACACTTCCTTCCAGACATTGTTTGTGTACGTACAACAATGTCTTTCAACACCTTATTCAATAAGTGCCCAACGTGAATTGAACCGTTTGCATACGGAGGTCCATCATGAAACACAAATGGCTCTGCCTCTGCTCGTGCTTCTTGCACTGCCTCGTACAACTTTTCTTTGTTCCACCGTTTTGTAGATTGAGGTTCGTTTTGAGCGAGATTGCCACGCATAGGGAACGTTGTCTTTGGTAGGTTCAGCGTTTTCTTGTAATTTGGTGTTGTTTGTGTCATATTAATGTTCGGGTAGGGTACTCGATTCATCATGGTTTTCGTGCAAATGTTCATCAGCAGCATGCGAATGCAAGGAAGAAACTCCCCAAGATACTGCAAGTCCCAAAATCAAAGATAAGGTCAAACTCATACGGTCATGCCCATGGAACTGAAGTTCGGGAAGCAAGTCACTCAGCGAAATACAAAGGAACATGCCAGCAGAGAACGCTAGCGCAGCAGAAACTGCTTCGTTGCTTGCTCCTCCACCCAAGTAAAAGAACGCAACGCCAATCGGAACTCCAAAAGCAAACACACCGTTTGCCGCAAGCACTTTAGGTTTCGCGACATTTGCTATTCGCATCATTGCAACAAGCGTTAGACCATCAAAGGGTTTATGAAGAATGATCGCTAAGAATACTCCCAAAGCAATCGGTAATCCACCTGCTTGCCACGCTGCTCCAAGAGCCACTCCAGCAAGTACGCTGTGTAAAGAAAGCCCAACGAATGCACCAAACCACGTGAGTTTATGCTCATGTCCGCACCCATGGTGTTCTTTTTCAGTAACCTCATGACAATGAGATGGTAGAAAACGTTCAAGGAGAAAAATCGCTAAAAACCCAGCGAGAAGCCAGAGCATGACACGTTTTGTTTCACCTAGTACAAGGGCTTCTGGAAGCAAATCGAGAATTGCGACTCCAGCCATAACGCCACCAATAAAGCTCATTGTGAGTTGCATTCGCCGGTGAGTAGGCTTTATGAATAGGGGAACTGTCCCGCCGAACAGCGATGCGAGGACTATCAAAATGCAGAATAGGAGTAACATTGGGTAAACCCGAATTGTAATTATACGAAAAACAACGATTCCCTACGTATATTTCCATTAATTCGTAGTTTTTTACATGCCTTAGAGTGTTTTATTATCCACAATGTTAGCGAGGTTTCCAAGGAGAGAGAATGATAAAATTTCTATCTATATCTAGTACAAGTGTAATCTTCGATGATGACGGAGAGGTTTCGGTAGCTGATTTTCTCGTTCTAATCGCTGCTTGGGGAGTCGGAAATGGTCCTGAAGATTTAGATGGCAATGGAAATATCAATGTGACTGATCTCTTGATCCTGATTGGTGCGTGAGGTGCATGTCCTTGATGTAGAATGCATGGTATGACGCAGACAACTGCGGGCAAGAAGAGAAGCAAGCCCCAAAACAACCCATGGTCGACCCCAGCGATGAAACAATATCGCTCGATGAAGGAAGCACATCCTGATTGTGTGCTCTTCTTTCGCATGGGCGATTTCTACGAGATGTTTGATGAAGATGCTAGGGTTGTTTCAAAGGCAATCGGACTTTCATTAACACAACGCGGGAATGGTCTTGATATGGCTGGCGTCCCTCATCATGCTGCTGAGAGTTATATGCGAAAAATGGTTGATGCGGGTTTTCGTGTCGCAGTTTGCGAACAACTGGAAGATCCTGCTCAAGCAAAAGGTGTGGTCAAACGGGGAGTAACGAGGGTTGTTACGCCGGGAACACTCGTCGATGAATCGCTTCTTGACGAAACTAAATCAAACTTACTAGGTGCTATGCACCGCGAGAATAACATTGTTTCCATCGCTCTCGCTGAACTATCAACAGGATGGTTTGAATTGCATCAATGCGAAGCACACCGTGTCGGAGATGTTCTGCAGCGTCTTGGACTTTCAGAAATTATTCTTGATGAAAATGATAAACATCTCTCAGAAATTGCTACTCGTTTTGGAATTTCCATAACAATGAGACCCTCTTGGATGTTTTTACTCGAAGAAGGCACCTCGATTCTCACGAAACAATTTGGTGTATCTACTGTTGAAGGATTTGGGCTTGCCACTAACGATTCTCGCATCGGTCCGGCTGGGGCATTGCTTTCATACATCAAACAGACACAGTCACAACATGGTGAACTAAGTCATTTGCGTACTCCATTTATCAAAACTGAAACTGCGTTTGTAAACCTAGACGCAACCACTCTCAGAAGCCTTGAAATCGAACACACAATTCGGGGGAATTCCGTAGAAGGATCATTATTGTGGGTCATGCAACGATGCAAAACTGCGATGGGCAAAAGATTGCTTAGGCAGTGGCTATGCGAACCACTTGCATGCAAATCTTCCATTGAACAAAGACAGCAAATTGTTAAAGCGTTCGTCGAAGATGCTGAGATGTTTCGGAATACACAGACAATCCTTGACCGCATACAAGACATCGCACGTATCGCCGGACGACTTTCGATGGGGCGTGTCACACCTAGAGATATTGTTGCGCTTGGGAGTTCTATCCATGTGTGCGAAGAACTTGCAGATTCACTTGCACACCCAGCCCTTCTAAAACTCAAAGATACCCTTAAAACTCTTGCCGATAATCTCATGCCACTGGCAAATTCGATTCTCTCGCAATGCATTGAATCTCCTCCTGCACACATGCGCGAAGGTGGTTTGTTTCGAAATGGGATAGATGCTGTTCTTGACGAGGCACGGATGTTACAAAAAGATGCTGGAACATGGTTGGCTCAATACCAAGCACGACTCACTGAAGAAACTAGCATTAATACAATAAAAGTTGGCTTCAACAAAATCTTTGGGTATTACATCGAAGTAACACACGCACAAACGAGCAATGTTCCAGATACTTTTACTCGCAAGCAAACATTGAAAAATGCTGAACGATACATCACCCCTGAATTGAAAGAATTCGAAAATAAAGTACTGAGTGCTGAATCAAAAGCAATCACTCGTGAACTTGAAATGTATTCGACTTTATGCCAATTGGTATCGATCAACACATCTTCGATTATTTCTTTCGCCGATGCGGTTGCAACTCTTGATACGCTAATTTGTTTTTCTGATGTTGCAAACAGGTTCAATTATGTACAACCTACTCTTGTCGACGAACCGGTCATACGGATTGAAGGTGGAAGGCATCCTGTGTTAGACCGGTTGTTGCAGGATTCATTTGTTCCAAACAATTGCTCACTTGACGGCAATACACTCGCTCTTATCACTGGACCAAATATGGCCGGAAAATCGACGTACATTCGTCAAGTCGCACTCATTACCTTACTCGCACACACTGGAAGTTTTGTACCTGCAACAAGTGCTACCATTGGCATGGTCGACCGAATATTTACTAGGGTAGGCGCAAGCGATGAATTGCATAGTGGGCACTCTACATTTATGGTTGAGATGGTAGAGACTGCTAATATTTTGAATAACGCCTCTGAAAAAAGTTTGGTCATCCTTGACGAAATTGGTAGAGGAACAAGCACGCTTGATGGACTTTCACTTGCTTGGGCAATTACTGAACACCTTGCTACTCGCGGTTGCAGAACATTATTTGCAACGCACTACCATGAACTTACCTCACTCGCTGAACAAAACAGTCCCATCGTAAATCTACATGTCACTGTAAAAGAATGGAAAGATGAAATTGTATTTCTATACGGTATACAAGAAGGCAAGACCGACCGTAGTTACGGCATTCATGTTGCAAAAATAGCTGGCGTTCCCGCAGAGGTGGTAAACCGAGCAAACGATATTCTCGATACCTTGACGGTACACACACATCACGAAGATCCAACTATTCCTCCCCCGCAAATGAGCCTGTTTACGGAGTACCTTCCTAGTCCAATTGTCGACGAACTTAAAAACATCGACATCAATTCGATGAGCCCCATCGAAGCCTTTGAATTACTTAGGGAACTTAATCGCTGTGCTTCTGACGAAGACGCGCACTAAGGCGCAATAAAAGTTGCACTCGTTCAAATTCATTCACCCAATCTTGCACTGATGCTTGAAGTTCTTCGTGGCGGATTGGAGCTCCCGGAATATCGCAAGATGCACCAAGTTGCCTTGCTGCGATTGCACGATATCTAGAGAGTGTCCTATCTCCCATAACATGAACCGGTTCAAAATCTTCTGCCATAAAAATAACTGTTGGCACACGGTTGCCTGCATTTATGGTGACACGGTTTGACAACGCAATTGCTTCGTCTTTGTCAAGCCAACGCATCTCAATGTTTGACGATGCACTCTCAATCTTTTCAAGAATTGGACCTTGCGCTGAACAGTCGCCACACCACACTCCAGACAAGATAATGATGTTCATCGAGCGGGTAAAAGAACCCAAGAGGTCCGTGTGCTCTGCCATCGAAACCTGCTCGCCAACCGAATACCAAGGGTTTGCGTATTCTCCTGCGTCATTCAAATACTGCGTATATGTCGAGCCACGTTCAAACCACGTTTTTAATTCTTCTGATGATAATCCTACTGTCATCTGCGTACTCTACTCCGAGATAGGCCAAACAACCCAGTCGCCTGTGGAAGATCCACCCCACTTGCCCGCCTGTTTATTCACAATTCCGCCATAGTCTTCTTGATTACAACCAACAGAGTAAATTATTGGCTCACCATTTCGAATCGAAATATGAAGTGGCTCGTTATTCCAAGCATCAATAACACCCGCTGAAACCAAATCGCTTGGCCACTCTCCTGTTTTGTTGTGTTCCTGCACAGCGTATAAAACCGCAAGTATCGCATCACGTTTTGCCCTCGTGTATTCCCCCTGAAGAACTGCTCGCCCAAGAGCAGGCGTGAGTAGATTGACAAGGAAATAAGGGTCTAACACTGACTTGGGGGCAGAGTATTGCTCTGAAAGTGCGGCGGGCATCGTTTTCAACATATACAGGGGAATACCTCGCAACTCTTCTGATACATCCATCCGCCTGTCGTATTCATCCCGCATTTCTTTTCTCGACGAAAAAAATATATCTGCAAATGGCGCTAAAGAAGCAGGAGGAAACAAATACCCAGAACTCTCTACTGGAACAGACTCTAAAAATGGAATGAGTCGAGTTGCATCAAAAGGAACAATCCTGCCATCTCCATTTCCATCATCTGTATACACTCTCTGCAACAAGTCATACATGTAGTAGCGTTCGCCATCAAAACGAATTGTGAGGTTTCCTTCAATACTTCTCAATGATAATTCTAATGCAGCAAATTGTTCATTTGAAAACAGCGCTGGCTCATGTTCAACAATTTTCCCAATTGTTTCAAGTGTTATATTATAAATTGCGAGTGAGACCAAATCGCTCATCAGAAGTGGATGTTCCCGTACATGAGAGCCAATTTGCAACATTGATTCTATATCTTGCAAACACCTCGCCGTGTCACCGCGGAATGCAGCATCCTTAGCATCAATGGAAAGTAGCCTAACTGTACTTCGCATGAAACCGAGTTGAGGCAACAGCACAGACGTCATAAATCCATCGTGTGCTTCTTCGCCTTGAGAAGCAAATTCATCTGGCCAAAGTTCTTTGTCTTCTTCTCGCACTCTACCGCTTATGAGAAACCCAAATCCATCTTTTGAGGTTGCTATGTGCGTTTTCTGAAGTGTATCTGCGTGGCTCTCTAGCCAATTCGCGAGGTATTCCCACCCTTCTTCATCTGGCCAAGTTGGTTGCTCGATGTCATTGTCATAAAAGATACTTGAGGGTTCTTCGTTGTTGCGAAGAGCAATACCAACTTCTCGGTAGAACGGCCAAGCTCGCTCATCTTCTGGAATTGCAGATGCAACTTCGTTAACCTTCGCCACATAATCAACTGCAATCGTTGCAGTACGATTCATCGCGACAAACACCCAGATGATATAAACGGTTACAAAACATAAAAACAATCCCGCAGTCCACTTTATTATTTTTTTAACCATAACTTGCTCCATCTACCATTCTGCGATATTTAAAACTTCTGCCATCATATTTTTCTGATTTATTTTTTAGCAAGGGACCATGCGTGCTCAAGGACGTTTGAAATGCCTTCGCGAGTCGCGCTAGAGCTTAGGACAACATCCGTTAAGCCTAGAGCTAATGTGATTTCCGAAATAGTCTCATCCCGATCATCTGAGGGAAGTAAATCGATTTTATTCAATACAACAATTTCTTCTTTAGTTGCGAGTTCCTTCGAATATCGTTCAAGTTCCTCACGAATTGCTTTGTAATTACTTACTGGGTCACTACCATCAATGGGCATAACATCGACAAGGTGTAGCAACGCCCCAGTTCGCTCGATGTGTTTCAAGAATCGATGCCCAAGACCAGCCCCATCAGCAGCACCCTCAATGAGTCCTGGAATATCT
>JABHWX010000227.1 GCA_018657585.1 Phycisphaerae bacterium
AGGATTCGGGGTCGAAGATCGAACTGCCAGATGCACATTCCCAAAACCGCCATAAGGCTCTTCATTAACAATCCATACGAACCATAGAGCCTTTCAGTTCTTTCTAAAAAAATGTGGCACAATAGCTAATCCTATATCTCAACAGAAATTGTCTGTAATCGCAATTTCTTGGAATGCAAAGAAGGTCTGCAGGCAAGTAATGCCTTTGTGTACTTATGCGAAGGGTTTTGCAAAACGTGTAATGCACTCCCCTGCTCAACTACTTTGCCAGATTGCATAACACAAATCTCATCTGCAATAGATGAAACAACTCCAAAATCATGAGAGATAAAAAGCATGCTCATTGATCTGCGTTCTCTGACAGAAATGAGAAGGTTAATGATTTGCTTCGATGTCGTTGCGTCAAGAGCAGTTGTTGGCTCATCAGCGATTAATAGCGATGGTTCATTTGCTAGCGCCATAGCAATCATGACACGCTGTCGCATTCCACCTGAAAATTCGTGGGGATACGCGTGTATCCTATTTGCGTTAATTCCAACTTCTGCAAGAATTTCTATCGTTTTGAAATGGGCATTTTTCCTCGAAAGTTTTTGATGATACCTATATACTTCTTCAATTTGATCGCCAATTGTAAATACGGGGTTTAGGGAAAGCATGGGCTCTTGAAAAATCATTGCAATCTGTTTTCCGCGAATTCGTTGCATCTTTTTTTCTGGCAACATTAACAAGTTTTGATCTTCAAATAAAATTTCTCCGCCCAATGTTGCGGTGCTGGGCAGAAGACCTAAAACAGCTAATGCTGTCACGCTCTTTCCACTTCCCGATTCCCCCACAATCGCTGTTGTCGTGGCTTTACGTATTTTGAAATTTGTCCCTACAACAACATTTTTCCTACCGAACGAAATGGACAAACCACGTACATTCAATAAGACATCAGACATCGTTTGCTCCCCCAGTTAATGGCATCACTTTCTTACGAAGCGTCTGCCCAAACCAATTCATGCAAATAAGCGTAACTGCGATACAAAGGCATGGCCATAATAAAAGCCACCAACGTGAATGAACTGGATTCAACTGGCTTAACCCATCTGATGCGAGATTTCCCCAGCTTGGAAGTGGCTCACGAATTCCAATCCCAAGAAAACTCAAAAATGCCTCTGACAAAATTGCTGTCGGAACCGTCAACGTTGTATACACAATGATTGTCCCAAGTAGCGCTGGCAATAGATGATGGGTGAACATTCTGATGTTTCCCACACCTATAACCTTACATGCTTCCATCGACGGTCTAGCTTTCATACTTCTAACTTGCCCACGTATAACTCGGGATACTGTTAACCAACTCACAATCCCAATTGCAACAAGTAAAGAGAATACTTGGATGAACTCTTCTACCTCTGGTGAAATACCTTGAATGTTGGAGAGCAACGCATTAACCGCAACAGTGATAAGAACAACAAGTAAAATTGATGGTAGTCCATATAAAATATCTACTATTCGCATCATGAGTTCGTCGGTTTTACCGCCACGAAGCCCTGCAATCGTTCCCCAACTCGTTCCAACTAGCACAGCTATGCATGCTGCAAAAAGCCCTACACCAATGCTAATTGCACCCCCAACTATACATCTCGAAAACAAATCTCTACCAAGCTGATCTGTTCCAAGTACCGAAAACCAACCATCTTGAATTTGTAAAGATCGCACACGTTCACGTTGCTCTTCTGAATGAAACCACCATGTAGGAGGAAGAAGCGCTGAATGCACATCTGTTCTCTCAAAACGCCGACCTTTATTTGTATTAGATGTTGCCCATACAAATAACGAGACAAAACTTATTAGGAGTAACAAGCAAATTACAGTTTTTTTGGCATGTTTCGTTTTTGTGCTACCTACCATTCACACATAGTAGAAACATCATTCGCTTTGGGATGGATCTTTTACAGGTTCTTCGCCTACTACACCCAAAAGTTGATCCATTCTGCTTTGAACTATTTCATCTAACCTAGCGGTTGTGTCTGCTAGTTTTGACTGAAGACCTTCCAAATGCCGTTCTAGGCGTTTGATATAGAGGGTCTGTGCTTTAATAGTAATCTCTGTCTTTGCCCTAACAAGCCCTTCCAGTTCGGCGATTACTTTCTGGGTCGATGGAGCTTCTTGATCAAGACCCTTCAATGACATGGCAACATAGTAAATTTCTGCATCTGTTTTTAATTCAGTAACCTTAACTTTAAACAAATCTGGATCTGATTCTTTTAAGCGAATCAATGATCCAAGCCGATGGCCTTGCTTGCGGATTATTTTTTGTAAAGCCTCTGGATCTTTCTCGCACATTGCAGATAGTTGTGATGCAAGGTCTGGGTCTATTTCTTTTATCACTTCCAAACAATGATCAACCATCATTGGTGAAATTTGTCCCTCGCCCATCTGGTTACGACCTTCGCCCCTTGGTGGAGCTTTATGGTCGGGTCGCATTCTGCCGGGTCTACGTCCCTCTTCCTGTGGATATACGCCGTCTTTAGGTTGCAAAAAGGCAAGCATGCATGTTGATGAACATTCCATACTTTGCGGTTGCGTATTTGACATTGCCATACCAAACATCGAAAGAATAATAAGTAAGCCAAGAACTATTGTTCGTTTCATCACCGTGCTGTCTCCGTCTGCAAAATCAGATTCATCCAATTAATCCTGTAACAGACCGTATTGCCAGAGTTCAAGATCATCGCGAAGCATATTGACATCCATAGCAACATCTGCAAAAGCAAGTTCGCGTGTATCTGCGAGGTATGCGTACTCACTAAGATTTAAATCTGCAAGAAGCAAATTCTCTTCTTCGGTACTTAGCACTTCATTTGTAGCAACCTGCAATGGTTGTACGTCGTCCTTGGTTGAGGAAAATCGCAACGCCACGAATACTGCAAACACTACACAGGCCGCCAGTGCTACTTGCCTCCAAATTACGGATTTGTTAATGGTTGCAATAACTGGCTGCCCACCAAGTTCGTTAACCGAAGCGGCAAATACGCGATTAGCTAGACCATCTGGAGTATGCACGGAAAAAGCGAGGTCAAGTTCCTGCTCTAATGCGACATCAAGTGCGCCCTGAGTATCCACTGGAAGGTTCGAAACAGAGCCGGCTGCAATTCGGGAAACAAAATCCTCAGGAGCGTTCGATGGAGTAAACGCTTGCGAAAGCATAGCGTTAAGTTCCCGCTCTTCTTGGGTAAGGTTTTGTTCAAATTGTCGTTCTTCGTAGTCCATAATTTGTGCTCCTATTCAACGTCCCTCGTCCGAATCGATTGCCCCTTTATTGCTACTGTTTTGAAGATAATCGTCAGAATCCATGTAACTTCTCAGTTTTTTCAGGGCGCGGTGTTGGCGTGCTAGTACCGTACCCAGAGGCTCCCCCAAGACCTCTGCGATCTGTTTGTAGCTCATTCCAGCGGAATGACGCATATAAATGATGTCTTGATCAGAGCTTGATAACTGTCGTACAGCGGCTCGTAGGCTCTGTGCCTGCGCTGCTGTCTCCTCATCGTCATGTTGGTCCGATATCCCACCTGAAAGCACCCCAATCATCTCGTTTTCCATTGGAACAGCGTGTCGCTTCCGTCTCCGCATTTCGTCACGCAAACGGTTCATAGCTATTCGGAAAAGCCACGCCTCAAATTTGCCTGTTTCGGTATAGGTTGAGAGTTTTTGTGCCACGGTACAAAATGTGGATTGGGTGATCTCTTCAGCAAGCTCCTCATTAGCGCATTTTGAGCGAATAAGTGCAAAAACCCTGTATGAATAGGCTTCTACGAGTGAACGCCACGCCACTTCGTCTCCGCTCGCAGCAGCGACGATTATTTCGTGAAGTTCTTGTTTATGAGATTCATTCTGCATATCGCGATTATTTGCCGCCACGTGTATAGATTGTAACGTTGTAAAACCTATCAGATTGCAAATTCATACCTTACTTCAAATCCAAAGTACCCTACTATACCCTCCCTTATGCAGGAAATAATGTTAAAGGTTCAAGAGCACCCTTTTGGTTTGCTCATCTGTTTCGTACTTCTTGCCATTGGTATCATGCTTTTAGTTTGGGGCGGCGAGAGGCTTGTGAGGGGTGGATTAGGTATTGCTAAAAGATTTAATATCAAGACTGTGATTATTGGGCTGACTATTATCGCCTTTAGCACGAGTTCTCCAGAACTGGCATTTAATGTTTTTGCAGCGAGTTCTGGACACGGAGAAATAACAATTGGTAATATTTTTGGATCTAATATTGCAAACTTGGCATTAGTTCTGGGCGTTGGGGCGATTGTTCACAACCACGTTCGAAGAAAAGACCGCAGTGCAAAGAATACAAAGGGGACTCCAATCCCATCACGAATTCGTAGATTAATTGGATGGTGGCTTGTCTTTTCAACTTTTGGCATTTCCATTATCACAGCAGTCATCCTGAATTGGAACGATCAACTTTCCTGGTTTCAATTAAATTGGCAATTGGGCGTCATCATGTTACTTATTTTCGTTCTTTTCTTTTGGTGGACCAATATCAAGGCTCCACCAAAAAACACTGAAAGTGACGAAGAAGGTGTAGAGGTTGCTTGCTCCTTTCCTGGGGCAATTTTCTT
This sequence comes from Phycisphaerae bacterium, assembly GCA_018657585.1. GTDB lineage: Bacteria > Planctomycetota > Phycisphaerae > Phycisphaerales > SM1A02. The sequence continues at coordinate 4,620 of JABHWX010000227.1, forward strand.
AGTAATTACTGGTCTTTTGCTTTTGGGTATTGGTGGTAAAGCTGCAGAACTTTCTTCGGTAACAGGTGCAAGAATGCTAGGCATTAGTGAAATGTTTATTGGGGTTACCATTGTTGCGATTGCGACCAGTTTGCCCGAATTGGTCACTACTATTATTGCTGCAAGGAAAAATGAGGCGCAACTTGCTTGGGGTAATATTTTTGGTTCAAACCTCTTCAACATTCTCTTCGTACTCCCTATTACGATGATTGTTGTTGGTGTACCTTGGTTAAGAGGAGCTGACACAAAAAACTACATACCGCTCCCATCGAACTTAGGTGCAGAACCTTGGATTTATATTGTAGTCATGTTGCTTGTAACACTCATTACTTTCGGTATGATTAAAAAAGGCAAAGACATTACAGACTTCGAAGGATATTCCCTTATTGGCATCTATGCATTCTTTTTAATTGGGATTACTCTCTGGAAAATAATAACTGTTGCTCCAGTGTGACTAGTTAAACAGGCAAATCAGAAAAATCATCGCTTGCAAAAGGATTTTTGGCAGGTTGCTGGGTAACTACTGTTGCATAGCCCATACCACCTGGAGGGGAGGCCTCGGACCAATCGTAGAATCGCGTGCACCGATTATCCCAATTCAATTTAATTGTTGCCGTCGGGCCATTTCGCTGCTTTGCAATAATCAACTCCGCAAGGGAGTGCTTGTCTTCGTTGGCTTCCATCCACGCAGGATCATTCTGGTGGTAATACGATTCCCGATGCAACATAGCAACAACGTCTGCATCTTGTTCAATTGAACCAGACTCACGCAAATCACTCATTCTTGGCCTGTGCCCCTCACGTTGCTCAGCAGCACGATTCAACTGGCTCAAACATATAACTGGAACTTCAAGTTCACGTGCAAGCGCCTTAACACCACGGCTAATCTCACTTACCTCCTGCTGTCTTGATTCCACACGCTTCCCACTCGTCATCAACTGTAAGTAATCAATCAAGATCACACCAACGTCTTCGGATTGTTTTAACCGCCTAGCCTTAGCTCGTAGCTGTGTAATTGTTAAGCCAGGCGTATCATCTATAAAGAGAGGCTTGCCCATGAGGTCATTTGTTGCCTGGATGATTGCTTCCATATCATTATCGCTCAACATATTACGGCGAATGCTATGCCCAGAAACTGCCGATCTAGAACTTAGTAAACGTTGCACAAGTTGTTGCCTACTCATCTCTAAACTAAAAAGTGCGACAGGAACATCACGCATCACAATGTTTTCGGCAATATTTAATGCAAGTGCAGTTTTTCCCATAGATGGACGTGCAGCAACAATTACCATTTCGCCTTTTTGCATGCCGCTTGTTATTTCATCTAACTGGGGATAACCAGTTGCAATACCAGTAATCATTCGCCCATCGTTTGCTTCAAGTTGCTCAATAGCTAGGTTCAATAGTTCATCAAGTTTTTCTGCGTGGCGCTGTTCGGATTGTTGGGCAATACTGAAAATCCGGCGTTCTGCTTCACTCAAGATCTCTTGAGGATCTTCGGGGTTCGTATAGGCGTCTTGCAAAATCTCGCCCGCAGCAGCGATCAACTGCCTGACTACCGATTTTTCTTTAACAAGTCGAGCGTAGTAGGAGGCGCTAGCTGCACTAGGAACGGCCTCAGCGATTTTGACAAGATAATCCATCCCACCAACTGCATCTAGGATATTTCGATCCTCAAGCATCTGTTTTAACTGAACAATATCAACCGTTTTAAGAGAACCGTTGTTTAGCTCAATCATAATTTCGTAGATGGAGCCGTTTGCCTTCTTGAAAAAGTCATCGCCACTTCGAATGATAAGTTGTACATCGTTTAGAACAGTGGCGTCAATGAGAATGGAGCCCAGAAGGCTTTCTTCAGCTTCAACAGCATGAGGTGGCAATGCATCCATCAAACGATTGATTGCTTGCGATTTAGTGGTTGAATTACCGTCCTGTGATTTGTGTTCTTGACTCATCCTTGAGCGTACCTTAATTGAATTTCTAATACCCATTGGAGAAACGACAAGTCATCCACCAAAATGTATACGGTTTGAGAGAAAAATTATACTGGTGCAAGTTCCGGTGAAGTAGTTTCAACTACAGGCATTTCGGTCACTTCCATGCTTTCTTCAACAGCTTTCTTCATCAAACGACCAACTTTAAATTTAACTGTCCTGCGAGCAGGTACTGGGACACGTTCGAGAGTACGTGGATTTTGTGCCATGCGGGGAGCGCGCTGACGAATTTCAAAAACTCCAAAATCTCTAAACTCAAGACGATTTCCTTCGCCGAGTTCTGTAATCACTTTGCCAAGAAATGCTTGCACGATTGCTCGAACGTCATTCCTTTTATATTTTGTTTCATCTGCAATACGGTCAATTAAATCTTTTTTAGTTGTCGTTGGCATATTCCAAACTTTCCGTTCGTTTGAACTTGTCTAGGAGTTTGACTCTGCGAACTGGATCTCCCTCCAGTGCTTGTCACTCTCTTCTCTATTGTTTCATCTCTAAAATCCACTTTTCTAATGGCACTCTCTCTTGTGCCGACGCTGCCAGCCCCAACGTTACGCTTCAGTATGGCGTTTCTGGTGCAACTCGTCAAGAACTTTTTCCAATTCTCGTGTGCATTGTTTCTTTTTTCTTGCAATTCTATATAAATACTTCTAAATCTTTTTTTTCAGTTTCTACGCTCGTAGACTCACTTACTCGGTAATCTTCAACCAAAAATACTTGCTTTAGTAGCCATAAACGATCATCAGGCATAATTTCCTGTAGTTTTTATTAGGTTTTTCTTCGATTAGAGGTATGATTCCCGCCCGACCATCTAGTCGATAATTTGGAATACGACCATGAATATTATTATTTGTGGAGCTGGTAAAACAGGCTCCCACGCAGCAGAAATCCTATCCGGTCAAGGCGCCGATGTAACCGTTATTGATGAAAGCCAATCCATGCTCGATTCATTAGCAGAAGGTCTCGACGTTGCTACGCTCGTTGGACAACCATCGTCAGCAAACGACTTGGCAATTGCTCATGTTGCCGATGCAGATGTTGTCATTGCTGCTACCAATGATGACGAGGTAAACCTGCTTGCTGCTTCTACTGCTTCTTATATGGGAGCTGACCGAACATTTGCCATGGTTACTCACAGTATGTATCTCAACCGAGATCCCATGGATTACTCAAAAATATTTTCCATTGACAGCCTTATTTGCCCCGCATACTCAACTGCGCGAGAAATTGCTTCGCACCTAAGAAATCCCGCAGCGATGAAAGTTGAAAGACTTGTTGGGAATACGATCGAAGTTCAACAATTTGAAGTTAGTAAGGGTGCCAGCGGGATTGGCAGAAGACTGTCAGATGTAAAATTACCTGGAGGTGCTCGGCTTGCCGCCATTACTCGAGATGGCGATACCTATTTACCCAGTGGAATAAGTACCGTTGATGAGGGTGATGAAGTACTACTTGTTGCCAACACAGATGTATTTCATGATGCTAGACGCATCTTTAGATCAAAGGATGCTGGGCGAAGAAGTGTTGTGATTATGGGGGGATCGCCAGTTGCAGTTTGGCTTTGTAGGGCCCTTGAAAATCGAGGGTTTTCCATACGTCTATTTGAAACAGATGTAGAACGTGCTAATGAACTTGCTGAAAAACTCTCTTGGGTAACTGTCATCCAAGCAGACCCCACAGACCCAAATGTTTTCACTGATGAACATATTGAAAATGCCGATGCGTTTGTTGCCCTAACTAACGACGAACACAATATTTTGAGTTGCGCTTGGGCAGCGGGTCTCGGTGTAGAAGAAACGTATTCTCTCGTTTCTCGCACTGATTATGCGCCTTTTATCAAAGCGATGGGGCTCACCAATACATTCAGTCCCCGCGAACTTGCTGTAGAAGAAGTGCAAAGGCGGCTCGCTAGAAAACAGATGACAAAAGTTGCAACCCTCTCAGGCAACCAGCTTACAATCTATCGTGTTCGAGTTGGCAAGGATGCCCCAGTATCTGGAAAACCACTCTCAGAGCTTCCACTTATGCCCAATTGTATGGTAATCGTTCTTGAGCATGATGAACACAATGGTGTTGTTCCTGGAGCGAACGAAGTTCTTGAAGAACGCGATGTAGTCTTTGTAGTTGTTCGCGGGGAATATGAGGATGAACTGCGAAACCTTTTCGCGGTGACATAATCGTATGAATTACCGTTTAATCATCAAGCAACTTGGAATGCTTGTTTTGGTACTCAGTGCTATTGTTCTGGGCATTTGGGTATGGTCATCAATCGCTCTTGGGTTTGGTGGCGATGGTGTTCCTTCCCTCTTATATGCAGCCGGCACAAGCACCTTGATAGGTATCGCGCTTTACCTCTTCGGCAACTTTGGAAAGAGTGAACACGGAACTGGAAGTATGGGCAGAAGGGAGGCTTTGTTGCTTGTCTCTTCGAGTTGGCTTGTCGGTGCAATTGTTGCTGCATTGCCTTTTTTGTTTTGGGGACGAATGAGTGAGAACGAACAACATCCGTTTTACTCCATTATTGATTGTTTCTTTGAGGCGATGAGTGGGCTTACTACAACTGGCGCTACTATTCTTACAGACATAAGTACTGTTCCAGATCCACTATTATTTTGGCGGGCTATGATTCAGTGGCTTGGTGGAATTGGAATCGTTGTTCTCTTTGTTGCTGTCTTACCAAGCCTTGGGGTAGGTGGCAAAAAATTGTTTAAAGTTGAAGCCCCTGGTCCAGAACCAGAGGGGGTTCGTCCACACATTCGAGAAACTGCTCGGATACTCTGGCTCATTTATGTATGCCTTACGGGAATAGAAATTGTTGCATACAAAATTGCAGGCATGGAGTGGTTCGATGCAAGTTGCCACGCGCTTACAACTCTCGCGACGGGCGGGTTTAGTACACACAATGCAAGTACAGGCGCATTTAATTCTCGAAGTATTGACATCATTACAATAATCTTCATGGTTCTCGCTGGGGCGAATTTTGGATTGTATTACGCTGCAGTAAAAGGAAAGTTGAAAGTCATCTGGAAAGATCCAGAGTTTCGGTTCTATATTTTCCTTCTCACTGCAGGGTCCGTGGTTGTCATTTTTTCTCTCTTGGGTAGCGGGCAACCTGTTGTTTCAACTACCGGCGCAACAGAACAAGCGACAATCGGTGAGGTTGTCACTCAGGGGGTGTTCACAGTGGTATCACAACAGACCACTACAGGCTTTGCTACTGCTGACTTTAACACCTGGCCATTTGTTGCCAAAGGCGTCATTCTCATGTTAATGTTTGTTGGTGGCTGCGCTGGATCAACTGGTGGTGGAATTAAAGTGATTCGGATTTGGGTCGCCTTCAAGGTCATGTTAAGTGAACTCGAACGGGCATTTCGACCAAGTGTTGTACGGCCTCTTAAGGTTGGTAAGACTGCTATTGATCCGGAACTTAAGCTTGCAACGATTGCGTATGTACTTGGTGTTATCGTACTATTTACGATTGGCTCAGGCACCATCATGATGCTTGAATCTGGTAATCCAGAGTGCGATCTCGCAACTGCTGCTACCGCATCCGTTGCTACTATTTGTACTGTGGGGCCTGGGCTGGCGAAGGTTGGCGCCATAGAAAATTATGCTTGGTTCACAGATATATCAAAACTCTTTCTGTGCGTATTGATGGCAATCGGTCGGCTAGAGATTTTTGCTGTGCTCGTTCTCTTTGTTCCTCGCTTTTGGCGAAGTACATGACAAAAAGAGGGTTTTCAAGATTCTTTATTTTCTTGGGGTGTGTGACCTTATTGCTGGGAATCACCAATATTCTTTTTTTTCTAGGAAGTGCGTGCTGCTTCATGTTTGCGTTCGCACTTAAATTTCCCTTTCGAGAGGAAGAGGGATGGGAATGCCAGTGTGGATATGACTTATCCTACATGAACCCAGCATCTAGAAAATGCCCCGAGTGTGGAACGACTGCACAGCTAGAATGGTCTTCAATACCCGGCGAATTCTCAAATAAAACAACGAGGCGGCTGTACTGGGCAATCTTTCAATTTATAGTTTCACTTTTGGTACTGGCGATTTACATTATTTTTGTAATGTACGAAAATTCGCAGTAGCTTTACATCGGCTTGTCTTCGATAGTAAGGTCATACATCGAAAGTAACTTTTCTTTATCAAAAATCATCTCTTTCCGTGATGTGCCAACTACTTCATACCGCGGTGTAAGTTCTATCGCATCGCATGGGCAAGCCTCTTCGCACATCCCACAAAAAATACATTTCAATTCGTCAATTTCAAAACTGTATGGGCGTTTTTCGCGATCATCCCAAGGCGCCGCTTCGGCGACAATCGAAATACAGTTGGCTGGGCAAGCAGTCGAACACATAAAGCAGGCAACGCAGCGTTCTCGGCCTTGCTCATCTTTATTAAGGCGATGCACACCACGGAACGTAGATCGTTCTTGCCCACCTTCGAGAACATCGCGGTCGTCCCGTTTTTCCTCTGGATATTTCACAACCCAGATGTTTTTCTTGTTCGTACCACCGCGCCCCATATTGCCAAGGCAGTGACGAAGCGTAGTTCCTAGCCCGCGAAATACTGCAGGAACAAAGAAATAATCCGATGCATTCATCGGCTTTGGGGTTACATCAATAATGTAGTCTTTGTTCTGAATCATAGATGTGGAATTATACAGGGTCTAGGGTCTGACCCTCAACGTAACCCTCTACTTGACTCTGTACAATACCGCGATGGCAAAAGATACCCAATCAAATAGACTCTGGAGACTTTCAGCAATGGGATTTACCTTTGTCTCCATGATTATTGCGGGAGGCCTCTTTGGGTGGTTGCTCTCGTGGATTTTGGGGCAATCCCATAACGAACGTACGTTTATCGTTTCTGGTGCTGTAGTGGGTATTGTTTATGGCATGATCGATTTCATCCGAGACGCTCTCAAAGCCATTCGCGAGGACGGGCAATGAAATCGCCTGAAATATCGCTCTCATTTCGATCGTTAGCCACCGCACAGTGCGTAGCGGTCACAATCTCAGCGGCGCTCTGGTGGGTTGGGGCGGTTGTTGGTGGTTTTGGGATGAAAATAGCAGTAGCAGGTATCGCCCAGGCCGGTGTTCTACTCCTCGTTTCCCTTGTCATATTAGCACTCTTTTCTCCCAGTAAAAAGAGGCCAATCGCGACAGTTGCTACCCTCTGGTCTGCCACCTCGTTTATACGGTTCCTTGTTGCACTCGGAGTCTCTACTTTGCTATACTACACGGCTCAATTTGGCCCTCGCTCATTGATGTTTTCGTTCCTTTTGACCGCCGTTTTTCTTCTTATTGCGGAGACTAAAGTTCTCTCCGCAATGCTATTAAAAATCGGCAAACCGTATAACGAGTAGAAGTATTCATGTTTCCTTTTCTTGCAAGCAACAACCCGATTCACCATATCCTCGACAAACCGATTTCGGGGACCGAGCATGTCACGCTCCTTGGTAAACCAGCGCTTACCGTGCACATGGCATCGCTTGTTATTGCCGCAACTATTGCGTTTATTGTCTTAAGGTGCGCTGCAAAACATATTTCAATTGGAAAAGAATCCGAAGGAACTGATAGATATCTAACCAAAGGTCGATTATCACAAATTATCGAGGTCATCACGATTTACATGCGTGACAAAGTAATCCAGCCAGTTCTTGGGCACGATACAAATAAATTTCTACCATATCTGCTCTCTCTATTTTTCTTCATCCTCGTGTGCAATATCCTTGGAATGATTCCATTTGCAGATATCCAAGTAGTAGCAGGAAAAATAACAGAGAGCAGTGAGATGGATTGGGCTTTCTTTGGCGGCACTGCAACAAGTAACCTTGGCGTAACCGTTGGGCTCGCTATTGTTTCATTCTTTGTTATCCAAGTCCACGCCTTTAAATCCTTAGGAATTGGGGGCTGGGCTCACCACTTAACAGGTGGCGCGCCTTTGTACTTGCTTCCAATTATGTTTCCTATTGAATTTATGGGGATGTTTATCAAACCAGCAGCACTTGCAATACGCTTGTTTGCAAACATGGTTGCTGGTCACACTATGCTCGCAGTATTAACTATGTTCGGGATGATGGCTTTCAGCGCCACACAAAACTGGTTACTTACTGGTTCAATTGAGGCGGTGTCCACTGTTGCTGCCGTTTGTATTAGTTTCCTTGAATTATTTGTCGCTTTCCTTCAAGCGTTTATCTTCATGTTCCTCACTGCGGTATTTATTGGACAAATGTCTCACCACGATGAACATGAGGCGCACGCAGAAGCGACTCACTAATCTTTGGCCCGCGTGGGATGGGCCTTGAATGTTTTCTTAACGCAAGTGCTCCCACGGCACTTACAAAATAGTCACTTTTTGACGAACTGGATGAACTTATGAAAAAGCTTGTTGCTTTCACTGCTCTGGCCACACTAGGCCTAATGATTTTTGATGTTGACACCGCTCAGGCGGCTGCCGAAGGGTCTGAAGACGCAATAGCACTTGCAAAAGCAAGTAGTAGTGGTCTCAAGGGTATCGGTGGTGGTCTTGCTGCTGGTATTGGCGCTCTTGGTGCTGGTGTTGGTATTGGTCGAATTGGTGGTGGTGCGGTTGAATCAATTGCACGACAACCAGAAATGGCTGGTTCAATTGGCACCAATATGATTATTACTGCTGCACTTGTAGAGGGCGTTGCCCTTTTTGCCGTTGTTGTTGGCCTGCTAGCAATACTCTAAGTTTGGTTGTAGGTTTAGTGGGTTTGCCAGTGTAAACCCACCGAGATACCAAACATACTCTCACGGAAGGACCTCCAATGATGATCCCTTTCATTGCATCGGATTCTGAAGCCTCTGTCGTTGACGTACAGTTGCTCACACTTGGAACAGCAATTGTTGTTTTCGCTATTTTCTTCTTGCTTGCTGCAAAGTTTGTGTGGCCACATATTCTCAAAGGGCTTGATGAACGTGACAATAAGTTACGCGACGACCTTGAAGCAGCAGAAGAGGCACGACAACAAGCCAAATCTGCACTTGCTGAATATGAACAAGAGCTCACCAAGGCAAGATCTGAAGCCGGCGACCTGATTGCAAAAGCAAGACAAGACGCAAAAGCAGCCGCCGAAGAACTTCGAGCAAATAACACTCGTGAACTCTCTGAAATGAAGAGTGCTGCTACTGCTGATATCAATGCTGCCAAGAAAGCCGCTATCGGTGAATTGCACACCGAAGCAAGTAACCTTGCTGTTGCAATCGCAAGTCGAATACTAGACCGCGAAATTTCCGCAGAAGATCAACAAGCGCTCCTTTCCGAGTCACTCTCTGAACTAGGACAATCAAAGTGACCTGCCAAACCGACGCACTTGCAACTGTTTACGCAAAAAGTTTATTTGAACTTGCATCTGACGCAGGCGGAAATGACAAGGTTGTCGAAATCGCTGATGAACTTGAGCAAGTCTGCGAGCTTATGCAACAAAACAGTGAAACTCATTTATTCTTTACATCGCCAATCATTGATGTACCAAAGCGCGGAGAAACACTCTCGGCGATTTTTTCAAACCGAGTAACAGACCTAACCCTTCGCTTCCTACTTGTATTAAATAACAAGGGGCGACTCAATCATCTTGAGTCCATCAGCGTTGCGTTCGACTTGCTTGTGCAAGAAGCCTTTGGTCGGGTTGAGGTAGATGTGTTCACACCTACAGCTCTTGATGCTGACGCAATGAACATCATCAAGGGAAAGGTGCAATCAATGCTCGGAAAAGTGCCTGTTCTACACCCATATGTTGATAAGCAAATGCTTGGCGGCCTTAAACTTCGCATTGGCGATCAATTAATTGATGGCTCAGTGCAAACAAAACTACGACGTCTCTCTGAATCAATTAAAAATAGTGGGGGTACCGCTATCAGAGAACAATTTGAAACGTATCTGGAAGATAACTAATTAGAAAAGCCCTTTTCGAAGGCGAGGAATATCGTGAAGATTAAAACAGACGAAATTACATCAGTCATCAAGCAAGAAATTGAACAGTTCAGCAGTGAACTTGAAATCTCTGAAGTCGGACAAGTTGTCGAAGTGGGTGACGGAATTGCACGAATTTATGGCCTTTCTGGCTGTATGGCTGGCGAATTGCTTGAATTTGAAACACAGCGTGGCACCGTTATGGGCCAAGCGATGAACCTTGAAGAAGACACTGTTGGTGCGATCATCTACGGAGATTATCTTGCCGTGGAAGAAGGTAACACTGTACGTACAACAAAACGACTTCTTGAAGTACCAACTGGTCCAGAACTCCTAGGACGAGTTGTGGACCCACTAGGAAATCCGCTTGATGGTGGACCACCAATTAATGCATCGAGCACCTCTAAACTAGATATTGTTGCTCCGGGCATTGCTGCAAGGCAACCCGTTGTTGAACCAATGCAAACTGGTATTAAAGCTGTCGACTCAATGATTCCAATTGGTCGTGGTCAACGTGAACTTATTATTGGTGATCGCAAAACTGGCAAGACTGCCGTTGCAATCGACACCATCATCAATCAAAAGCAATACTGGGGCACGGACGAAGCAGTTGTATGTATTTACGTTGCTGTTGGCCAAAAAGACTCCACTGTTGCTGGTGTAATTGAAACGCTAAAGCAAAACGGTGCGATGGACTACACCATAGTCGTTGTTGCTGGATCATCCACAGCCGCCCCACTTCAATACATTGCTCCTTATGCGGGTTGCGCAATGGGTGAATACTTCATGTGGCAAGGAAAAGAAAGTAAGACGCCCAAACATGCACTTTGTATTTATGATGACCTTTCAAAACAAGCGACTGCCTATCGACAGTTGTCACTCCTTCTTCGCCGTCCTCCAGGGCGTGAAGCATTCCCCGGTGACGTTTTCTACCTACACAGTCGCTTGCTTGAACGAGCAACAAAACTTTCTGATGCAAACGGTGGTGGGTCACTTACCGCTCTTCCAATTATTGAAACCCAAGAAGGCGACGTTTCCGCATATATTCCAACCAACGTAATATCAATTACTGACGGTCAAATTTACCTGCAACCAGAATTGTTTGCTTCAGGCGTTCGCCCGGCGATTAACGTAGGTATTTCCGTAAGCCGTGTAGGTGGTAACGCGCAGATTAAAGCAATGAAAGAAGTCGCAGGTTCACTTCGACTTGACCTTGCCGCTTTCCGTGAACTTGAGGCGTTTGCACAACTTGGTACTGAGCTTGATGCTGCATCTCAGCAACAACTCGATCGTGGTGCTCGTCTAGTTGAGCTGCTTAAGCAAGGGCAATACACGCCATACAAAGCTATTGATCAAGCTATCGCAATTTATGCAGCATCCAAGGGTTTCCTTGATGATATAGATCTTTCAAAGGTACACGCCTTTGAAGAAGCACTTCTTGAATACATAGACACAACAGGCAAAGAAACAAAGGACAAACTTGTAGAAGCAAAATCCTTCAAAGGTCTTGAAGATGACTTCAATAAAGTCATCGGTGAATTCAAAACAACGTTCGTTTCATAAACGGAAAACCAAAGTAAGAACTATAAAAGGGATACCCAGAAATGGGTGTCCCTTTTAGATGCTATTCAACATTTCTAGCAGCAACGGCAAAGTGCTCCCCCATAACAAGGTAATTTGAACACAACGCGAACTCTTCCGTATAACCATTTCTCTATTAATGGTCAAAAATCGGGGTTTTAGCCGATTAGAAGAGGAATTATGAGTGAATTAACAACCCAACATCGTCTTATTCCACCTGCTCTCGAAGCAGTGTGCACCGCATCTGCTGTTTCCAGAGTTGTTCAGGCAAACCTTGAAGAACTCAAGCAAATCACCAAGGATGATAGAAGTCCCGTCACCGTAGCCGATTATGCCGTGCAAGCAATTATTGCACTAAGTTTAGCTGAACATCTTGATGATAAGGACAGACTCATCGTAGGAGAAGAAGATGCGCAAGCACTTCGAAATGATGACCAAGTACTTATACGAAAAGCTGTCCTTCAGGCTGTACAGACATGGAAACCGCAGATCACCGAAGAACAAATGCTTAATGCCATTGATCATTGTGACCATGACGGCTCCTCTGATGGCTACTGGGCGCTCGACCCCATTGACGGCACTAAAGGGTTTTTGCGCGGTCAACATTACGCCATTGCACTTGGTCGAATCGAAGACGGTGAAGTCGTTGCAGGTGTCATGGGTTGCCCAAATCTATCATCAGAGCAAGGGCGCCCTCTTGATAATAATGATCCAGAAGGTGTGGTGTATGCCGCATCCAAAGGGGCAGGGGCTTGGGAATTTGCAAAATGTGACCAGAGTTCCGAGCCAATGCGCATAGTATCTTCACCATACAATCCTGACACCCCACTACGCTTCTGTGAATCTGCCGAGAAAGGGCACTCAAACCGTGGCGATAGCGGAAGAATTATCGATAACATCGGAACTGAAGGTGAGCCTGCTCGACTCGACTCACAATGTAAATACGCTCTTGTCGCTCGAGGACAAGCCGACGGATATCTGCGGTTGCCTACAAGCAAAGAGTATGTTGAAAAAATTTGGGATCACGCAGCTGGTCTTTGTATTGCACAAGAAGCAGGAGCAGTCGTTAGTGATGTTTCTGGAAAACCTCTTGACTTTACGCATGGGGCTCGGCTTGAAGAAAACCGCGGTGTTATCTGTGCAATTGACGGACTCCATCAAAGGATAATCGCAACGATTGATGAACTTGCGATTGCACAACAGTAAATGATTGGCGAGTGGATACCAGATGACCTAAATCCATGGATTACACTTGCTGTTTTATGCATCATTATTTTGATGCTAATCGTCCGCAAAAAAACTGGCCCAGATTTGGTCATGGCTGGCGGCCTTGTGCTCCTTCTCATTTGTGGGGTTGTAACCATTGAACAAGCTACTTCTGGTTTTGCACAAAGACCAATTCTTATGATTGCTGGGCTATTTGTTGTTGCTGCTGCGTTGCAAGAGACAGGCGGCATTGAACTCATTGGGCACAAACTCTTAGGAAAACCAAAAACCCTTCCAAAAGCACAGTTTCGGATGATGATACCTGTTGCTGCGATGTCAGCGTTTATGAATACAACTCCTATCATTGCAATGTATTTGCCCATGATAAGCAGCTGGTCAAAACGGTTGAAAATTCCTGCTTCAAAATTATTTATGCCTCTTAGTTTTGCTGGAATTCTTGGCGGACAGGGCACTATGATCGGCACAGGGTCGAACCTTATTATCATGGGCCTCTTTATTGAATGGTGGCAAAATCCACCTGCTTGGGTAACGGGGCTTGGTGTATCCGCACCAACTAGCGCAGTAAGTATGTGGGGAGCAGCATGGATTGGTATCCCTGTCGCAATTTGTGGCATTGTATTTATTGTTCTTACATCAAAGTGGTTGTTACCCATTCGTACTTCAGATGAACCAGCAAATGAAAATGCCCGTGAACGTGGCATTACGATGGCAATAAAACTCGGCTCCTCCATGGTCGGAAAAACTATTGAAGAAGCAGATTTGCGGAACTTACCTGGTCTGTATCTCAGTTCGTATATTAGAAATCATGAAAAAATAGAAGCTAACAATGACTTTACGCTTCAACAAAATGACAAACTCGTTTTTGTCGGCGACCTGTCTTCGGTTGTTGAACTTAGAAAAACTCGTGATCTTATTCCTGCAGAAGATGATATTGGTGGACGAGCCGTATCTCGAAAAATGATTGAGGCAGTCGTATCTAGCAACTCCCCTCTTGTTGGTGTCTCTGTCAAAGAATCAGAATTTCGTACTCGATACAAAGCGGTAATTCTCTCTGTCCACCGTAACGGTAAATACATGGATGAAAAAATTGGTCCAATTGTCCTTCAACCAGGAGACACCCTCCTTCTTGAATCAGGTGGTGAATTTTTAAAATATTGGAAAAACAATGACGATTTTTCTGTTGTATCTGAAATTGAAGACTCAAGACCACCTCTTCGGGAAAAGGCTAAACGATCACTCTTTATTCTGGCATTTCTTATCGCTGCACTCACATTTGGTTTTATGGACCGAGTTGCAGCAATCTGGCTTTGTGGATTGGCAATGATTATTACTGGATGTATCACTGCGCCAAAAGCTCGCAAGGCTATCAATTTGCAAGTTCTTATTGTGATTGGTGCAGCAATGGGCATAGGAAAAGCCGTGCAAGAAAGTGAACTTGCTGAAATGACCAGTAATACACTTCTCAATATTGCAGAAAGTCTGCACTTAGGTGAATACGGCACCCTCTTCCTTGTTTTTCTCATGACAAGTATTGGAGCACAGCTTATGACTAACTTTGGTGCAGCTGTCATCATGTTTCCCATCGTAATCGGAGCGGCACACGGACTCGATGTAAGCCCATATCCATTTATATTCACGATGATGGCTGCCGCAGGTTGTAACTTTATCACACCAATCACGTATCAAACTAACCTCATGGTATATGGACCTGGTGGATATAAATTTATGGATTTTCCGCGGCTTGGAATTCCGCTTACTTTGCTTGTCGCAATCCTAGCGACACTTATCGCACCACAAGTATTCCCGTTCGTGCCTATTGGATGAAACTAATAACCAAATGTCTCTTCGCTTCTGCGACCTCGCTATTTATCCTCTGGTGTGCTGGATTACTTTGCTCAGACAAGTGGGGTTGGAGCCAGTGGCTTGCTTGGATTCCGACGCTTGCAGTAGTGATCTTGTTTATGGTTGCAGCGGTGTTCGCACGATTCCAAAAAATGAAATCGTATTTAATACAAAGCATCGCAATTGGGTGCATACTTTTATTCTATTGGTGTTTTAACGAACAACGCATATTTAGGTCTGCAAACTGTAAAGGAAAAATAACAATCGCCGGATGGACGATGAGCCACTCCAAAAAAAATGTATCAAAAGAATCTGCAGAAATTATTATTGGCCTTGATGCAGATATCACTTTGCTAACACATGGTTGGTATGTTCGCGGAGAACCGAAAGTGCGAGAATGGATGGATGGACATGGGCGAAAAGTTGTCAGTGGTCCATTTACGCTGTTCACAAAGTTCCAACCAATCAAGGTGCAGTCACTGATTGCTGCTGATGAAATATATATTTCTCAGTTCATCCTTGATACCACTCCTGCAATTAACGACATACTTGTGATTTGGGCAATTGACTTACCCTCTTCAATCACAACTTCGAAAACAAAAGTGGCTCAAAAAGTAAGAGACCTATTGCTCAATTCGCAAATAACACCACCTGATGTCGTGATCGGGGATTTTAATATGACGAGAAATAGCTCAGCAATACAAACCATGTTTCCAGATCTGCATGATGCAGCGGACGATGGGGGTGTTGGGATAATCGGAACGTTCCCAATGGAGATTCCAATCTACCACATTGATCATGTGCTTTTAGCGCCAGAATTGCACGCTTGCTCTTATGAATGTGTAAATCCACACATTGGTCGCCATCAAATTCAAGTGTTGAGCATTAAATAACGCTGTCCGTACCCCAGTACTCTAACGTAAAGTTGTTGTTTATTGACCTGAAAAAATGTCGTAAATCAAATCATCAAGATTACGAAAACCATCAACATCAATAGGTGGGAGAGTGGTGAGTCTCGCTCGAGTAACCACATCATCTCTCCACACAACCGAACAATCGCCGCGAAGAACGTTGTAACCAACGCCGTGGTTGTAATCCGATTTTGTTCTCAAACCATCAGTAATAAGAATAAGTTTTTCGCCCTGAAGAAGTGAACGACGAACACCCGTTCGCCAATCTTTGTGACCAGCGTAATGGTAGTTGCCGAATAGATCCTCGCTAATTTTATCCTCGGTCCACTTTGCTTCGCATTCTTCAAGAGTATGCTCACCTTTATGACTTGGACAATAATACAGTTCTGGATCGCCGCAATAGTGCCATCTGAATAAGCGACCAAGCCCGTCGAATGTTGAATCTTGCAGTGGCTCTGGAACAGCACGTGGGTCACCGCCTGCAAGCATAACACCTTGTTGTTCAACACCCTCTCGAACCCGCGAAAGTAAACTTGGGTCTGGAACTTCACCGTCAAGAACACTTGCTCTTGGAA
This sequence comes from Phycisphaerae bacterium, assembly GCA_018657585.1. Taxonomy (GTDB): domain Bacteria; phylum Planctomycetota; class Phycisphaerae; order Phycisphaerales; family SM1A02. The sequence goes on from JABHWX010000227.1 coordinate 20,730, forward strand.
TTTGGTAACGACGAGAATTACTAAACATAGTAATTGCTTGACCAAGTTGGCGTTGGTTTGAACCACACAAAACACGGTGTGCGTTTTCCCGTACCGATGAGAGTGCAGGAAGTAATAACCCAGCAAGCAAAGATGTAATGCTCATTACCACAACTAACTCAAGTAAACTGAAACCTCCACGATATCCTTGATCTAAAGACCTTTGTGAAGTTCGGGACACTTTGGTTACTCGTTTCATTATTGTGCGTATAAACCCTATTAAAAAACTAGAATCTCCAAACATAGTCTAATGGTATTTTGTCCATTTACTAGAATTTTCTGTGAATCTTTGACATAATTTCGCTACACTCTGGAAATTACTGTCTAAAAATGGCTCGTAGCTTTTTTTACAGTAATAAGCGGGTTCTGGGTTTGTCGGGAGATTGCAGGAGGAACCAAGGCTTGCCAGAAAAAGAGCCAGATTATCGATTAATGCGACGAGTTGCAATTGGTGAGGAAGACGCCATAGCAGAGTTATACGACCGTTTTGGTGGTCTTGTATTCAAACTTTCTATCCAATTTCTCTCAAATACTGCCGAAGCTGAAGACGCTGTTCAAGAAGTTTTTGTGCGCCTTTGGAAGACCGCGGATCGATTTGACCCCAGAAAGGCGAAATTAGTGACTTGGGTGATGCTTATTACCAGACGTCACCTAATTGACAGAATTCGTCGAAAAACATCGAAACCAAAATCATACGAACTTAACGAACACCACGATGTTTCTGCAACCGAAACCCTAGAATCGTCGAATATGTTTGTAGAAGAACGTAATGCTGCCCTGTGGCAGGCTTTGCAAGAGCTCCCTGAGATGCAACGGACTGTCATCACGAGAGCATACTTTCATGGGTTCACGTTACGTGAAGTGAGCCTACAAATTAACGCGCCGCTTGGAACGGTGAAATCGGCATTAAGCCGAGGTCTACTCCGCTTACGGGAGCATGGATTAAAAAACTCTTCCGCACTCTGACGTTGAGAGTCAATAAAGATAGATGACTTGGGAACAATTCGTATGACAGACACTACAAACAACTACAAGCAACTTCTTGAACTCGCTGTTCTTGACGCACACGGTTTACTAGAGCCTATCGAGGCAGATTTGTTTACGCGGTCTTTCCATGATGCTCCAGCTGCCATTCAAGATGAAATAATTCAAATGCAACAAATTTTTGCATCAGATACTTCGCTCCTTCCAAGCGATATACCATCGGCTGCTCTAAAACAAAAAGTTCTTCAGTCTGTTGCAGATGCTGCAGATCAAGAAGCAAGACGGCTTGCTCCACTTGCCCTGATCGGTGCTCGAGCAAGTGCATCAAAGGGTACATACAGAGCCCCTACCCCCACATATATCTGGCGAATAGTTGCATTGATTTTGTTTGGCATCTCTGTTGTACTTGGAATTATTGCAGTGGATACACAACGAAGAATTGACCGAGTCACTCAAATGGCAATGAACGTAGATATCCAATCGACTATCTCTGATGTTGTTGGCTCCGACTTTAAGGCGTTCATAGATAATCCTTACTGCCATGTCACTCGCCTTGAACGTACAGTTGGAAATCTAGATGGGTACCTTCGAGTAGCTACAAACGAGTTGGGTGGCGGCGGGTTTGTGGTTGGAATTGATCTTGAACAAGGCGAAGAAATAATTATCCAAGGTACTACACCAAGTGGTGAAGTACTTGAACTAGCCCGCTTCACCGCTACCGGTTCTATCGCAGGCACAGTATTTAAAATAGATAAAGCACTAGTTCCTGGTTTGAAACTTACCGCAATCAATGCTGTCACCGGAGAACGCTGGGTGTAATTTGATACTCACCGCGAAGTGCTCGGCACTAACTTCAACATATCAATATTCCTCATTTGGAGCAGGCGGTTGCGTGTTGATTTGCAACATTTAACAGACCCACTAGGATTCCTTAGCGATAAAGGGAGACCTAAGATCACTGTGCGATGCACACACAACCAGCGGCTCAAACCCAGTACCAAATAGGTGGGCTCGTATACCATCGTGCCAAATCTTCCGCTCATTGACGGCTTGATTATCGACGCGGCTTTTAACGATCCCTGAGGGTTCGATAGGATCGAGCACAAACATATTGCATGTACATCGCACAGTGACCCACGTCACTCAGATGTACAATACCACTCTTTGGAAACTTGGCAACCAAATTATGAAAAGAAATAGCACACGAGCCACTTCACAGTTTAAACGCGAGCTTTTAGCGTGGGCTTTTTTGCCAATGATGCTCGGCGCAATTGAAGGTGGGGTCGTAGGTATTCTCACAAAACGGTTATTTGAGGGCACTGTTGACGATACTGTTCTTGATTGGTCTGTAGGTGCCCTCGCAGCAGCTCAGGGGTTTGCAAATATCTCCAGTTTCATGTGGGCGGCACTCAGTCACGGCAAACATAAAATTCAATTCATTACGGCATTAAAAATTGTTGCTGTTCTTATGATTGGATCTGTTGCATTTATTCCCATCTCGCCAGTTGGTCTAGGATTGCTTCTCTGTTGCGTCGTGGGCACAAGGATTTGCTGGACAGGTGTCGTCACACTTCGCACAACTGTTTGGCAAGCAAATTACCCGCGTTCTTCTCGAACCGTCATCGCTGGAAAAATTTATATCATTCAGGCACTTGTCCTTGCTGTTGTAAGTTTCTCTGTTGGCGAAGCAATGAAGATAGATGAAAATGCATTCCGATGGGTCTACCCAATCGCTGCAAGTTTTGGCATTATTGGCGCGTGGATTTACAGCAAAATTCGCGTAGTCAACCACAAAGAGTTACTACGAGAAGAAATCTCTGCGCCAGAATATGTTTCACTTATTCCATGGAGAGCATTTAAACTCCTTATCGAAGATAAAGCATTTGCAAAGTATATGAGTTGCCAATTTATTCTTGGTGTTGGAAATTTAATGCTAACCGCTCCATTGATTCTTGTTCTAAGCGATAGTTTTACGCTTGATGTTCTTGAGGAAATACTCATAGTTTCAACCGTACCGATTTTGATGATTCCATGGAGTACCCCTCTTTGGGCAAAGTTGCTTGACAATATGCATGTGTTGACGTTCCGTGCAATACATAGTTGGTTCTTCGTTGCCTCTTCGTTGTGTTTTGCTGTGAGCATCGCCTTTGGATTCGTGCCGGGTTTGTGGATTGGAGCTGTCATTCGGGGAATCGCTTTTGGTGGGGGCGTGCTCGCGTGGAACCTTGGGCATCAAGATTATGCACCAGTAGAACAATCTGGCAGATATATGGGGCTTCATGTCACCCTTACGGGAATTCGGGGGTTGTTCGCCCCGGCCCTTGGAGTTGCACTCTATACAGCCCTGCTCTCGCAGAACTTCTACGCCGGCCCGATTGTGTTTTCTGTAGGCGCCGGATTATCCGCTTTGGGTGGCATTGGGTTCATTTTGCTCTCAAAGGAGCGTAAGAACGTGTAAAAAGACGTACTCGGCAGCCTTGGCTCTGCTATGATACGAGGCTCGCCTATTTGAAATTAATAGGCATG
>JABHWX010000228.1 GCA_018657585.1 Phycisphaerae bacterium
GCAAGTGTTTGGTGTTCTTGAACAGTTTCACCAACTGAAACTCGCCATTTGATGAGCTCAGCTTCATGCACACCCTCTCCAAGGTCTGGAAGAATAAAGTGCGATTTGTCATCTGGTTGTTTTGTGGCCATAATTAATACGCGAGCGTCTCGTTGATTGCTTTGCCAATGCGTTCAACATCAGGCAAGTAGTCAAGTTCAAGTTTGTAATACGGCATGATGGTATCAAACCCACACACCCTTTGGACAGGTGCCTCAAGGTTCAAGAAACAATGTTCCATAATGCCTGTCGCAATTTCTGCACCCAAACCACACGTTTTTGGAGCCTCGTGCACAATGACACATCGGCCGGTTTTTTGAACCGAGGATGCTATCGTGTCCATATCGATGGGGTTGATTGTTCTTAAATCAATAAGTTCAATGTTCTTTCCGGACTCTTGGATAGCGTTTGCGCACTGAACTACCGACGCACCCCAAGAAACCATAGTGAGTTCTTCGCCTTCGCAAACAGTTCGCGCTTCACCGATTGGAATGGTGTATTCATCTTCTGGAACCTCTTCGCGAAACGCACGATAAATACGTTTTGGTTCGAAGAAAATTACTGGGTTTGGATCGCGAATGGCGCTAATCAACAAACCCTTTGCGTCGTAGGGCGAGGATGGCATAACAATCTTTAGTCCAGGCGTATGTGTGTAAATAGCCTCTGGACTGTCGCTGTGCAATTCAGGTGCGTGAATGCCCCCTCCAACCGGAACTCTTAAGGTGAGTGGACAAGTAAGACCACCACGAGTCCGACTGTTGAACCTTGCAGCCTGATTTGTAAGTTGGTCAAATGCGGGACCCATAAATCCTTCAAACTGAATTTCTGGAATTGGTCGAAGTCCAGCCATTGCAAGCCCAATAGCAGTCCCCATGATTCCTGATTCTGCTAATGGAGCGTCAACGACACGCTCGCCGCCAAATCTTTGAAATAGGCCTTCAGTTGCTCGGAAGACGCCACCGTTAAGACCAATATCTTCACCAAGAAGAATGATGCGTTCATCCTTTTCCATTTCTTGGATGAGGGCAAGTGTGATTGATTGAACAAGGGTGAGGTTAGCCATTACTTCACCACACCCTCTTTGGCTGTTTGTGCAATTTGCGATGGGTCTTGACCAATACTGCTAGTACGCAACGTCTGCCGTTGCTTTTGAAGTTCAGAAGAAAGCCCGATGTACATAGAATCAAAAATATCATTCGTTGTGGGAGCGTCAATTTCTTCAGCATTCGCAACAACCGCAGAAACCAAATCTGCTGCAAAAGCAAGCTGTTCTTCCTCTTTTGCCGATGACCAAAGATCTTTTTGTTCAAGATAATTCCGCAACCGAATCGTGGGGTCCCGTTTTTCCCACATTGCAAGTTCATCTGTATCGCGATAACGACGCGCATCATCTGCTGTGGTGTGGTCACCAAGTCGGTACGTTGTCGCTTCGATAAATGTTGGTCGGTTATTCTCCCGCGCGTTTGCTGTTGCGTCTTTCATTACTTTTACCATAGCAAACAGATCGTTTCCATCAACTTGGACACAATCCATGCCATACGCAAGCCCGCGCTGTGCAATCGTCGGTGCAGAACACTCTATTTTGCTTGGAGTGGAGATTGCCCATCCATTATTTTGACAAACAAAAACAACAGGAATGTCTAGGTTCGCGGCAAAGTTTGCAGCTTCATGGAAATCACCTTCGCTCGTTGCCCCATCACCAAAGAAAGTGCAGGCGATACTTCCGTCTTTTCGGTATTTGCCCGCCCATGCGAGTCCAGTTGCATGCAACATTTGCGAGCCAATTGCAATTGCAATGGGTGTAACATTGCACTCATCAATATGGTTTCCTCGCTCATCACCCATCCAATGCAACAAGATTTTTTCCATAGGCAACCCACGCCAGAATAGCCCTGCGTTTTCGCGGTAACACGTAACCATCCAGTCTTTCTTTTGCAGAACATACGCGGCACCCAACGATGGAACTTCTTGTCCTCGGTTTTCGGGATAAGTTCCCATGCGACCAGAACGTTGTAATTTAAAAGCAATTTCATCAAAGCGTCTACAAACCAAAATATGTTTGTACATAGCAACAGCGTCGTCGTTTGGTATTAAACCTTCTCCAAGTTGCGAATCAAAATTTCCGTGTTCATCAAGGATTGAAACACGTTCAATTTTTGTTTCAAATACAGTACTAACCGGCATGAACACCTAACCCCTGTCCATCAGCAATTCGTTGCTCCGCTATTTCAACAGCAGCGGCATACGACGAAGAAGCATGTACTGTGTGTTCGAGAATCTGCTGGGTAGTAGCAAATATTTCATCGTTCTTTCGAACAAGTTCGTCATCAGTCATTCCAAGGTGCATTCCTGCGAGGTGGATGAGCCCGCCCGCATTCACTACAAAATCAGTTCCATAGACGATACCAGCAGTTTTTAAAGCAACAGCATCTTCTTCTGGGTCATCAAGAATATTGTTAGCAGCGCCGCACAAAATGGGGCAACGTAGGTGCTCTACCATTTTTCCATCTATGACACCACCAAGGGCGCAAGGTGCAAGGATGTCACATTCTGCTTTGAGAATGTCGTCATCATGCATCGCGGTTGCTCCATACATATCAACAGCAAGGTCGAGATTCTTTTTGTTGATGTCAGCAACAAGTAGGTTTGCTCCCGCTTCGTTCAAGAGGCGGCAGAGGTTTTGACCGACATGTCCAACACCCTGTATGGCAACAGTCTTCCCAAAAAAATCTTCGCATTGTCCCGAATGTATTAAGCAAGCTCGCATAGCATGAAAAACACCGAGGGCAGTCCAAGGGGATGGATCACCACCGCGAGAAACAGTTTCGCCACCCATGACGTGTTTTGTTTCACCCGCCATCCAATCAATGAACTCGATATCAACACCAACATCTTCAGCAGCGATATACGCACCATTGAATGTATCAACAAATCGACCCATTGCTCTTGCTTCAACCTCTGTTCGAGGGTGATTGCGGTGTGGCATCATGATGACGCTTTTGGCTCCACCCATTGGCAACCCAGAAATTGCTGCCTTGTACGTCATCCCTTTTGAAAGACGCAATACATCGTAGACAGCATCATCCTCACTCTCGTAATACCACCGCCTTGTTCCACCGAGTGCATTGCCAAGCTTCGTTGAATGAATAGCAACAATTGCTCTCAGTCCCGTTTCTGGGTCTTGGTGAAAGCAAAGCCGTTCGTGGCCACGCGATGTCATTTGGTCAAACATGGAATCTTTCTCGTGTGTCATCTGTGTATCGTAAGTGAATTAGTGGGTTGAAGCTTTTTCTTGAGCAAAGAGAGACCCTGACCCAAACTGTTTGATTGCGTCTTGGTCGCACACCTTTCCTTTTCCATGCACCGACAGGTCCGGAGTGCTTTCTGGGATGTAGTAATTGCTACTTGGCAAACTTTCTCCAAACTCGAGTGCTTTTTCTGCTGCCTTGAGCATAGACACGTCTGGGTTTTGTCGAAGAGCCCGCATCCAACCATGAATTTTATATGTTCCATAATCCATAATGTAATCAAGCATTGCTCGGTCATGCTCATTCGTCGCAGTATCGTTATTACGAATGTTTTTATCCATTTTGGAAATCGAACACGCCATTGCATGAATCCAAATAGCAATCCAACTTAATCGGTATTGCGTAGTTTGGTTTGTAATAAGTGCCTCTTCTTTTTCTTTGAACATTAACTTTATTTGGTGTGAGAAATCACGAATATGATTTGAGAGTGTCCTAGTGTGCGTTGCCAACGATGGGTCAACCATGGTGATTTTAGGTGCGCGTCGCCGAACGCCAAGGAACAACTCAAGGGCAATTTTTATTGCAGCGCCCATGTTTTTCATTGGAGCGGCTTTTACCCCAAGCATAAATTCGCCCAATTGTTTTGAGCCATATGCAAATACAAAACTATGCATGACTTCATTCGCACCCTCAACGATTGGATTGATTCGCGAATCACGCCAGAGTCGTTCGAGTTCGTTTTCAGCCATGTACCCCTCGCCGCCCATGATTTGCATTGCTTCGTTTGTACACCTGAACCCGTACTCTGAACAAAACACTTTACATATGGCTGTTTCGAGCATGATGTCTTCATCGTTGCGGTCCACCATGCCAGTTGTAACATAAAGCATTGCATCCATTGCCCAACAAAAAGCACCCATGCGGGCGAGCCGTTCTTTTGTAAGTTCAAACTCAGCAATTGGTCTATCAAATTGATACCGATATTGCCCCCATTTGATTGCTTGCTCGTATGCGGCGGCTCCAGCACCAACCATTCCTGCTGCAAGTGTGCATCGTCCCCAATTGAGGCACGTTAAAGCCAGCATGATTCCCTTGCCCTCTTTGTGAAGCAAGTTTTCGCGAGGTACTTTTACATTTGTAAACCGTACTCGTCCTTGCCACGTTCCACGAATGCCGCATTTTGCACGGTTTCTGCTGAATATTTCAACGCCCTCCATATCAGGTGTGACAATAAGAGCATTGAATCGTTCTTTCGTCTTGCCAGTCTTTGGATCGGTCATTGTGTATTTTGCCATCACGGTGAATATGCAGGATTGCGCTGCTGAAGTAGCCCACTTTTTTTCACCATTGATAATGTAATATTTTCCACACTCGGTAAGCTCACACGTGGTGTCCTGTCCTTGTGCATCGCAACCAACATTAGGTTCTGATAGGCAAAAGGCACTGAGCGCACTGTTTGAAATGATGGGCAGCCATTTTTCCTTTTGTTCTTCAGTGCCAAAGAGGGTAATAGCATTGCACCCAATTGAAAGGTGTGCTGATGCCATGACAGCCGAGGATCCACATGAACGACCAATACGTTCAAGAACCCGATTGTAACTGGTGACACCGAATCCTTGCCCGCCATATTCTTTTGGAACAATCATCCCAAGAACACCAAGTTCAAAGAAACGGCTGATGACCCATTCTGGTATTTCTTGCTTTTGATCAATTTCTACTGAAGGATGTTCGGTACGAAAATACGTGTCTAGTTTTTGAAGCAACGCATCGCATCGATTTCGTTCTTCCGCAGATTCTTCAGGGTATGGGAAGATTAGATTTTCTCGTAGATTTCCCCAAAATAGGTTCTTGACGAACCCCATAGTTTCTGGATCTGGTCCAAGCATTTCTTGTGCATTTTCAATTTGCTTAAGGTCTTTCTCTGAGACATTCTTAAGTTGGCTAGCAAGGTCTGGCTTACTCATGATAAAAATTATCCTTTAGATAAAAAGGCATCGAGTTTTTCTCGAGCCTCTGTGGTGTTTCGAAGCCTCACCAACTCGCATTGTTCGATTGCAACCGCAGCGGCCCAACCATCTGTTATTCCTGTTTCAATTGCTAAAAAGACAGCACTTGCTGCATCAGTTGCTTCAACCGATTCTTTTGCTTCAGTTAATCCAACTTGACAACGCTCGGCGTTTTCTGGAGTAATCGTAGGCAATGCGCTGTTTTTAGTGGTTTGGTTTTGGAGCCATAGTTCTCCAGCTTGTTGCAGGTTATTTGGAGAATCAACAAAGACAGCAACGAGACCATCGGGCAAATCGCTTGTCATGAATGGCTTGCCGGTTGCAGTTGCAGCGATTGCAGTACGCGCGTCAATTCGAGCGGTAAGCATTTGCGAACCACCCCACCCAGGACAAATTCCAAGACCAGCCTCAGGTAATCCAATGGGATACGGTTTTCCGTTTGCCGAAACTTTTGAAGCGATAAGTCCATCGCAATGCATCGCAATTTCAAGACCGCCACCTAGTGTTGCGCCATTGATAAGGGCAACGGTTGGGTAGGGGAGATTGGCAATTCTGCTAAAGACGGTCGTGCCGAATGCCAAATATGCATGCAATCCTGGATCATCAAGCGCGTCTATTTCAGCAAGATCAGCTCCCGCTACAAAAACACGTTCGCAATCGCTACGGAGCATAAGACCCTTCACACCATCAAGTTGTTCGAGTTGGTCAAGGGCAGTATTGATTCGTTGTATTAGGTCGCGGTCAAGGACTACAACCGGTCGACCCCCGCCATCGAGCCACAATGTTGCAATTCCTGCATCATTGACTTCAAATCGTAGTGTGTTTTGTTGGGTAGAAGTAGGCATAAAATCTCTCAAAAAACCCCTATTTTGTGGACAAAATAGCAAATCAGCCGCGCCCCACATTGTACTCGATTCCCGACTCCAAATGTGTTCTAGGACATGACCAAACCCCGTATCAAACCCTAATAAAGCTGTTTTAAGCGAGAAACAGCCTCTTCTCCAGCAATAATTTTTGCTGAGAGATCGGCGCCTTTTTGCAACAGATCATCATCGAGCGAACCATCGAGTTCGTTGAGCCAATGTTTCGTTGTTGCAAGCGCTTCTTTTCCACCCCTGGCAAGATTTGCTGCGAAATCATCGACAGCCTGAACTAAATCGCCTTCATCGCAGAGATGGGTTGCAAGACCGGCATCAAAACCCTGTTGCCCCGTAATTGTTCCACCCGCGAGCAACATTGCCCTTGCCTTTCCAGCGCCTATTTTTTTAATTAACCATGGCGCAACTACAGCAGGGCAAATATGTAGGTCAACTTCTGGATATCCCACTTTCGATTGTGCATGTGTAAACGCAAAATCACAGACAGTCATTAGCCCAGCCCCACCACCAATCGCCGCACCCTGTACGCGTGCAATTGTCGGAACAGGAATTCTCCGAATGCGCTGAGAAACTTTTCCAAGACCCTTAAGCATTTCACCCATCTTATGTGGATTATTTATGACCCCCTTAAGATCCATGCCCGCACAAAACGACGGACCCTCGCCAGCAAGAATCATCACCCGCATGGCATCGTTTTGTTCAACCGTATCTAGTCCCGTATGAATAGCATCAATCATTTCACCAGACAAAGCGTTGCGTTTTTCTGGTCGATTGAGAGTAAGCGTAACAATATTATTTTGTTCGGTAAGTAGAATCATAATGGATAGTTTACGTTGGATTCATGCGGATGAGTTTGGCGAGTGCTTTTCCAGGGCATGGCTGCTTCATAAGCGATTCCCCAACAAGTACGATATGAACACCATTTGCACGAAGTTTATCTAGGTCTTCAGGCGAAGAAATGCCAGACTCACTCACAACAACGCTTGGATCATCCACTACATCAATCATACGAAGGCTATGGCTCAAATCAGTTTTCATGGTCTCTAAATTACGATTATTGATGCCGAGTAAGCAATATCCAGCGTGCGGGAAACCAATGTGTTTTTGCACCTTTAAGAGGTTTTCCATATTGTGTACTTCAAGCAGAATCGTCATACCGAGTTCTTGAGCAAGAATCATCTGGTCAAGAAGTTGCCCCTCAGGTAGCACTTCTGCAATTAAGAGTATGGCATCAGCACCAGCTGCTCGAGCCTCCCAAATTTGATATGTATCCACAATAAAATCTTTACGCAGCACTGGCAGTGAGACTGCGTCACGAATTTGTTCAATATATGCAAGGTTTCCACCAAAAAAATGCGTATCGGTAAGGCAAGAGATAGCGGCAGCTCCCGCCTTCTCGTACGCTAGAGCAATGGCTACAGGATCAAAATCTTCTCGTATCAATCCAGCTGACGGACTTTTGCGTTTTATTTCAGCAATGACGCTGGTACTTCCCTTTGTATGGCTATTTACAACAGCCCCAAAGAAGTTTCTTGGTCGATCAAGACCTTCAACTTTTTCACGTATGCCATCAAGTGGTCGCTCGATTTTGCATCTAGCAACTTCGCTACGCTTGTATTCAATTATTGTTTGCAGTGTGACCGTCATGTTTGCTTCAGTTGCCAAGGGTAACGATGTAATGCCAGAAGTGGAAGGGATTTCAATAAGTTTTATTACGGTACTTCTTGCACTTTTTTCGGCAGGAGTTGGAATTTGGTTTATTAAAACTTCGCGTTACATATTGCCAAGACAAGGATATCTCGACCCAGCAATCACGCCTACGATGGCTATTCTCCTTATCATTGCAATGGTTGTCCTTGGCGTATTGGGGTCATTGTGGGGTATAAGCCAAGTACCAGATGGCCAGATAGAAACTCTTGAATCAGTTGGAAAGGTGATGGGGCCCGCCTTACTTGCGCAAATTCCCGTACTTCTGGCATACGCAATGCTGCGAAAACGGTGTGGCTCTAGGCACATTCTGCCTGTTTCGGTGACAGGATTTCTGGTGTTTGTTCCGTTAGCAATCACAATTGCCACTCTTTTTCATGAATTTTTTTCAAAAATAGGACTCGAACCATCAACCATATTGGGGCACAAAACATTGCTAATGCTCTCGCAATCTCAATTTGATAGATCTGCTTGGATAGTGATTATTTGCTCTACAGTTGGGGCTGGAATAACAGAAGAGGTGCTCTATCGAGGCTTGCTTTTGCCCACATTTGCAGCTGTTTTTAAGGGAAAAACAGCATGGGGTGCAATTGTGGCAACAAGTGTAGTATTTGCTCTTGTGCACTCAGAGGTTGCGACATATTCAGCGATGGCGGGCTTGTTTATTCTATCGCTTGGGCTTTGCTGGGCAAGGGTCAAGAGCGGTGGAGTTCTTGCTCCGATCGCAATTCATGTGCTTTTTAACGCAATGAATATCGCAATTGTTTACAGTACCAATCTATGAGCACACGAGAAGTCATCCTTACAGGCGATACCCCCACTGGGCAACTCCATCTTGGTCACTATGTAGGTTCGGTTCAGCGTAGAGTCGAACTCCAAGACACACATGATTGTTATCTTTTGCTTGCGAACATGCACGCATATACAACGCGATCTGATCATCCAGACGAAATACATTCAGACACACTTGAGATTGCTCGCGATTATCTTGCGATGGGCATTGACCCAAGCAAGTCTGCAATTTTACTTCAGTCTGAAACACCAGCTATTGCCGAACTAACTTTTTTATTCGCAATGCTTCTTCCATTCAATCGAGTTATGCGAAACCCCACGCTTAAGGAAGAAATAAAGGTGAAGGGGCTTGGTGATAATTACAGTTTTGGTTTTCCGTTGTATGCCGTTGGGCAAACAGCGGACATTCTCGCATTTAGAGCACACGCAGTTCCTGTTGGGGAAGATCAAATTCCTCATATTGAGTTAACAAGAGAAGTCGCAAGACGTTTTAACAAACTCTATTGCGGCATTGACGATAATGTGGAAGACGATGATCCAGCAATGGAAGAATTGGGCGTGTTTCCAATCCCGCGTGCAGATGTCGGTAAAGTTGGAAAATTAATTGGAACTGATGGTGTAAACAAAATGAGCAAATCGCTTAATAATGCAATTCTTATTACAGACACACCAAAGCAAGTAAAGAAAAAACTTGGCCAACTATATACAGGAAGACAATCTATGACTGATCCAGGCGACCCAGACAGTTCATTGATGCAATATGTTGACACGTTTATTACCGACTCAGATCGTGCCTCTGAATTAAAAGACAAATATGTTCGTGGCGATAACATCGGCGACGGGCATATTAAGGTTGAGGTTGCTCAGGCCATAAGCGAATTACTTGCACCTATGCAAGAACGTCGTTCACAATATGATGGCGACGATTCAACAATCATTGATATTATTCGTGATGGAACAGCACGAGCAAACATTCGAACAGAAGAAACTCTCGCGATGGCAAAAGAAGCAAGCGGTTTGGGATTCTTTGAAAGGAAACTTTCGTTTTGAAAAACATATTTTTTTACACATTCACATCTTTATTCGCAACAGTTTTGGTTTCATGCCAAAACCCTTCAGGGGATCCGAGTTTGGCATCGCCAATCTATCCAATGAATTTACATGTCGCCGAATCTGTCCCAATTCAAGTTTTGCGCCAAGGAGAGGTGATTGAAATTGTGAACAGTACTGCCGACGATTATGGGAACACTACTCTCTGGGTTAACCAGCGTTTTTCAGCGCCCCTTTCCCACATTTCCGCAGGTTCAACATATCGTTTTGATTTACACAATCTGCGGGACGCTTACGGTGAACAGTTCAACGCAGGCGGAATTTGGCGAACGGATGAGCAGACAAAGCTAATTATTGCAGAACTGCAAATCGACGAAGTGAATCCCCTTGTTGGATTGGTTGTTATAAACGGGGATTGATATATGTCTGTAAACATGCAACCTTCTGAAGAGAGTGATTCTTCGCAAGAAGATATTGCGTCCTTTGCGAAAGAAGTAGTGATTGACAGTCGGATTCCTGAAGTGTGTCAGGGCTTTGACGCCCCGTTTTATCAAGCCGGTCTTGCAGGGTACAGCGATGGTGCAATGCGACTCATAGCGCGTATGCACGGCTCTCCGTTTTGCGTTACAGAGGCGCTTCTTGACAGGACACTCATAAATGGTGGGAAGGGCAGAAGAAAAGAAGACCCCGATATTCTTGCCGAAGAAGCAGCTAGTGGAGATTTGGAAGGCAATATTGTAGCGAGCGTTGACGACCATCCAATAGCTGGGCAGATTATTGGTACGAATCCAGAAGAAATGGCTAGGGGCGCAAGTATTCTTTCCGAAATGGGATACGACATGATCGATGTAAATTTGGCTTGCCCAGTAAAAAAAGTAAGGCGCAGAAACCGTGGCGGTCATTTTTTAACCTCTCCAAAAGAGGCATGTGCTATTTTGAGCGCAGTTAGAGATGCTGTGCCTGAAGTTATTCCAACAACATTGAAATTACGTAGGGGGTGGGATGACTCTAAAGAATCAGAACAAAACTTTTTTGCAATTTTCGATTACGCATATGAGGTTGGGTTTAGTTGGGCGACAGTACACGGTAGAACCGTTGAACAGAGATACCAAGGCCCATCAAAATGGAGTTTTCTTGCAGAGCTTGTAGAGAAGCGACCGGACAGAATTATTTTTGGTAGTGGTGATATATGGACAGCTGCCGATATTTTTAGAATGATGCAACAGACTGGTGTTCATGGTGTTTCGGTTGCAAGAGGATGCATTGGTAACCCTTGGATTTTTAAGCAAGCACGTGAGCTGATGGCTGGGAACGAACCAAAGCCACCTACGATTGCTGAACAAAGAGAGGCACTACTTAACCACATAGATTTATGTGTTTGCTTACATGGCGAAAAAACAGCGTCGCGGTTAATGCGGAAATTTGGAATTCAGTTTGCAAAACACCACCACAATCCTGTTGAAATGAAACAGCAATTTATACAAGTAGAATCAATGGCACAGTGGAAAGCGGTAATTGAACAATTTTATCCTTCTTGCTCTAGTTTTTGAAGTTGCTCTTCCGTCAATAATTGTTGAATAGACTTTATGGTTGTTATATTAATTTCGTGTATTTCAGCAGTTTTTTGCAGAACAGCATTCTTTGCTTTGCTTGAAATACCACAGCCATTCGACAGCAAATCTATTCCTTCATTAATACGAGTGTGTTTTACAAGAGAAATGAGATCAAGAATGTTCTTTTCGTAAACTGCCGCGTGGAGCTCAAATATACGCACGATAGATTTCTTTTGTTCTACATCGGAGTTACCATCTAAAAGTATAAATTTCGTCCGTCCGATGCCACCATTTGTTTTTTCTATGTATGGATAGGAATACGAAAGCGTTTGAATAGTCTCGTAGGGTTCAATGATTTTATTAAAAATCACCCACCGTTCCATTGTTCTTCTTTCAGCATTCACGCAGGCTTCTTGATTACCTTGGAGTTTTGCAATTTTTGCAGCAAATCTATCATCGCGATCATCATCTGCGAATTGCACAAGGAAAGTATCGAGTGCAGACAGAACAGAAGACGAGGTGACTCCAATTGTGGCTACATCAAACCATGTTGTGTTCGGCCATGGGTTGTGTGCTTTGCGGGCAGACAATAATGCGCGTCGACGAACTGTCTGAATTGCGTTATTCCACTCAACTCCATCTTGAAGTATCAATATTGAATCTAGGAACGCGTCAAAGAGAATGTCTGCCTGTATTTCTTTGTCCCTCTGTTCTTGAGCAAATTGAACTGGTGACACTAATTCATCCTGTGACGTTTCTAGTGCATGTATTTCTTCAAGGTATTCGTCATAAATCATTTCCATAACGAACCGATTTTCTTTCGTGAGCGATGCATCTAGTGTGGAATACAGTTGTTTGTCGCAGAATGGTTGGACATTTGCTAGAACACTTAAAACAACGCTACAAAACATATTTACATCATAACCCAAGAAAGTTCAAACTCACCGGTGGCAGCTATTTTGTATGTGTTCTTTCAAGGGTGATTCGGGTTTTTTGGGGTAAATCACGGTCTGGGATGATATTTAGCGACAACGGCTTTTAATTGAGACCGGTCGATATGTGTATAGATTTGGGTTGTCCCGATATCGCTATGCCCGAGTAATTCTTGTACTACGCGCAAGTCTGCGCCACCAGAGAGGAGGTGAGTTGCAAAACTGTGTCGCAGGGTGTGTGGATGCACATCACCCAAATCAGCACGCTTGGCAATTCGCCTCACAATTTGCCAAACCGCAACGCGCTCTAACGGTCTTCCTGTATTTGAAAGAAGGAGTTTTGAACAGTCTCGTCCATCATCAAAACGCAACAGTGTTGGCATGAGGTCGTTGACATACAGTTGTACTGATTCGATTGCGGGTTTGCCGATTGGAACGAGACGTTGCTTATCACCCTTTCCCGTTACCATGACAACGCCCAAGGTTTCTTTCATATCGTTTGGGCTAATGCCAGCAACTTCACTTGCGCGCATTCCTCCTGCATACATGAGTTCAAGAAGAGCGCGATCTCGCTGCCAGAGCCTCCCAGATTTTGGATTGGCAGCTTCGATTAACTTTTTCATTTTTTTAGGAGACAATACGTCTGGCAGTTTTTTCCAACGAGTTGGAGTTTCAAGTAATCGTGCTGGGTCGCTATCGGTTCGGTGCGAAGCGTGCAAATACCGAAAGAGCATGCGAATTGTTGAAAGGTGTCGTGCAATACTTGATGCCTGCAAACCGCGATTACGATGCAAATTCCGAACATGTGTCGCGAGGTGTGCGGGTGTAACATCACCACCGCTCTTTACGCCTTCAGCGAGAAGGTCTTCTCGTAGTAAATCTAAATCACGTCGATAAGCATCGAGAGTTGCACTCGACAATCCCGCTTCTACCCTTAGGTAACTAAAAAAGTCACGAACCTGTTGGTCGTAGTTCGACAGCGCGGCCATTAATAGTCATATCCAAATGTGCAGTACCTACATTATTTGCCAGCGATTGGTACATCGAACACGATTCGTATGTGCCGAAACAAACACTGCACGCTTGGTCAAGCCTGCCAAGCGTAAATCGACTCGAACACGCAGAGTACCCATCTTCTATGTAGGGGCAACATTGCATGGAGTTGATTTGTTGTGTTTGTTTCATCGTGATTCATACGTATCGGCACGATGGTTGTCTCTTGGACAAAAACCCGTTATTAAGCCCTTGACCACGTTTCAAAAGTCATGTCGTAGTGGTTTTCACTATCAGCAAACATTTTTGATGAGGATTCTAGAGACCACTCATTTGTATTGAATTTTGGAAAAAAGGTATCGCCATCTATGGTTGCATGAATTCTAGTGATGTGCAGTTTTGTTGCGTGCTCCATGCCGAGCCGGTATAACTCTCCACCACCAATAAGAAAAACGGTACCGATTGTTTTAACGCTTGTAAGATCCATCAAATTGTGAATGATGGTGGCACTATCAGCAATATAATTTTGTTGCCGAGTGACAACAATGTTCATTCGGTTAGGAAGCGCTCTTCCAATGGATTCCCACGTTTTGCGCCCCATAACAATCGTGTTTCCACTAGTAATGTTTTTAAAATGTTTTAAGTCAGCAGGAAGATGCCATGGCATTTCACTACCATTTCCAATAACAAAATTGTCTGTAATTGCAACAATAATTTCCATCTGAACTTAAATAGCAACCGGTGCTGAAATATGTGGGTGTGGGTCGTAGTTTACAACTTCAATATCTTCGTATGTAAAATCAAAAATTGAAGTGACGTTTGGGTTTAGTTTTAGGGTGGGCAATGTCCGAACATTGCGCTGAAGTTGTTGTTTCGTTTGCTCAAGGTGGTTGTCGTATAAATGTGCATCGCCGAACGTGTGTATAAATTCACCGAGTTTAAGATTGGTTACTTGCGCAATCATCATTGTGAGTAATGCGTAGGAAGCGATGTTGTATGGGACACCAAGAAATATATCAGCACTTCTTTGATAGAGTTGACACGAAAGTGTATTGTCTGCAACATAGAACTGGAAGAGAGAGTGACAGGGCGGAAGTGCCATCTTGTCAATTTCACCTACATTCCAAGCACTCACAATATGTCGTCTTGAATTTGGATTGTTTTTAATGCCATCAACAAGTTCTGAAATTTGGTCAATGGATTTACCATCATCTGTTTTCCAAGAGCGCCACTGAGAACCGTAGACCGGTCCAAGGTCACCCTGTTCGTCAGCCCATTCGTCCCATATAGAAACACCATGTTCATGTAGGTAGGCGATATTGGTTTCACCTCGTAAAAACCAGAGGAGTTCGTGGAAAATAGATCGTGTGTGCACTTTTTTGGTGGTCAGAAGCGGAAACCCATCGTTTAAATTAAATCGCATCTGCCATCCGAAAACGCTTCTGGTGCCAGTGCCAGTACGGTCACCTTTTTTGGTGCCGTGGTCATAGACGTGTTGAAGTAATTCTAAATACTGTTTCATATGTGCTTCCTGCGAAGATACCATAACCAGCACAATCACGATGGAAACTTTACACCCACTACTTGATATTCGCGATTTAGAAATCACATTTCAGAAAGGGAAGCAGTCTATTCATGCGGTAGCGGGTGTGAATGTACAACTACAGAAGGGCACAACGTTGGGAATTGTCGGGGAGAGTGGTTCGGGAAAATCTACCCTTGCAAGGGCTGTGGTACAACTTGTTCCAGTTACTTCTGGCTCGATTGCGTTTGATGGTGTGGATCTTTCAACCCTTCCAGCAAGAAAACTGCGTCAACTAAGAAAAGAATTACAGATGGTATTTCAAGATCCAGGTGGTTCGCTCAATGAATACATGCGTGTTGGACAGATTATTACAGAACCCCTTCTTGTACACGGTGTTGCAAGGAGGGATGAACTGAAGGCACGAGCAAAGCGCCTGCTTGTACAAGTGGGTTTGCAGGAAGAAGATGCGCAGCGATATCCACAAGAATTCTCTGGTGGACAAAAACAACGGATTGCAATTGCACGTGCTATTTCGATAGAGCCCAAATTGCTTGTGTGCGACGAGCCTACCTCTGCCCTAGATGTAAGCGTACAAGCGAAAGTGTTGAACCTACTATCCGACTTGCGGGATTCTCTCGACCTAACCATTTTGTTTATCGCACATGACATCGCGGTTGTTCACCATTTTTGTGATGAAGTTGCTGTAATGAGTAACGGTAAAATAATTGAACACGGGAGTGTTGACGATGTGGTTCACAACCCAAAACACGAAATTACTCGTGAATTGATTGCTTCAAGCGTTTGACTGGAACCGTTCGGGTTCACCGTCGCGCATTTTATAAGGGTGCGTGCCGAGTGTACTACTGTGTACATTCCTCATCCAGTTCTTTGCCACATTTTCGAGTTCAATACCAAGGTTTGCCGTTGGTTTTGCAAACGCCGGTTGCCATTTTGTTAGCCCAGCCAGATCTTGCATAACAACAACTTGACCATGGCAGGCAGTTCCAGCACCACAACCGATGACAGGAATTGACGTGGATTCAACAACTGCGTTTGAGACTTCCTCTGGCACAGCTTCGAGCAACAGCATGGATGCTCCTGCTTGTTCAAACGCAACAGCATCTTCAACGATCATCTTAGCGGTGGAGGCATTTTTACCAGCGGTGGTGTATCCACCAGTTTGTTTCGCTTGCTGTGGTTTTGAACCAAGGTGTGCAACTGTTGCAATACCAGCATTGCAAATTCCAGCAAAACGGTCAAGGTACTTTCTATCTACTTCCAGTTTGACGGCGTCTGCATTTCCTTCAGTCATGAATCGTCCAGCGTTTGTAATAGCACTCGGTTCATCGATTTGGTAACTCAAGAACGGCATATCGCCCATGACGAACACATTTGGTGCCCCGCGTTTAACAGCGGCTGTAAGTGTTATTAGAAAATCAAGCGGGGCGTGGATGGTACTATCGAACCCTAGAATCATTTCTGCAGCAGTGTCCCCAACAAGCATCGTTGGAAGTCCTGCTTCAGCCATCCATCTTGCGGTTGTTGCGTCATAGCAAGTAAGGCAAGACCACTTGCTGTTCTCCTTCGACCACTTACGAATTGTTCTAAGGGTGACAGGAGCATCCAGACAGTTTGGGATTGTCGCTTGGTTAGTTTCGATTAGTGGTTGGTGTGTCATAGTTTGCACTCACAGTATAGAGAAGGGAATTGTTAATTACCAACATATCTTTGGAATATTGCTTTCGCACGTAGAATGTCGTCAGTACCATGAATAATAGAACGTCCATCATGAAAACAGAGCATTTTGATTGCACTGCCATCAGGTGCCCGTTCTTCGTGAAATTCGCCTCGAACCATTGTTTCAGAAAGTTCAAACGAACCATGCTCTTGCAATTTTTTTTGCGCGTTTTTGAGGTTAAAATCATCGATACTTGGGAGTAACACAGCCATTCTTCCACAAAGCGCAATCGGTTCCACGGTTGATGAACTGAGGAATTCAAAGTTAAGCTGTCTACAACATGGGCAGTTATTAGTCGGCTCGCCTAGTGCTACCCTGTTGCTTTCTGAGTTCCATAAATCAAAAGTTAGAAGAGTGCGCGAGATTTTATCTTGGTTTCCAGTTATATATTTAATAACATCCATGCACTGACAAGAAGAAGCGATGCCGATTGCGGGCGCTAAAACACCAACACTGTCACAGGTATCTTGATTACCAGAAGTAGGAGGTTCTGGAAACAAACAGCGCAAACACGGCGTCTTATTTGGGATAATTGTCATTACGTTCCCAACTCCAGCAACCACACCAGCGAACATAAATGGTTTTTCTACTTGCACGGCAAAATCATTTAATAAATAACGGGCATTAAAATTATCAAGCCCATCCACAATTACATCTACACCATCAAGAAGGCGTGTAATGTTTTTGGTATTTAGGTCTTCTACGTGAGCAGTGATTTTTATCTCGCTGTTTACGTTTGCAAGATGGGTAGCCGCAGCTGTAGCTTTCGGCTGTTGCGTTTCTGCATCTTTCTCTGTGAACAAGACCTGTCTTTGTAGGTTTGTTGTTTCGACGATATCGCGGTCAATAAGAACGAGATGTCCAATACCTGCGCGTGCAAGTAAGGAAGCGGACATACAGCCAAGCGCCCCAACCCCAACAATAGCTACGGTCGAATTTGAAATGGCGTGCTGCCCCTGATCGCC
>JABHWX010000229.1 GCA_018657585.1 Phycisphaerae bacterium
ACCGCCACCTGGACGACCACCACCCGAAGGTTGAGCGTCAGGTCCATGTGCAGGTCCAACTTTTGCTACAAAGTTTTCCTGCCCATAGCCAATCTTATCCAAAATTATGTACGGGGCACGTATTCGCGCACCTGATGGCACCGCATTATCTTTTAACCATTGGACTACATGTTTTGAAACAAAATCAATTGCAGGTCCTGTTATGGCTGGATCGTCCATTGCACCGAAACTCAAATCGACAACCAATGTCATCTTTATTTTGGGGCCTACAGGTTCCTCGCTCGTCACCTCAGGAACATATTCGCCCTGCAAATCATACAACTGAATCAACGGTCTTGTTGCGGGGTCTGGATACTTAGCAAGATACGCCTCTAAAGTAAAATTTCTTGCTTCTGGATTTGGAGAAGCAAGTGCATCAGCTGCATCTTGTACAAGATACGGCCAGACATCTCTATACGTATAGAGGGAAAGAATTGCAGATGCTTCTACACCAACCTTGCCGTTTTCTTTTGCTTGCTGGTACTGGGTTCGAAAAACATTTCCATTCTTAACAACATTCTCTACTTTGCTAGGCGCACCATCGGTACCCAACTTGTGTTGTTGCAAAAAAGGACCAAGTATTGATAGCGCACTGCCTGCAACAATTATGCATGCTGCTGCAACAAACCACTTTGTTTTTGCGTGCCACATCTGTTCACGAAGAATCGCAGACGGAACTAAATTAATATCAATCTGACTTAAGCCAACACCTTGCAAAGCTAGTCCATAAGCCGTTGCCATATTTACACAATTTTCGGCAAAAGATGCAGCTTCTTTACCTGCCACATCTATTCGTTTAAACTCGTCAAGGCGAGTCACATTGACTTGTAACTGCTGCCCAATAAACTTCCGAAGACCAGGTATTTTAAATGTCGACCCCAATCCAACTATCGTACTTAATTCTCCTGAAGAGGACGCATAACTAAGTGACCTCTGCAATTCTTGAAGTAAATCCGCGAATACAGGTCGCATCGCCTGCATAATCTGTTTTGCATATTTACTACTCGCCGCTTCAAGTTTTAGTCGCTCTGCTTTTGAGTACGAAATTTTAAATGTTGAGGCAATAGCTTCAGTAAAATTATTACCGCCCAATGGAAACGTTCGAATCCAACAACGATCGCCCGTTGCAATAATGACATCCGTTGCTTGCGTACCTATATCTATAAATACAACAGGATTTTCGGAATCTGTAAGTTTAAGGTCGTAGTTCATAGCGTTGAACAAAGAGACCGGACTTAATGTCAATGTTTCGGGGCTTAGCCCTACCTCGCCATATACATCAAGGCGTTCATTAACGCGTTCACGTGTAATTGCGAAAATACCAACTTCAACTTCTGGTGAACCATCATCTCTGAATGCTTCGTAATCCCATTCAACTTCTTCTATAGGAAATGGAATTTGTTGCACTGCTTCAAACTTCACAATTTCAGGAAGTGCTTTTGGTTCGACGGGTGGCAATTTAGCAAAACGAGCAAATGCCGAATGTCCCGGGACAGAGATAACAAGGTGCTCGCCTTCCAAGTTCTTTTCGCTTATCAATTGCCCAAGGCTTAGTCTTGTTACTTCTGCAACATCTGTATCTGGTGTTGAAAGAACTTTACGATGCGGGACTACCGCGAAGTCAGTGACTTCAACTTCATCACCACTACGCTCAAGACGTATAGCTTTGATTGCAAATTGACCTATTTCGATGCCCCATGCGGCAGAAGGGTGTGCCATGTTTGTACGTTTCCTTAGCGTTCCTGAAGAGATATGACGCTGACTATCAGCGTTAGGAATGATGATACACGATAGGTGGCATGCATACCGCCTAGCCGCGCTACCAAAATGGTACGCCTTGCAATGTTTTCGTGCACCAAAATGGCTTCTTTATTTGTTCAAGTGGGTGTACGATGTACAAATGGCAAAAAAACCCTTTAATAGCGACCTTGATAAGGAAATATTTGATGCAATCGGAGATGGCAGTTTTGCAGAGATGCTAGATACCACTAACTCTACTTCTAGACAGGAAGGTGATCGATCGAGTCGGACGGGCATTATTGCTGCAATTCACGGGGCAAACGTCCTAGTCGAATTTGGGCCAAGAGAGCAAGGTTGTTGCCCTAAAACGCATTTTGAAGAACTTCCTCAAGTGGGCGAATCACTAGATTTTATTGTTGAAAGGGTTGATCGAGATGGCATGCTTGTACTCTCTCGAAAAGGTGCAGTCCAAAAGGCAACGTGGGACGCATTGGAAACAGGACAGGTCGTTGAAGCACGCTGCACAGGAACAAACAAGGGTGGTTTAGAACTGGAAGTTGCTGGACATAAAGCATTTATGCCTGCTGGACAAGTTTCGCTCCACCACGTTCCCGACCTTGCTGTGATGATTGGGGAAAAATTTGCTTGCGAAGTGATTGAATTAGACAGACGAGCAAACCGTATTGTCCTCAGCCGAAAAGTAGTCCTTCGTGCTGAACGCGAAGTTGCAAAAAATGAGATGCTCGAAACATTAGAAGTAGGCACAACTCATGATGCCACAATAACTTCGGTGCAACCATATGGTGCTTTTGCAGATATTGGCGGCCTAGAAGGGCTGATACATAGATCCGAAATGACGTGGGAACGTAATACCGATCCAGAGAAATTTGTAAAAGTTGGTGACGTTGTTCGCGTGCAGCTTCTTGAAATTAATACTGAAGGTGATCAACCAAAATTAGCATTTGGTATGAAACAACTGATTGAAGACCCATTCGTATCTTCTATGGCAAATGTTGCTGCCGGCGAAATGGTCGAAGGCACTATTACCCGCCTTACTGATTTTGGAGTATTTGTTGATATTGGCTCAGGCGCAGAAGGACTAATTCATATTTCTGAACTTGCGGACCACCGCGTCAAATCTCCAAAAGATGTTGTCAAAGAAAAGCAGGTCGTTACGGTTAAAGTACTTTCAGTTGATGCAGCGACTCGTCGAATAAGCCTTTCATTGAAACAGGGTTCGGGTAACGATGAATCGCAACCCGCTCGTGAAGAAGATAAAGCAATGCGAAAACTGAGAGAAAAATTCGGTGACGGACCACTTAAAGGCGGGATAGGGTGAAAAGCAAACCAACCATTGGAATAACAATGGGCGACCCTGCCGGCATTGGTCCAGAGATTGTTGCGAAAGTCATTTCGGACAGAACTTTACTGCAAAAAGCGCACATTGTCGTGTATGGGGCAAACGATGTACTTACACTTGCTGCTGATCATTGCGGAGTAACACCAAACTGGTTTCGTGTAGATGCAAACTCTGAGCGAGCAACGCAGCACCTGCAAGCAAACGCAATAGTTCTAGACGATGGGGACGATGGACTACATTCACTTTCTCATAGCGCTAGCGCACTTGGTGGTCACGTTTCAAAACGCTGGGTGGAGCGTGCAATCAAAGACGCTATGTTGCCAACCAGTGATCCTCGAAAAATTGACGCCGTTGTCACTGCGCCAATCTGCAAAGAAAGTTGGTCGATGGGTGGCTATTCATGGCCAGGGCATACGGAGTTGTTTGCTTCAAGAACTAAGGCGAAACGGCATGCAATGATGTTCGTTTCAGATTCTTTACGCGTTGTATTGGCGACATGCCACATCCCACTTATGGATATTCGTAATGTTCTTACAATTGGCAAAGTCTTTGATGCCATAGACTTAGCGCATGGCGGATGTACGCAACTTGGAATTGAAAAACCAAGAATTGCAGTAACTGGGCTTAACCC
>JABHWX010000230.1 GCA_018657585.1 Phycisphaerae bacterium
ATTTCGTTTTGATGCACGAGAAATAGAATCAAACCTTGCTAATCCTTCAACAAGAAACCGCTCAAGTGATACAAACACTCCCGTAGATGAAAAACCTGTAATGATTCCAGTAAACTCATCACCTAAATGAGAATCGTATAAAAATTGCATTACAAGGAACGTTCGAAGTGAACGCTCTGCTTGTTCAGCGTTTCGCTCGGTAGAAGAACAATTCTCTCCAGCTATGATAAGTTCGCTTTCTGGAAGAACACGATGGTCATCGCGAATATTTTGTATTAAAGAGCGTCTCGATTTTCCGCCTTTTGTGTTTGTCCCATTATCCGTCTGAGCCAAATATGCAGCAAGTGCTCGATGCACTGTCAAATCTGGATAGCGCCGGATTGGGCTTGTAAAATGAGCGTAGTGTTCGCTTGCAAGCGCAAAATGCCCGATTTCTGCGGGGCTATAAATTGCTTGCGTTAATGTTCGTAAAACAGCAAAATGAATAGCCCTCGACGAATCACTTTCTTTTGTTGCTAGTAGCAACCGTTGTAAATCTTCACGAGATGGTTCTTCTGGGATACCAACTCCGACACTTCGAGCAAACAAGCGGAGTTCTTCCATATCTCCAAATTTAGGCTCTGGATGTACCCTGCGAAGCAATGAAATATCGAGACCTGCAAACAATCGAGCAATTGACTCATTTGCTTCAACCATAAACATCTCAATTATTCGATGGGTAAACGCGTTATCTTCTGGGTGAGCATCAACAACGTGACCAGATTCATCGAATTCCAAAACTACTTCCGGAAGTTGTAACTCAATCATGCCATCTCTTCGTCTGCGGGCAAGAAGTGTTTTTGCAAGTTGGTCTGCAAGTTTTAGGGCATCAATTAACTTGTGGCTATACTCGCCTCCAGTTACAGAGTTTTTACGAGCTTCTTTTTCATCACCGTCAATGAGTGCCTGAGCCTCAAGGTACGTTAATCGCTTTTCTGAACAAATAACAGTGTTGCTGAACCTCTGCCCAACAACCCGTCCCTTCTTATCAAATCGAATAAATGCTGATTTTGCCCAACGTCGAACACCCTCTTGTAAAGAACACACCCCGTTTGATAGAACTTCAGGAAGCATGGGAACAACATGCCTAGGCAAGTAAACCGAATTGCCTCGTTCAAGAGCGCCTCTGTCGAGCGCAGAATCAATCTGAACAAAACTAGCTACGTCTGCAATGTGCACTCCAAGTTCCCACTCTTGCATATCGCTGTCGTAAGAAATGTTTATTGCATCATCAAAGTCTTTTGCATCTGGCGGATCAATCGTAAACACGAACGTTTTTGTAAGATCTTCCCTATCATTGTCGCCCGTTTCTTCAAAATGAGCCGAAGCTTTCCGAGCTTCTTCTTTAGACTCTTCATTAAAATCTTCATGCAATCCGTAGGCGAGAATAACTGCCTGGGTTTCAACATCTGGACTTCCGGCATCACCGAGCACCCGAGTAATGACACCCTCACCGTAATAATCTTTCTCGGGATAATGAAGCATTTCAAATACAACCTTATCGCCAGCTTTTGCGTTTTTTGCTGTTGCATCTCTAATTATGATTGGATCATGAAGTTCCCGACCGTCTGGTTGCGCAAACCAACCCTTACCCCTTTTGAACAATGTTCCTACATATTCACCTCTGCCACGCGATAGAACCTCAACTATTGTTCCAGAACTTCCCTTGTTCTTTTTCCAGTTTCCGCTTCGAGAAACACTAACGCGAACCGAGTCGCCAGAAACTGCGTCGCCCTGCGCTCCAGATGCTATGTACACATCGCCCTCTCTGTGCTTTTGATCCGGTGTAACAAACCCAAAACCTCTTTTGTTCGATCGATACGTTCCCTCGATTTCATCTGGAAGCGAGGGCAGTCGAACACAACCGTCTCTCCCTATCTCGATAGCACCCGTCGATTCTGCTTCGTGGACCGCTTGTTCAAACATGGGCTTATCATCATGCCCAATACGCATTTCCTTCGCAAGAAATCGGATTGACGTAGGACGATATCCGTCATGGGACAAATGCTCAATAATTCTATTCACAAACCGGATTGGCATAAGTAGATGCTAGTCTTTCTTGGGTGGCGCTGAAGTTGATTTGGTTTCTTTTTTTGCGTCACCTGGTTTTTTATTTGTGCTTGGCCCAGACTCTTTGGCTTTCTTTGCGTCTTTTTTATATGACTCACTACGATAATCTGTTTCGTAAAAGCCACTTCCTTTAAACATCACACCTGAACCTGCACCAATGAGACGCTTAAGTTTTAACTCTTCGCACTCCGGGCACTTCTTTTTAGTAGGCTCTGACATTTGTTGAAACAATTCAAAAGTGTATCCACAATGTTGGCACTGATAGTCATATGTTGGCATTTCTACGAACTCACGGCAACTTTTGCTGGGGTAATAATAATGTCACCAAGTTGAAAACCGGTTTGCATCACCATCACAATATGATCTGAATCATAGTCGTCTGAGTCTTGCCTCATCAATGCTTCGTGAAGTTGCGGGTCAAAAATATCGCCCAGTTCGGGCTTAATTGAAGTCACTCCGCACTCAGCTAGACCCTGAAGCATTGCGTCACGCGCCATCTGAAATCCCTGTGCAACTGCAGCATCTTCCGTATGTTCAATTGCCATGTTCATCTGTTCAATTGAAGGCACAATTGCACGAACAACTTGCGCCTTGCCACTTGAAGTAGAGCGGATTTCATTTTCTGCACTTCTTCGTTGGTAATTCTTAAAATCAGCAAGTGCACGAAGCTTTGCCTCGTTAGCTTCTTCAAGATCGAGTTGTAACTGATCAACTTCTGAAAGTTGCTCTTCGACAATATCTTCGTCTTGATTGGATCGATCTTCGGATGTGTTTGGATTTGTCATCATTGTGTATTCCTATCTACAGAAGAATTATCCTCCTGTAACAGCACCTTTAATTTTTTCCCAAAAAGATTGCACCCCTTCGTGCACAGGAACATGCTCCGTTTTTGCATACTCTTCTAAAAGCGCACGTTGATCATCACTCAACTTTGTAGGTACAGCAAGCCGAACAACAACAACAAGGTCGCCATGTTTACCCGTACGTAAATCTGGAAGACCTGCACCTGAAACTCTAAAAACTTCATTTGCCTGTGTGCCGGCTGGAATGTCTACGGTGTATGCCTTGTTTATTGAATCTACTTCAATCGTTGATCCGAGTGCAAGTTGTGTAAATGCAACTGGAGTTACCTGTATGAGATGATTGTCATCCCGTTCAAATCGGGGGTCTTCCTCAACACGAACAACAACATGCAAATCACCGGGAGTTCCAGGTCCGCTAGGTGACAATTCCCTCTCTGGAGGTTCACCCTCTCCACCCACTCGCACTGCTTGCCCATGGTGAATACCTGCAGGAATTTTTACAGTTAACTTTCTTTCTCTAAGAACCCTGCCATGACCTTGGCAGTCTTCACACTTGTCGACGATTATGGAACCCTGCCCATTACAACCCGGACAAGCAGAAACCATACGGAACATCCCACCTAAACCCGCCTGCGCAACTTTACCTTGCCCGCCACATGTTGGACAAGACTGAGGGGTTGTTCCCGGTTTTCCTCCAGTACCAGTACAAACTTCGCAAACTACTTTGCGCGTAAATTCCACCTCTTGTTCTGTTCCAGACCACACTTCTTCGAGAGTGATTTCAACTGAAGTTTCAAGATCGTACCCACGACGTACCCTTGCGCGACCCCCGCCTCCAAATCCGCCGCCGCCGAATCCTCCACCCCCGGATCCCCCGCGGCCTCCGCCGAGAATGTCGTTGAACATCGAAAAAATATCTTCGACATTCATTGAATTGAAATCGTGACCCGCATGCCCTTGTCCACGCAACCCATCATGACCATATTGATCGTAGATTGGACGTTTTTGTGAATCGGAAAGAACTTCGTATGCTTCAGCACATTCTTTAAAACTTCGTTCAGCCTCTGCATCGCCTGGGTTTCGGTCGGGATGGTACTTCATAGCTAAACGCCTGTAAGCACGTTTAATCTCTGTACCATCCGCTGTGCGGGTGATTCCAAGAACTTCATAATAGCATCGAGTAACTGACATTCAAAAAGCCTTGATATTTTTAAAAAACAGCTTGTTCTATTGGTTCGTCGTCGTCCTTTAATTCAGTTATTGCAACATTTGTTGTTAGGAGTAAACCTGCAACAGATGCGGCATTTTGAATTGCAGTACACACAACTAGGGCAGGATCAATGATACCCGCTTTCACAAGATCCTCACATTTTCCTGAAGCCGCATTAAAACCAAATCCATCTTTGCCTTCTTTGATTTTCTCTACAACAACATCGCCATCATTGCCACCATTTGAAGCAATAAGAGATGCTGGGGATTCGAGTGCTAAAGACAAAATGTCGTATCCAAATTTTGCATCACCCTTTGCGTTTTTACGTTCTTTTTCCAAGGAATCAATTGCTCGAATATATGCAACCCCACCTCCCGGAACGTATCCTTCACGAGCTGCAGCGCGAGTTGCAGAAAGCGCATCGTCAACACGATCTTTTCGTTCTTTCATCTCAACTTCACTTGTTCCACCAACTTGAATAACAGCAACCCCACCCGTAAGTTTTGCAAGACGTTCTTGTAACTTTTCTTTATCGTAGTCGCTTGTCGAACGTTCAATCTGCGAAGTAATTTGATTTACTCTCGCGGAAATGTCTGCCTTTTTACCTGCACCGCGGACAATTGTTGTGGTGTCCTTTGTAACAACAATCCGTTTTGCCGCTCCAAGTTCATTTAGCTCAACATCTTCAAGGTTTCGACCAATATCTTCTGAAAAGAACGTGCCGCCCGTAAGAGCTGCGATATCGCCAAGCATCGCCTTGCGGCGATCACCAAATCCAGGAGCCTTCACAGCACAAATGTTGAGTGCGCCACGCAACCTGTTGATAACAAGTGCGGCAAGAGCTTCGTTTTCTATATCTTCAGCAATAAGAAGCAATGGCTTGCTTGATGTTGCTACTTTATTAAGAAGTGGGAGAAGGTCTGCGAGATTTGAAATTTTCTTTTCGTAAATCAAAATATTGCAATCTTCAAGGACGCATTCTGTTGTTTTTGCGTCTGTCATGAAATAAGGGCTTAAATACCCTTTATCAAATGCCATACCTTCAACGTATTCGAGTGTGGTCTCGGTTGCTTTTCCCTCTTCAACTTCAACAACCCCTTCGCTACCAACTTTATGAATAGCTTCTGAAATAACATTTGCAATTTCAGAGTCATGATTCGAAGAAACCATTGCAACTTTTTGCAAATCCGCTTTGCCTTTGCATTCAATTGCCATTGCATTAATGGCTTTTGTGGCGGTTGCTGCAGCAGCAGAGATTCCACGTTGCACCGTAACTGGATTCGCGCCAACACCAACGTGCCGAAGACCATTCCTGAAAATAGCGTCCGCAAGAATAGTTGCAGAAGTTGTTCCGTCGCCAGCGATATCTGCTGTCTTCTTTGCCACTTGATGCACCATTTTTGCACCCATATTTTGGAAAGCCTCAGGAAACTCGATTTCTTTTGATACTGAAACGCCATCTTTGGTAACACTTGGACCACCAAAAGATTTTTGGACAATTACATTGCGTCCCGCAGGACCCATTGTGATACCAACCGCTTTTGCCATCCGCTCAATACCTACACGAAACTCTTCGTGTGCGGCATTTTCATATTTCATCTGTTTTGCTGTCATGGTATTCCCTTTTCTTCTTTTAGCCGTCAAGCATCCCAAGCAACTCACTTTCGCGAACGATGAGATGGCTGGTGCCCTTAATTTCAATTTCTGTTCCTGAATATTTGCCAAAGACAACAACGTCGCCCTTTTTAACACTTGGCTTTACGCGTTCGCCACTATCAAGGAGTTTCCCTGGTCCCGTTGCAACAACTTTTCCATGCATTGGTTTTTCTGTAGCAGATTCAGGAAGAAAAATTCCTGATGCTGTTTTTGTTTCTCGTTCAAGTGGTTTAATTAATATTCTGTCTTCTAGTGGTTTTACTGCCATTGTTTTATCCAGTTCTTTGTTTGTTTATAAATGTATATGTGTTTGATGTGAAAGTAGTTTAGAAACCCATTCCACCCATGCCGCCCATACCGGGCATACCACCCATTCCAGGCATGCCGCCACCCATTCCACCCATGCCGCCCATTGGATCCATGCCTGCTCCAGCGCCCTCTTCATTATCTGAAGGGGTTGATGTGATAATGCAATCGGTCGAAAGAAGCATGCAAGCAACTGATGCTGCATTCTGCAATGCACAACGGTCAACTTTTGCTGGGGTAAGCACGCCGTCCTTTAGCAGGTCACCGTACTCTAGTGTAAGAGCATTAAAACCCTCGCTGCCATTCATCTCTGACACCTTCGCGACCACGACTGCGCCCTTTGCGCCAGCGTTGTCAGCAATTGTTCGCAAGGGGAGCGAGAGTGCGTCGAAAATAACGTCAACTCCAATTTTCTCATCGCCAGTTGAAGAAGACCGAATTTTTTTCAATGCATCTTTGGCACGAAGAAAACTCACTCCGCCTCCTGGAACCACACCCTCTTCGATTGCAGCGCGAGTAGCATGAAGTGCATCTTCAACACGCGACTTCCGCTCCTTCAATTCTGCTTCTGAAGCAGCGCCAACATTAATTTGTGCAATACCCCCCGCAAGCTTTGCGAGGCGCTCCTGCAATTTTTCTCGATCATAATCTGAGGTGCTGTTTTCAATCTCAGTGCGAATCCGAGCGATTCTATTTTGAATCTCTTGCGTAGTTCCTGCGCCTTCCATAATCGTCGTCTCTTTGTTTGTGACTTCGATTTTCTTTGCTTGACCTAGTTGGGTAAGACTCACCTTCTCAATGTCTATACCGAGGTCCTTCATAATCGCTTCACCGCCAGTGAGCACCGCAATATCTTCTAGCATTGCCTTTCTACGGTCGCCATAACCAGGCGCCTTTACAGCAACAACCTGAAGAACACCTCGCAACTTATTAATAACAAGAGTCGATAAAGCTTCGCCTGTAATATCTTCAGCAATGATGAGCAACGGTCGCTTTGATTCCATGACTTTTTCAAGAAGCGGAACAATTTGTTTTGCCGAATCCAACTTGTCTTCATAAATAAATACGAGTGGTTTATCCATGATGGTTGTCATATTATCGACATCTGTAACAAAGTTCGGGCTAAGGAACCCGCGGTCAAATTGCATGCCTTCAACTACGTCGATTGTTGTCTCAAGACTCTTGCCTTCTTCAACAGTTATTACACCATCTTTGCCAACTTTGGAAAATGCCTTTGCCATAATTTTTCCAACAGTAGTATCGTTGTTTGCCGAAATAGTAGCGACGGACTCAATATTATTTTCAACCGATTGCGACATGTCGTTGATTGATTTTGTGACTGAAGAAACAGCTTTGTGAATACCCCGCACCATCGAATTAGCATCGCAGCCAGAAGCAAGGTGACGCAATCCGCTCTTGAATATCGCCTCTGCGAGAACAGTCGCTGTTGTTGTTCCATCTCCAGCGTCATCTGATGTTTTAGAAGCAACTTCCTTTACAAGTTGCGCGCCTTGGTTTTCAACCTTATCGCGAAGTTCAATTTCTTCTGCAACAGTAACGCCATCTTTTGTCACAGTAGGACCGCCCCACGATTTGTCCAAAATTGCATTTCGTCCACGTGGTCCAAGGGTTGACTTTACTGCTGATGCGAGTTTTTCTACTCCTAGCAACATCTTTTTGCGGGCTTCAACATCGAAGGCCAATTCTTTTACTGCCATTTGTAATCTCCTGATTTGGGGCTGGTTTCTAAAACACCCAAACCCTCTTCCTTTCATTCCCAAGCACGATGCTCATGGAGTGTGCCTATATGTATACAAATGCAATGCCAAAAAAGAACCCTAAACCTTTGTTTTTCGAGGATTAACCAAGATTGATACCGCCAAGGGCACCAAGTGTAGCTTGACCCCTGCCAACGTGGCAGCCGTGCGTGTGGAGTTCAGTTGCTACGTACCTCTAAGCAAATCCGTGAGAGCAGGTGGCGGG
>JABHWX010000231.1 GCA_018657585.1 Phycisphaerae bacterium
CGTAATATTGGATCCCTCTTAGGGCGCTGGGGGTTTGTATGCCTATTTGGACTTGCCTTTATTATTCTCACAACTTTCTTTCTTACGAAAACAATTTCTGCAGATGTATACAGGGACTTCATTCTGTACATAGTAATTGGGGAAATTATCATTGTGACTTTTTCAACACTATCTATTTCCGCATCTGCAATCGCAAAAGAACGAGAAGATGGATCTCTCGACCTTCTGTTGACAACATCGATTACTCCAAAACTCTATCTCGGAGGAAAAATGAGAGGTCTCATCATGCATATCTTGCCGATTGTTCTTGTGCCTTCTGTCACGATGGTTATCGTTGGGCTTCTTGTTCTTGTAAATCCTGAGAGCAGTGTTGTAAGTGATGTATTTGTTCAGACCAATATCGCTTCTGACCTAACGGGACAACAAACACAACTACCTCTAGCACTTTTTGCTCCAGCTTTACTTTTCCCTGTCATCTTTATTCCATTTATTGCTTTTTGCATGACGCTTGGTTTGCTCTGGTCTATGCGTAGTAAAGGTTCGATTGGTGCAATTGTTGCATCTCTTATTATTGTTTTCATCGTCGTTGCGGGTCTTGGGGTGTGTACTATTCCAGTTAGTGAAGTTGCTTTTGTTGGACCTGCGTTTGGTTCGCTCTCCCCAATCTCAAACCTCTTTGCCACACTCAATCCAGCAGATTCGCTCCCCACACTTTTGAACGGTGGTATCGGAACTGCAAATCTCGCTACCGCCATTGGCTCAATACTCGCGGGATTACTTTGGATACTTGTTAGTTACGGATTACTCAAAAGCATGACTGCTTCGTTTGTGACTACTGTTCGCCGACTTGCAGGAATTAATTAACTCTAGAGTTAATTACAGCAATACTATTCTCAATATGTTTTTTATTCTGCTAGAACTAGAAACCGCCAGAGCGCATGACTTTCAAGCTATCTGGAAATGGATACGTTGCAAAAACACCTGTTGGAGCAAGCTCCCACATTCGAACTGATGGATATACATCACCCCGATAACCCGCTTGGTACATAGTCTGCAGAACCGATTCAAAACTTGGCTCGTTGCCTTCTTTATCAACGAGGCGATTTGATTTGGCTCCTAGAAAACTCACACTTGCGCATGGCGTTCTATCCCATCGAGTTTCCGTCATCTCTGCAACTTTATTAAAACCAGTACGCAAATCTTCAAGCGAGTATGCATCTCGATTAAGAGGTCTGAGTAAAGCAAAGACCTTTACGTCATCCATGTCGTACTTCAAAACCAATACCTTGTCTGGTGATAGTTCTGCATAGCCACGTGCATATTTTGTAATGCTTTCATTGTCCCATTGGCTCGTAGGTAACATCTCACCCAATGCGCTAATTATTCCACGACTATTATCAACGGAATTCACACCGCAAATAAGTGTGCGATACCTTCTTGTCATCATGTCCGCGAGCAAATACTGTCCCCACTGAATGCGGATGCGGTGTCGCTCTGGACATGCTTTCCTTGGGTCACCGCTTGGCATAATAACCAATCTGTTTGCCTGGCGATCTGCTTCCATAAGCACATCTCCATCTCCATCATAAATTCTTGGTCGAGATTCTGTGTGAGGTTTTGCTGTCATGATGGGCTCCTTCGCATTAGACAAGTAACGATGCGGGGTTTTCAATCAGTTCTTTTAAGGTCTTCAAATATATTGCAGCCATCGCACCATCGATGACTCTGTGATCTAAACTTAGAGTAGCAGACATTTCATTCCCCACTGCAAGTTCACCACCGCGAACAACTGGTTTTTCAATCGCTGCACCAACTGCAAGAATCGCGCTGTTGGGGGGATTGATAATTGCTGTAAAATTATCTACGCCGAACATTCCCAAGTTCGAAATAGTGAATGTTGTATCACCTATTTCGTCAGGGGAAAGACCGTTCTCGCGAGCCTTCTTAGAGAGATACTGTGATTCCTGGCTAATCGTTCGAAGGCTTTTTTGATCTGCGTGCTTAATGGTCCCCACAACTAATCCACCGCCTCGTTCTTCAGGAAGGGCAATTGCAATACCCACATTCACGGGGCCATGGTAAT
Source organism: Phycisphaerae bacterium (assembly GCA_018657585.1). GTDB lineage: Bacteria > Planctomycetota > Phycisphaerae > Phycisphaerales > SM1A02. Next base: position 2,084 of record JABHWX010000231.1, read on the forward strand.
GAATGGAGTCTCCACCAAACGAAGCATTAAACTCTGGATTCGTCGCCATCGAAAGGGCACAGCAACGAACTAAAAAATCATTCACTGAAAGTTTAATGCCAACACTAGCAAGTTGTTTGTTTAATGTTTTACGCATCTCAAGCAAGGGATCCATATCAAAAGACATTGTCACTTGGTAATGCGGAATAGTTTGCTTCGACTCCACCAAACGCTTCGCAATAATTTGGCGCATATTTGAGAGTGGAACTGTCCGTTCTTCTTGCCAAGGAGAAGCTGAGACCAGTGGTTGGATTGGTGTGCTTGGCACGACAGGAGTAGGCGCACTAGTTGTCTTTGCTGCAGCAGTGGTTTCACTGACAGTATCAACGACTTGAAGAATGTCTCGTTTAATAATTCTTCCAGAAGGACCACTGCCCTGCACCGTTTGTAAATCTACTCCGTATACTTCAGCGAGTCGGCGCGCAACAGGACTTACACGGTGTCCCGTCTCAACTACTTTTTGAATAGTAGGAGTTGGAGCCTCTGGCACTTCTTCAACTTTCGCCTCGCCATCTTCTAAGAGTGTCGCTATGACTGTTCCAACATCTACTTGATTGCCTTCTGAAACAATTAGTTGAGAAACTTGACCATCATCAAACGATTGCAATTCCATAGTTGCTTTATCGGTTTCAATATCAGCAAGTAAATCGCCTGAGGAGACTGAATCGCCAACTGCAACATGCCAATGGAGAATTGTCCCCACTTCCATGGTGTCAGAGAGTCTTGGCATTGTTATTTCAATGGGCATAACATTTAGTTCCAGTCGCTAGGCATTGTATGTCGCAGCACGTACTGCTTCACATATTTTTCGGGTATTTGGCAAATACGCTTGCTCAAGATTATGCGAATACGGCGTAGGCACATCGTCGCTATGTACTCTATGCACATAATTATCAAGATCGTCAAAACAAATAGCATGGATTTGTGAGGCAATTTCTGAACCTACTGAGGCGAATGACCAAGATTGATCAACAACGACACATGCATTTGTTTTGCGAACCGAATGAACCATCGTATCGATATCGAGAGGACGAATTGTCCGTCCATCAATAACTTCGCAATAGATTCCTTCTTTTGCTAGTTCTTCAGATGCTTCTAAGCAGAAGTGTAAGGGTCTTCCAAAACTGATGAGGGTACAGTCTGTCCCCTCAGAACGAATTAACGCTTGCCCAAACGGCACGGTATATTCTTCCTCTGGAACATGCCCTGTAGTTGAAAGCAATCGTTCGGACTCGAGGAAGAACACGGGGTTGTCATCTCGAATAGCAGTTTTAAGTAAGCCCTTTGCATCATAAGGATCGTAAGGAATTGCCATCTTTAGTCCAGGGACATTTGCATACAACGATTCAACACACCAAGAATGTGTAGAGGCAAGTTGGCCTCCTGCACCGTCGTTTCCACGAAACACTATCGGGCACCCAAATTGACCACCAGACATATACAGCATTTTTGCAGCATTGTTCAAAATGGGGTCTGCTGCCACAAGGCTGAAGGACCAGCTCATAAACTCCACAATTGGACGTAGGCCTCTCATCGCCGAACCAATACACATACCAGAGAAACCACTTTCACTGATAGGAGTATCAATTACTCGTCTGGAACCAAACTCATCTAACATTCCCTTGCTCACTTTATATGCACCGTTGTACTGAGCAACCTCTTCGCCAATCAAAAAAACTCGTTCGTCATTTCGCATTTCTTCAATCATTGCTTCTCGCAATGCCTCGCGAAATTCAATTACTCTTTGTGCAGTTGCAACGCTCACGTTTCGCCCCCTTCTTCTAACATCTCTGGTTTGGACGTGCCAGTGTATGGACCCCAAGTATCTGTATACACATCCTTGTACATTTCATCCATCGGTGTTTCTGGAGAATTATTTGCCCATGTAACTGAATCCCGAATTTGCACCTTAACCTGCTTATTCATTTGCTTCAGGGCATCTTTGGTGAAATCAAATTCTTCTGTAAGGAAAGTTGTAAGCAAATCTATGCAGTCGTTCTCTTCTTCGCGAGATTCCTCTTCTTTTGTTCTATATTTTCGTGGGTCAGACATTGAGTGACCTTTGTAACGGTACGTCTGCGCTTCCACAAAGAATGGTCGCGACTCTTCTCTGCACCAATCCGCAATTGATTTAAATTTGCGGTACATATCTATTACGTTTTTCCCGTCAACGATAGCGTGCTCAATTCCAAATGCTTCCGATTTTACGTGCAGTTCTTCTGCCATCGAAGTCCCGCGGTCTATCGCGGTGCCCATGGAATACCTGTTGTTTTCAAGAACATAAATCACAGGGAGATCTTGCAAACTTGCAAGATTCATGGCTTCGTAAAAACAACCTTGATTCAAAGCTCCGTCACCTAAAAAACAAAGTGTAACGTGGCTTGACTTTCCGCCTTTAAGAATTTCATCTTCATATTTGGTAGCAAATGCCAAGCCAGCGCCAAGTGGAGTTTGAGCACTCACGATTCCATGACCACCATACAAATAATGGTCGGCGTCGAACATGTGCATAGAACCGCCTTTGCCTTTAGCGCAACCACCAATCCTGCCAAACATTTCAGCCATGCAATATTTTGGATCCATGCCTCGTGCGAGTGCATGACCGTGATCCCGATAAGCGAGAACGATCGGATCATCATCGTTAACCGCAGCAATGGACCCAACAGCGACTGCTTCTTGCCCGATGTAAATGTGGCAAAATCCACCAATAAGTTGATTTTGGTACGCCTGCATTGTTCTAACTTCAAATTCTCGAATTAGAAGCATCTGGCGAAGCCAACCGAGTAAAACGCCTTCATTTGGAATTGGTGCCAAGTCAATCTTGCTCATTTTTTGCATAGTTTGCGGTACCCCACTTGCTTCTACACCTGTAGTATTTGCGTCATTCATATAATGCATTGTATTTTGCAACAGTGCATTATACCACTCTTAAAACTACAGATAAGTGGCTTTCTTGGGCGAATACTCTATCAGGGGGAGCGTTTTTGCAAGTCATATATTAAAAGGAGATTCCCGTGGCAGAATATCGCATCAAACTCATGGCATTTAATTCAGCAGCCGTCATCACTCTTGGCATCGTGGCTTCGATTGTCACAAGTACCGTGGTCGCCTCGAAGGCGTACAGTTCTAAATTTGAAAATGCTGAGAAAGCCCAACAATCAATAATCGTAAAGGGGAAATCAACAAAACGAGTGCAAAGCGATCGTGGAAAGTGGTGGATTACTGTGAAGGGAACTGGAAAAACTATTCAAACTGCACACGAGACTCTTGCAAATGGGATGGAACGGGTTGATGAATTTTTGACTGAAAGCGGGTTTCTGAGCAATGAAATATCAAGAGGCGCAATCTCGACAACTGTATTTTACGACCGAGATGAAGAAGGGAATAAAACTCGTGACGTAATCGAATACGAACTCGCACAGCATTACACTGTTTCCACTTCCGATGTCGAGAAAATTGCTTCTACTGCTGGCAGTGTGACTGATCTACTTAAGGATGGGATTTTCGTCATTGGTGGCACCCCTTCGTATACATACAGCGGAGTAAGCGATGTAAAAGTTGAAATCCTTGCAGATGCTGCGAAAAATGCTCGAGTCAGAGCAGAAGAGGTAACCATGAAAGCTGGAGGTAGCGTGACTGAAATTAAAGATATTCGCCAAGGAGTCATTCAAATAACCCCTCCTAATTCCACTCGAGTTACCAGCTATGGTGTAAATGACACCTCTACAATCATGAAAGATGTCAGTGTTGTCGTGACAGTTGAATTTGGAATTGACTAAAAGCCCTCTTTTCCCTATTCATTCCCTAAAAACGCGGATGACAGGACTCGAACCTGTAACCTTCGGTTTCGTAGACCGACGCTCTATCCAGTTGAGCTACACCCGCATTGGGGTTGGAAGGGTGGAAGAATACCACAGCACCACCTATATCGCTACGCCAAAGCCATCCAAGTGGGTTGACTTCCTGCGGGTTTTTGGGATAATTCAACGTTCGCTCCTCAACGAGAGGGGCAATTAGAGACACTGGAGATTTATTGTGCCACAATCACGATCAGCTAAAAAAGATGTTCGACAAAATGCAAAGCGCCGCGCTGTTAATCACTGGCGCAAAAGACGCATCAAGGACCAATCAAAGACCTTTTTAGATGCCCTTGCAGCAAAAGATGTAGCATTGGCTGAAACAGAATTTAAAAAATATTGTGGGCTTCTCGACAAAATCGCTTGCACAAGCACTCTTCACAAGAATACTGCTGCTCGGCGAAAAAGTCGGTTCTCCCGTAGGCTTCGCGATCTTAAGCAAGCATAACTTCTTTTAGATAATCAAATGCTACTTTTCCGGTAACGCTATCATTGTGTCTATGCCACTTCCCCCCCGCTTTGCAAAACAAAAACCATTACGAAGTGCAAAGTACAGCGAGCTCTCTCGTGAGCCCTTGTACATGCTTGTATTTTTACTTCCACTGATAATCTTTTATGAGATTGCACTCTATTCATCAAATGCTCACATCCACATAAAAGCGCGCGAGCATCTTGTTCGATTTTTTGAATTGTTTGATATGCCATTCACCCAGGGTCTCTGGCTTGGAGGAATTGCAATCATCACAACGCTTTTTATCTGGCATCTGTTCACAGGGGACAGATGGAAAATTCAATTGCATATCATTGGCGGAATGGCAGCCGAAGCAATTGCCTTCACCGTTCCACTTGTTGTATTTGGTGCTGTTCTTGGAGGTTATGTTGCAGCTACTACTAATTCTCAAATTGGTTCATTGGACGCCTTCAATAAAATTGCCGTCAGTGTTGGAGCCGGGCTTTACGAAGAGTTCCTCTTTAGAATGATTCTCATTGCTGGCATTCATACAATCGTCTGTAATGTCTTCAAACAATCTGAAGTCGTAGGACTCGGCATTGGCATCTTTGTTTCAGCAATTCTCTTTGCGCTCTATCACGATCTTCCAAATGCCGGAACCCTTTCACCAATTGTTCTATTTTTCTTTTTCGGAGCCGGGGTATATCTTGGTTTTTTGTACGTTATAAGGGGTTTTGGTATCGCTGCAGCTACCCACGCTGTATACGACGTTATCGCAACGATTTTGTTGGTATCAGAAGCACAGTAAAACAGTACACTAAGCTGTACGTGTTAAAGGAAAAAGGAGAACCCACATGCACAATTCAATTACTTTAAGCATCGCATCTTTTGCATGCATTTCAATCGTTGCTTGCTCAACAACGCAAACAACTGAAAACCAAACCAAAGATGATTCAAACGATTCAGTTCCAATGACAAAATTAACAGCTCCAAAGGATGCACCTTCCAAAACTACAGAGGCGCAACCAACACGGCTTGCTATCGGAGACGAGGCACCTGCAATTTCTATTGACCACTGGGTCAAAGGTAATGAGGTTGCTGGATTTGAAGATGGACAAGTGTACGTAATGGAATTCTGGGCTACTTGGTGTGGTCCATGTATTTCTTCAATGCCACACATCAGTGCACTTCAGTCGGACTATGGCGACAAGGTGCTTTTCACAGGAGTATCTAGTGAAAAAGAATTACAAACTGTTACTTCGTTCTTAAAAGATACAAATAAATCCGACGGCAAACTGAATTGGGACAGAATGGGATATACCGTTGCTGTAGATCCTGACAGAAGTACATACGGGTCATATATGACTGCGGCTGGTCAACGCGGAATCCCAACTGCATTTATTATTGACGCAAACGGCAAAGTTGCTTGGATTGGTCATCCAATGTCCATGGATGAACCACTTTCAGAAATCGTCGAAGGCACTTGGGACCTTGCCTCTGCTTCTGAAGAATTTAAAACAAATCAAGCACGTGAGATAGCGACAGGAAAGTTCCAAATGTCTCTTCGCAAAACACAAGAATCAGGTGATTGGGATGCATACATCAGTGCAATAGACACTTTCATTGCTGAATACGGTAACAATTCGCAACTCGACGATATGAAGTTCATGGCATTGCTCACAGGAAAGAAGGATAAAGCAGCAGCGTATGCTTGGGCAAATCAGATGATGAAAAATAACTGGGACAGTGCTATGGCAATGAATTCCATGGCATGGAAAATCGTTGACCAAATGCCAGCAGAAGACCAAAACCTTGACTTCGCACTCAAAATTGCTTTGAGAGGTTGCGAACTCAGTAATTACACAGATCCAATGATTCTTGATACGCTCGCACGTTGCTATTGGGAAATGGGAAACCGTTACAAAGCAATTTCTTGGCAAGAAAAAGCTGTTGAGCTTGGAAGTGGTTCTTCTATGGATGAATCTATCGTTGCAACACTAAACGAATACAAAGCGTCGCTTGCGAACGTCGACGAATAATCACTAGGGTCATGTCAAGGGCCAGACCCTCGACATGACCCTAGATTTTTACTTCTTGCCCTAAATCCGCTGAAGAATAGATAGATTCAACTACATGTTGAACTAAGCGACCATCTTCTCCTGTACCTGCGTTGCTATCGAGATTGTTCGTTGCCATTGCAGATGCAAATGCACGATGTTCCCCTTGAAAAGCATCGTCCCAAGCTTCAGTCACTTTACACGTAATCGTTTCTTGCATCGGCTTGCCATTTTCAGAAAAGCCAAGAATCATCTCGTCGGCCCATAGGTCCACAACAAGTGCTCCTTCTGTTCCTTCAATGAGCAGCCCGTCCTTTAGTGTATTTTCAGGAAGGTGTGTAGCCCAAGCCACGTCAAACTGAAACGTAGTGCCACTTGCATCGGTAAGTAATGCGCGCACCCGATCCTCTACATCAAACGTGCCGCCCTCTATAGGAGTGGACCACATTTCTTCGTACGCGTACGTTTGCGAGGTGAATGCTTGCGAACATTTGCCAAAAACTCTGGCGGGCGATTTTTTATTTGTAATACTCATTGCCAAATCAATTAAATGCACGCCAATATCTATTAAGCAACCGCCACCACTTTTTGCTTTTGTTGTGAACCACCCGCCAAGACCTGGAATACCACGCTGGCGAAGGAGTGTTGCTTGCACATGTAGAACTTCTCCAAGCTCACCACTTTCAATGATTTGCTTTGCTCGTAGTGCCGCCGGCGAGTACCTGCAAACAAATCCCATTTGCAATACTTTCCCAAACTTGTCTCTAGCCGAAATAATTTCATCACATTGCTGCAAATTCATCGCCATAGGCTTTTCTAATAGAACATGTTTTCCTGCTTTCAACGATGCAATTGCAAGTTCTGCATGCATGTTATTTGGAACTGCAACGATAACTCCATCGATGTCATCTCTTGCAAGCAAGGAATCAACCGTCTCGAGTACTTCACAGTTATGCTTCATGCCAAACTCTTCCGCGCGACTCATCCGAGGATCATGAACTGCTACAATTTTCGACCCGACACGTTTGATAGCATCCGCATGAATATTCGCAATCATGCCCGCTCCAATAAGTCCAAGAGAGGTCATCGAACTGACTCCAATGACTTTTTATATATCACATTGCGGTCTTCAAGTTCTTTGAGCAATCGTTGCACAACCTTGTCATTGCTTCCGAAATACTCAGGTGGGTGTACACCTGGTTCGTCAATAGTCCCATCAACAATCATCCTTCCCATCGAAGCTGCAGGAAAACCAGTTGTCCTTGCCATACTTGACTGGTCTTCGTTTGGATCATAGTAATCCAGCAAGTCCCAACGTAGTCGAACGTATTCTTCACCGATTGTGCCTTCTGCTTCTACCCGCATCACAGTCAAATCTTCTTCGCCCTCCTCGTATTTCCAACAATCAATAAGGATCTTTGAAGTAACATCAATTGGTTTTATATCTTGCTCACCTACTTGTAACAATTGTTCGCTAAAGAAACCTGCTGCTCGAAGCACACGCATCATTTCCGCATGACCTGGATATCGTAATGTTCTTTCTCGTATAAAAGGGACATCGAGAGTATCGCATAATGTCCGCAAGCCATCGGAATTAAATGCTTCTAGCGTTCCAACTCCTGGAAAGTCCATCAACACACACTCACTTAATGCGGGTCGAGTCACCATCTCACCGTGCTCAACTAATCGTGCTGGACGAATATATTCTTGGATTACATCACACGGACTAAATGGAGCCTTGTATTCAAAAGGCCATTTTCGTTCCACAGGCAAACCGCCAACAACAATTTCGAGGCGGTCAGATGTATCTAGTAGATGAACAGCATGTGCACAAAGTAAATGGCTCATGCCTGGGGCAACGCCAAAATCAACCACACAAGTCACACCATGCTCTTTTGCGAGAACGTCCCACGAACGAGGGTCTTCTGCCATGAAAGAAATATCACAGTACGATTTTCCAGAGGTAATGATTGTTTCCAATGCGTTCAAGCCCAACCAGCTAGGCAGAGCTCCGAACACAATATCAGCCGAAGCAATGACCGCTTCGATTGCGTCCTGGTCTCTGCAGTCAACCTGAGCAATAGCAATTGCACCGTTACTTCTCTCTGCAACTCGAGCAAGTGCATCCCCAGAATAATCAGCAATCGTAACTTCATATCCACTCTTAGCAAGATCTTCAGCAATCACAGATCCAACCATGCCAGCGCCAAGAACGACAGCGTTTATCATAGATTTACCACTTTCCTGCGATTTCATCAATTTTTGATTTCTTGCCACTCTTTGTATGTGAAATGGTCGCGATGATTGAAATAATAAAGTTCATCGCTAGAAGCAACCAAATAAAGAATCTTGAATCCGGCAAGCTGTCATCACCCATGAATCCGATGAAGGCTAGGATTGTTCCAAAAATCACAAAATACATCATAAAAATTCGCCCAATTCCAGCCTTTTTTGGTTCAGGTGATGGATTTGACGAATGATGGGAAGAATTTTTTGTTTGTTTGCGTTTGTTTGATTGCGTCATGAATATGCCTTTACATTCGAATAAGGGGTTCTTTATGACGTACAGCATACCTGCAAAAAGATGTTTTCGGTATTTTTTGTAATAATTAGAACAAAAGCGTTCACAAAATCGAATATTGCTCATAGATGGTGTAGTTGGTGTCATTACCAGACCCAACTAAAGACAATTTGTGCCACGAAGGTGCCTCCCCGAAAGAGGCATCGACCCTCCTTGAGAGGGTCCTCAAATTTGCAACGTAGCAATTTGAGTCTTGAGAAAGCCACGGAACCTGCAACCACGAACGTTGCAAACCGCTTGACCCAAGGAGAGACTGATATGCCAGTCACAACATCACGAGCAAACCTAGTCCTTGAACTCTTCGACGCTTATTACAAGCGAGTTTACTGCTTCACTCGCAAATCACTTGCACCATCCGCAGCTGAAGACATTGCTCAAGAAGTATTCACTCGGCTCCTTACAGTCAACGCTCTTGAAGAAAAAACAATCACTTCGAGCTACCTCATCAAAATCGCTGACAATCTTATCAAACGTCGTTACAACAAAAATCAACGTAAGAATCAATACATAGATTCACAACGTGAAGAAGCCATCCGCGATCTTCGCAATCTTCGCAAGGAAGAACAACAATGGTCTACTGAAGAAATGACCGACGCTCTTGCATCTCTCCCATCCCATGAACGTGACGCTGTACGGCTCGTTATTTGCGAAGGCTTGAGGTACGAGGAAGCATCGGCTTCGCTAGGAGTTCCAGTTTCAACAGTCAATAACTGGAAATACCGAGGAGTCAACAAACTCAAAGAAATCGCAGCAATAAAGGAAATGAAGCAAAGCGCATAACAGCAAAGAAACTCCCTTCCTTTCTCTCTATTAAACAATCCATCCCCCGTCCGCACAGAGGCTACGACTCCCATCAACGCCTCTGTGTGGTCTTTTGTTACCATACATATATGCCAGAGCAAAACGGACTCGACGATTTACGAAAACAAATCGACGAACTTGACAAAAAACTAGTTGAATTGCTTTCAAAAAGGGCAAACGTAGTTGTTGAGGTTGGGAAGTTTAAGCGTGATACTGAAACACCCATTTACGCACCACATAGAGAGCGTGCGGTGCTCGACCGCGTGCTCGCTGCAAACAATGGTCCCCTTTCAGACAAAACCATCGAGGCAATTTATCGAGAACTCATGTCTGGGAGTTTTCAACTTGAGCAACCACTAAAAATCGCACACCTTGCGCCAAATGGTTCGTTTAGTCACATTGCAGCAATTCGACATTTTGGTTCAAGCGTGGAATGTGTTGGCGTTCCAACTATTGAACGTGTCTTTCGAGAAGTCGCAGCGGGACACTGTAACTATGGACTTGTTCCGTATGAGAATTCCACCAGTGGTTCCATTACCGACACACTCGATGCGTTCCAAGAGCATGATGTAACGATTTACGCAGAGGCACTCATTGATATCCGTCACTGCTTGTTATGCAATGGTCCAACAGACGAAATTACACGAATCGCTTCTAAACCTCAAGTTATTTCTCAATGTCGCAAATGGCTCACTGCAATGTTTCCAAACGTTGAAGTCATTGAAACTGCAAGCAGTGCACAAGCAGTGAAACTTGCAAAAGATGATTCGCATACCGCAGCCATTGGATCTGAACTTGCCTCGCACGAACACGACGTAGAAATCGCAATCGAAAACGTGCAAGACCGACCTGAGAACATCACACGTTTTTTGATTCTTGCAAAAGAATCTGCGCAGCCATCTAGCGAAGACAAGTCCACCATTATGTTCACAACAAAACACGAACCAGGCGCCCTAGTCGACGTACTTGCCGCTTTTCGCGACAATGGAATCAACCTGAGCCACATTGACAAACGTCCAAGTGGCCGGACTAATTGGGATTACACGTTCTATATAGATGCTGACGCACACAAAGATTCTGATGATTTACAATCAGCCGTTAAAACTGCTGCCGAGTTTTGTAAGTCCATCGAAGTACTTGGGTCATACCCCAAAGCAGGTCAAGTTCTCTAAATTAACTACCATCGGGATAGTTAATTTAGCAATCGCCCCACTGACCAATAATGGAAAGCAAATCAGAAACACCTACGTTACCATCACCGTCGATATCTGCGTTGCAGTTACTACACGGTCCCCAGACACCTATTGCTGTGAGTAAATCTATCACACCAACCACGCCGTCGCCATCAATATCTCCCGCACAACTCGTCGAGTTACCAAGCGATCCATCGCTATTTACACGCTGACCATAAATATCATTTGCACCACTTCGGTCATCTTGCCATGCAAGCAACACCCCATCTCCTGTTGATGCAGCAACCATGCGACTTTTACTCGAAGGCGTAGAAGCGACACTCGAAAATGATGGTGTCCACTGTGTATTTCCACTTGTATCAAGTGAAACACCGGTGACAATACCGTTCCCGAAGGAAGCCGATTCATCAAAAAACAACGTCGTTCCGATATCTGTTTTTGCTGTCGCAAAACTTCCATACTGCGGGGATGAAGAGGTTGGTTTTAAAACCAAGCCTGCATTTCCCCATAACAATCCGCCTACTGAGGAAAGTCGTTGCGCACCAATTCCATCATTGTTTTGGCCATTATCTAAAGATCGAAAAAATACTACAAACTCATTTCCATCTCGGACAGCTACTGGATTTACTCGTTCTGTTGCCCCCACAGTTGAAGCAACTTGCACTTGACCTGCAAACCAAAAGTTTCCATCACTTGAAATCTTCATCGCATAACTCTGCAACGGGCCCACGCCGTACCAAGTAAAAAAACCGCCGCCTGTACCATCGGAAATAAAATCGGGATATGCACCCATTTGCAATGAATTATCGAACATCACTGAAACTAATTCCGGCCATACCGTGCTTCCATTACTTGCAATCCGCTGTGCTTTCAATACTTTGTTTCCCCAAAACGATGTGTACTGCACAAACGAAGTAATAACACTCCCGTCTAAAGATTCATGAATATCTGCCACCTGCAACGAACCTCCAGCAGGGTCACTCAGTATTAGCGGCGAAGGCCATTGAGGGGTGCCTTTCGCGTTAAGTCGTTGAAATTTTGAAACCTCATCACTAATCCAGCCAACAACGATGTCATTCTCAACAGCTGTAACAACGGGCGAAGCGACAAAAGTTCCTGATGGCTGCACAAGTGTGTTCCATTGGATAACCCCAGCAGGATTAACGAGTGTTGCATACACACCGTCACCAGTAAACATATTTTTTCGATATACAACAATTGCATTACCAAAGGCGTCAATGTCTAAATCAAAATCCATAGTAGAAGAATAATTTCGATCTGCAATCAAAATTCCATCTGATTGCCACAAAGGGTTACCGTCGGCATCTAATCGTTGCATGTAGACGTCGTATCCTCCACCTCGATTGTC
>JABHWX010000232.1 GCA_018657585.1 Phycisphaerae bacterium
AACGAGGATGCCACTTTAATTGGCAATTCTTACTTCTATGCCACTGCTTGGAATCCAAGTGGGAAGGTTGGTAAGGACTCCTCGAAGCCGGAAAACCTCTCCTGATATTCAGTGTTGCCCTCGCGAATCGGGCTACGGCGCTGTTGGCATCCGCCAATACACGTACCATCGCGCGGCTTAGTTATGTGGAGATCGCGAATGTCGCCATTACCAATTATCGTTCTATCACTTTTTTCAAACCCATGGGCAGATGCACTCGTTTCCTTCGACGAAGGAATTGGAGGTTCGCCTGGATACAACATCCCAGAGGTTGCCCTTGGAGAGCCAAGCCGATTCACCGGAGAAGACGTTTGGCCCTGCGTTGTTAGCCCCTTCAACTCGCCATGGCTTACTGATGAAATTGTTTCCATCGGTGCAGGCGGTTCTCTTGTAGTTTCTTTTGACGAACCAGTCCAAGACGACTCCACAAATCCTTGGGGCGTCGACCTTCTTATTTTTGGAAACACAGGATGTATTGATAACTCCTATCCGAACGGAATTGTTGGTGGCGTGTTCAGTGATGATGGTGGGCTCATAGAAGTTTCACAAGATGGAAAACAATGGATTGCTATCACAGCCGAACTTGCTAACGGACTCTGGCCAACCCGCGGTTATCTTGACAGCCAACCATACGATGCTGTTGAAGGATCAGTGCCATCCAACTTTACACTCCCTGTAGACCCTCGACTCACGCTCGATGACGTGATGAATCTCGACAACGTAGCACTTATGAATTTGTACGGATCTTCTGGCGGAGGAACACCCATCGATATTGCAGAAACTGGTCTCCCTGAAATTTCATTCGTTCGTATATCAGTAGATGCTAACTCAAAACTTTCACCTGAAATAGATGGTCTTGCTGATGTAACTGCACAAATTATTGGTGATGTCAATATGAATGGCACCGTTGATGTGACTGACCTGCTTGCACTGATTGAATCATTCGGTCCTCTTGCAATCGGTGGTCCACTCGCCGATTTTAATGGTGATTTATACGTCGATGTACAAGATTTACTCTCGCTCATAGGCAACTGGTCTTAGGCAACACCATGCAAAAAGCTTTTTCACTCATAGAACTGCTTATTGTCATTGCAATTATTGGGATTCTCATATCATTGATGATTCCAACAATTGGGAGTGCGAATCGAACTAGCAAAGCTGCTGTTTGCAAAAACAATCAACGACAACTTGTGTTTGCCGCGACCGCTTATAGGAATGATCACCAGGCACATCCACCCGCTGTTACGAAAACGTTTACTGCCTGGGATGACGAGACAATTCTCTGGCAATATCTTGACCAAAAAACAGAAAGTATGATGTGCCCAACTCATATTCATACAAATTATTCCTCAACAGGATACAACTACAACACCTCTTTTATTGGAGACGAAGCATACGTTTCTGGAATCGTGGTCGACGGGGTTCAACCGTCAGAATGTAAACATCCGTCGCATTGCGCCATGTTTGGTGATAGTAGTAAAAATAAGTTTATGCGTTCACCTTCATCTGATGATGAGTTCGACCCATATACTGACCCTTACACAAGGTGCGCAGGTATGCAGGCATTTAGACATGATGGTGGTACTGTTGTTGCTTGGCTTGATGGGCATGTTTCAATTCACACGGATTCACATAACGACTGCAACGATGCCGTTAGCTCTGGGTTCTTAAGCGAGGACAATTCTCTTTATGACCCTCGTTCTTTTACGTTGCATTAAACCCATGGAAATGCAAGGCAGGAAACTGCAGTGCCCTGTTCAAGTACGCCGTCTAATTCGGGCAATTGCACAAGACCGTTTGTTGCAGAAGTGTGTGACAAATCACCTGAACCCTGCCATGAAGGCAATGTGATTTTCCCATCGGCAAGGATGCACGGGCGAAAAGATCTTCTCTTTGGATTTGGTTTAACATCTTGTGCAAGAGGAGCAATTTGCCAAGGAAGTTTCGTTGTCATACCAAACAATGCACGCACTATCGGCCAACCAAAAATGCAACAACAGGATAATGCGGAGACAGGATTGCCTGGAAGCCCAACAACAACTGCGTTTGCATGCTTTCCAACAATAACTGGTTTGCCTGGTTGGATTTTTGCGCCTTTCACAGCTAACTCAACACCAGATTTAGAAAATGCATCTGGAAAGAAGTCTCGTTTTCCTGCGCTGATTCCTCCAACTGTTACAACAAGATCAGCGCGACCATCAAGCGATTCTGCGATACATCTGCCCGTTTGCACTGGGTCATCTTGCAAATGGTGTTGTGCAACAATCTCGCAACCCATTGCACGGAACGCCTGTGAAATCATCGGATTGTTCCCATTACGTATTTGATACGATTGAGGTTCTGCATCTACTGCAACAACTTCATCACCACTTGTAATAATAATAACTCTCGGTTTCGAAAGAACAGGAACCTCATGCACGCCTGCACTTGCACAGATACCAATGTGTTGCGGAGAAATAAGTGTATGCGTTTCAATAACTACATCGCTCTCTTTTGCATCGACTCCCTGCAAATGAACACAGTCGCCAGGTGCTGCACCATTGCAATGAAAAACAACTTGGTCAACTCCGTTATCCGTTTTCTCGTGGGGAACTACTGCGTCGAAACAATCAGGAAGTGGTGCTCCTGTCGCAATTGTCACAGATTTCAGGGGTCCAGCATCTCCCTTGTAAATTGAACCCGCAGGTACCTGTCCAATCACCTGCATAATGACTCCCTCTTCTACTTCACTCGCATGAACTGCATACCCGTCCATCTGGGAGCGATTAAACGGGGGGAAATCGCGATCAGCAACTACATTATCTGCAAGAATTCGATTACCTACCTCGCTTAGAGGAAGAAGTTCGGTGGTACTCTTCGGTGTTACAACTGACAAAGCCGATGCAAGCGCTTCTTGATACGTTGGCAACATCGAATTACCCACCACTCACTGGGGGAAGTATTGCAATAGTGCAACCATCAAGTAATTGCGTATCTGAAGAACAAATTTTTTGATCCATTGCAAATGCACAACGGCTTCGCAAAGAACATAGTTCTGGGGAAGTCTCAGAGAGTACATCAAATACGTCGCCGACAGATGAGTTACGAGCCATTGAAAGTTGTGCTTCTCTTTTCCCACAAACATCTGATGCAGCTGCGAACAGCAACACTTTACAAGTCAGTTTACCGTCTTCCAAATCGTTGCTCCAATTCAGCTAGAGAGAGACGCATCGTCGTTGGTCTGCCATGAGGACAACTTCCGCCTCGTTCAATCTCTCTTCGTTTCTTGAGTAGGTCAGAAAGTTCTCTCGGCGTTAGCTGATCGCCAGCTTTTATTGCAGCCTTGCATGACATCATGTCTACAATTTCAGAAAGAGCCTCCTCTTCACTACTCGAAAATTCATTTGAACCAAGAGCATCGAGAAGTTCGCGTATAAAAGTTGCCCCATTCACGTTCCGGGAGACGAGTAACGTAGGAAGTGCATAGACTGAAATAGAAGCTGGCCCAGATGCAGACGCTTCAATCCCTAATTTCTCTAGTAGGTTCCCGTTCGTCTCAAGTGCTTCGAGTTGTGCGGAATCTGCAACGATTGCGTCTGGCACAAGCAACCGTTGCGACTCTAAATTGCCCTTGGATAATCTTTGCATAAGCTCTTCAAACATTACTCGTTCATGCAATGCGTGCTGGTCAATAATCAGAATGCCTTGTTCGTCTTGCGTGACTAGAAAACATTTATGTACTTGCAACACTGCATCACTTCCAAGTATTGTGGGCAATGGTGTTTCCATTGGAAAATCAATAACTGGGGCGTTTCTTATCGAATGAACTCTCTCAAATGAAGGCGTGCCCGTAACACCAAATGCTGCTTGAGATCCAGTAAATGATCCACCGTCTTGATTACTCAGCCCATGTACTGATGGCTGATATGCGGGAACAAAATCATTCTCACTAAGCACACTAGCTACTGTTTTGTTTACAAGTCTCCAGACGACATCTTTATTGCGGAAACGTACTTCACTCTTCTGGGGATGAACATTCACGTCGACAAGTGAAGGATCCATTTCTACAAAGAGTGCCGCAGTTGGCCAGCGTTTTGGTTCAATCAAGCCTCTAAACGCTTCTTTTAGTGCATGTGTAATTGAACTATCGCTAATAGAACGCCCATTTACGTGTACTCGTATATGCTTTGAAGTTGGTCTTGCCACGCTTGGTGTCCCAACAAGACCCCACAGAGTGATGCCATCTGCTTTGCCTTCAATTTCAAGCATTTCTCCATCGAGTTCAGTGCCAACAATTGAAAGAATTCTTTCTTTCGATGTGGTCTTTGGGTAATCGAGCAACACTCGGTCATTACTTGTCAATACAAAGGTGACGTCGTGATAAGACGATGCAAGTTTTTGTATCACATCGCGAACGCGTGTTGTTTCAGCTCCATCTGATTTTAAAAACTTTCGTCTAGCTGGCGTGTTAAAAAAGAGACGGCGAACCTCAACTGTTGTGCCAACACTTGCCGCAACTGGTTTTGTTTCGGACATCAAACCACCATCAACTTCTATTTGCATTCCTGATGCATCATTTGATTGCCTGCTTTTCAATACAAGATGGCTTACTGAACCTATAGAAGCGAGGGCTTCACCGCGAAAACCAAGCGATGCAATTGCAGAAAGATCCGCTTCTTCTTGAATTTTACTTGTGGCATGTGATGTAACTGCAAGTTCAATTTCGTCTGGTGCAATCCCTGAACCATTATCGCTCACCCGAATTAAATCACGTCCTCCATGTTCAAGAAGCACATCAATGTGTGTGCAACCAGCATCAAGCGAATTTTCTACAAGTTCTTTTACAATACTAGCTGGTCTGTCAACAACTTCGCCAGCAGCAATTTGATTAATCAGAATTGTTGGGAGTTTTTGAATCGTCACAGTGTCTCCCTCACGTTAACCCACGACCGCTTCATCACGATTGGCATTCTTCGACCACGCCCAAAGGTCCTTGGAGATGTTTTGAAAATAACCGATGCTTGCTCACGTTTAAACTGTGCAATATCAACCATTCGCACTATCTTTGTGATACGTTCTGGCGAAACAGGTAATGCATCTTTAAGATCTTCAATCCCCAACTCATGGTCGATATGAAGACGAAGGACGCTGTCAAGTTCATCGTATTCGGGCAACGAATCTTGATCACATTGATCAGGACGAAGTTCAGCCGAGGGTTGTTTTGCAATTGAGTTTTCAGGGATTGGGGCAGATGAAAAACCACATGTTTCATAGTTTTGGTTCACCCAGTTCGAAAGTGCCCACACATCAGTTTTGTATACGTCGCCAATGACCGAAACAGCACCGTTCATGTCTCCGTAGAGTGTGCTGTAGCCAACGGCCAGTTCGGATTTGTTTCCGGTTGCAAGCAGAAGTGAGCCATCTGAGTTTGTCAACGCCATCAATAAAAGTCCACGAATCCTCGCTTGGACATTTTCTTCAGCAAGAGAGGTTGGGTTATGGCAACCATCACTGAACGTTCGTTCAAAAGCAGAATGAAGATGTTCAATTGGCAGTGTATCTGTACAAACTCCCAAGTTTCGGGCAAGCCTTTCAGCATCTTCAATGGAGCCACGTGAAGAATACCGAGATGGCATAAGTACACCTTGTACAGAATCTGCACCAAGCGCCGCAACTGCAATTGTTGCTACAAGTGCGGAATCGATTCCGCCGGAAATTCCAAGAATAACTTTGGAGTGCCCTGTTTTTTGCACATAATCTTTTGTTCCAAGGACAAGCGCCTTCCACTGTTCTTGTTCGGATGGGAGAAGTGTCGGTTCAACCGGTACTGTATTCAAATCAACGGTAATTAATCCTGTATCAAAAAGAGGTAATTCTCCAAGCAAGCCATTTGAACTCACTACGAAAGAACCGCCATCAAATACCAAATCATCATTGCCTCCAACCTGATTACACATCGCGATAATAACGTTGTTCTCTTGAGCAACTTGCAAGGCATACTGCAGATGAGAAGAATGCTTAGACGTAACAAATGGCGAGGCACTTGGAGAAAGAATTATTTTGCACCCTTCCTCTACAAGTTGTTGGACAGGATTTATGTCGTATGTTGGGGCAACATCTGCATCGTTTCCCTGCCAGAAGTCTTCGCAAATCGCGATACCAATTTTTGTTTCATCTATCGTGAAAGTACAGATCTTCTGCCCCGTTTCAAAATATCTTTTCTCATCAAAAACGTCATAGCTAGGTAGAAGTTGTTTATCACTTACTTCGATAATTTCGCCACCATAAATCACGCTTGCAGAATTTCGGACTCGCCCAGTGCTTGCATCAATTCGTGGGTGTCCAAGAACAACCAGTTTGTCTGGACAAGTACAAGCAATTTGAAGCACTGCTTGTTCGCATGCACGTACAAAGTCATTGTTGCACAAGAGGTCTCGTGGAGGGTACCCACATATTGACATCTCTGGGGTGAGAATAATTTCTGCGTCGAATTGAGCAATTGCTGTTTGCAAGCGCTCTGTGTTTCCAATAATGTCACCCACCACAGGATTAAGCTGTACCAGACCAATACGCATAGATGTGTATGGTACCAATGCAACGCAAGCCCGCCAAAGGCGGGCTTGCGTATCACATACTGGTTCGGAGAAACCAGAAAGGAAAGGAGTTAAGGGTTAATAAACGACTGCTACCGCGTTTTCGATAGAATCGATCACTTGTCGCACTGTAAATGGCTTACGGAGAACGCCATCAAAGCCGCTACATGTCAGTCGGGTTAATTGGCCATCTGTAAGGCGACCGCTCATCGCGATGATTTTTGTAGATTGCATTTCATCGCTATCCCGAAGTGATTTCGTGAAGGTTGTGTAATCATCCCCGCAAAATTCCAAATCAAAGAGCATCACATGTGGTCTAAAGCGTTCACACTCAACACCTGCAGTAAAGGGGTTACTACATGATTGCACAATATATTCTGTTTGATCAGCAAATACGCGCTCTAGCGTGCCGCATACCTCTTTATCCTTATCTACTATAAGAACGCGAGTATTTCCAGACATTAATCCGTCAAACGGAATGCCATGCTCTTGCATAAATGAGAGAAGAGCTTGCACAGGAATTCGTCGATCCTTTGAACCCGGAATTCTGTAGCCTTCGATTTGACCGGAATCAAACCACTTGCTCACTGTGCGTGCAGCGACGTTGCAAATTTTTGCCACCTCACCAGTTGTTAGTACATCTTTATCAAACGGATTCATCATTGCCACGTTCACCTTCAGTTGGAGTGCAGTTAAGAGTCCACGTCTCCACGTGGAATTACGACAACTGAGGTTTCGTCAATGCAGAGGGCTCTATTTACTCCGAGGGTAAGGATTGTGTTGAAAAAACGAACAAACGCCCGAATTGTTGAATTCGGGCGTCCGATAATGTTCTTATGCGTTAATGTGGGTAACTATGCGCAGTTTGGACCTGCGGAACGAACGGCTTCGTCCATCGCGTAGTTCTTGTCATTTGCTCTAAATTTATCTGCAAGTGCCTGTGCTGTAGTGACATATGCTTCCTTATCACCCCACGTCTGGCAAGGGTCAAGTACTTCTGAAGGTACATTCGGTGCGGTCGTAGGGATTTGAAGGCCAAAAATATCATGTGCCACAAACTCGGAATCAGAGAGTGAGCCATCTAGAATTGCAGTAACAAATGCACGTGTCCAGGCAAGGCTAAAGCGTGAGCCAGTCCCGTATCCCCCACCGGTCCAACCTGTATTTAACAACCATACGTTCGCATCTTGGTCTTTCACTCGTTTTGCAAGCCAATTTGCATATTCCATTGGTGGACGAGGCAAGAATGGCCCGCCGTAGCAAGGACTAAAGAATGGCTGTGGCTCTGTAACGCCCGCCTCTGTACCTGCGAGCTTCGATGTATACCCATTGATAAAGTAATACATAGCTTGTTCTGAAGTAAGTTTACTTACAGGAGGCAAAACACCAAATGCATCCGCTGTAAGAAAGATTACATTTTTAGGGTGTCCACATACGCTTGGAATTTTTGCGTCTGGAATATAACTGACTGGATACGCGACACGCGTGTTTTCAGTGTTTGAACCATCGTCGTAATCAGGAATAAGAGTGTCTTTTTCAAGAACGACATTTTCAAGAACTGCACCAAACTTAATAGCATCCCAAATTTGTGGTTCGCCTTCTTTTGAGAGCTCTATACATTTTGCATAACAGCCACCTTCGAAGTTAAAAACACCGTCATCGCTCCAACCGTGCTCGTCATCGCCTATTAGAGGACGGTTTGGATCAGCGGAGAGCGTTGTTTTTCCTGTCCCGCTTAATCCGAAGAAGAGCGCAACGTTTGTTTCGTCCTCTTTATCAACATTCGCAGAACAATGCATTGGAAATACATTCACTGCAGTCATATCGAAATTCATCGCATAAAAGATAGATTTTTTGATCTCGCCCGCGTATCGAGTTCCACAAATAATTACTTTTTTTTGTTCCATCGATTGAATAATGCACATGTCACTATTCAAGCCCAGAGATTCCCAATCTTCAATCTTTAAATTGCAAGCATCGATGATTGTCCAGTTCGGGTCAAACCCTTCTGTAATTCCACTTGGGATAAACATAGTCGCAGCGAACAAACTTTGCCATGCCTCTTCAGTTACGACGGACACGTTCAATCTGTATCGCTCGTCAGCACCTGCGTAGCCATTGAACCTAAACAGTTCATTTTTAGTATTCATATACTCTGTTGCAAGCGCTTCAATTTTTGAGAAATTTTCAGGTGAAATCGGTTGGTTCA
>JABHWX010000025.1 GCA_018657585.1 Phycisphaerae bacterium
TCGAACCAGTGACCTCTTGCGTGTCATGCAAGCGCGCTAGCCAACTGCGCCAATGGACCAAGGGTGCATAGGATACCATGAGGATATCGTGGAAGAAAGCCCATATAAGTTGAACCTTACCGATCGCCCTCTTCTGCGGCTGATTACGCTTTGTGTTCTCTATGTTGCCCAAGGAATTCCGTATGGTTTTGTAACTGTTACCTTTGCTTCCTATCTTGCAGAACGAGGGGAAACAGTTGTCGCGATCGCTTCAGTAACTGCGTTATCTACACTTCCATGGACGTTCAAATTCGTTTGGGGTCCCTTTATGGATCGCTTTGGGATTCCATCAATGGGTCGTCGCCGCCCTTGGATTTTGGCGGCTCAGTTTGGAATGACTGTTAGTATTCTGAGTATGGCATTCGTGCCTAATCCAGCGGAACATCTCGTTTTAATTGGCTGGCTTGTCTTTGTACATAACATCTTCAACTCCCTCCAAGATGTTTCTGTGGATGCCCTTGCTGTTGATTTATTACGCGAGTCCGAGCGTGGTCGTGTTAACGGATTTATGTATGGATCAAAGTACATTGGTATATTTCTTGGCGGCGCTTTTCTGAGTCGTATGGTTTCGCAAGACGGCCTTGGAATTGCATTTACTATTCAAATTATTATGCTTGGCGGAATCATGCTATTTCCACTTTTACTTCGCGAACGTTCTGGAGAAAAGTTATTGCCTTGGACCCCCGGAAGTTCGCAACTTGCAATTGACCAACAACTCGCGCATAGTATTGTCCAACTTTTTGGATTTCTAAAGCGTGCATTTTCTCTGCGATCAACTTTACTTGCTGGTGCAATTGGATTGACAATCTTTATTGCAGGCGGAATACTCTCACCGATTACAAATGTCTTATTCATCCAAGATTTGGGATGGACACGTACTGAATATACAGACATCAACGGCGGGTACGGTGTCTTTCTTGGTCTTGCAGGTGCAATCGTGGGTGGCATTCTTGCAGATAAGTTTGGCCCGAAAAAGATTGCATCAATAGGTTGTGTTATCCTTGCTTTGAGTTACATAACATTTGGACTCTCATCCCCTGACTCCGGAGTTCTTTGGTTTGATTGGACAAACAGGCCAGTTGTTATTACTTATATCTTGGTTGACGTATGGATGGGAAGTATGATTTCTGCTTCACTTTTTGCAATGTACATGACTGTGTCATGGCCAAAAGTTGCTGCAACGCAATTTACTGCATATATGGCAATTCTTAATATGTCAACATTCATTGGGCTGAAAACTTCTGGCATAATTTCAGAATATTTTACACTTCCGATGATTTTTCTCGGAGCCGGAATACTTCAAGTAATTGTTCTTGGCATCTTCCCATTTATTGACGTACATCAAGCACGAAAAGTGCTGGGACATGAGAATTAATTCTTCTCGATGATGACAGCAGTACCGTAGCAAAGCACCTCTGTGGCTGACTCTTGTAAATCAGAAGAATCGTAGCGAAACCCAACAATGGCATTTGCGCCAAGTTTTTCTGCGTGCTCTAGAAGGTGCTGAAATGCATCTTCGCGAGTTTGTTCACACATTTCAGTGTATGCACCTATTTTACCGCCAATTATATTCTTTAATCCACCTAAAAAGCCTTGTACGATGGTGGGCGAACGCACAACGATGCCGCGAACTACGCCTTTATACTCAATTATTTTGTGGCCATCAAAATCAAAGGTTGTTGTTACTGGTATTGACATACGCCAATCCTAACAGAGATTACAATTAAAGTATGAGAGACAATCAAGGCCCTCCATCTGACGCAGATGCTGAAACAATTGAATCTCAGCCTGAACGACCAATGGGAGCGATCCCACGCGAGATTGGTCGGTATAAGGTGCAACGCACCATTGGTTCCGGCGGGATGGGAACGGTATATCAAGCAATCCAGGAGAGTCCTCGGCGAAAAGTAGCGATCAAAGTAATGCGAAGTGGCGTGACTTCAAAGAGTGCAATGCGCCGCTTTGAATATGAATCTCAAATCCTAGGTAGATTAAGTCATCGATGTATTGCACAAGTGTATGAAGCAGGCACCTACGATGATGGAACAGGCGGCGTCCCATACTTTGCAATGGAATATATTGCCGGAGCAAAAACATTACTTGAATATGCAAAACAAAAAGATTTGAAGGTCCATGAACGACTCGAACTTTTTGAACAAGTTTGCGA
>JABHWX010000026.1 GCA_018657585.1 Phycisphaerae bacterium
CGTCGATTCACCTTGAATCGAGTAGAAAATTTCATTTACAAGAATCGCGTCATCTGCCATCTTCTGTAATTCTACGGTAGCGGGAGCAAGCTTGTCGTGTTAGAATCCCAATCCGCAGCGCTGGTGGCGGAATTGGCAGACGCGCCAGCTTGAGGTGCTGGTGGGAGTAACATCCCGTGGAGGTTCGAGTCCTCTTCAGCGCATTAAAAAACTACGACAATTGTCGTAGTTTTTCTATTTCATTTTATTATCTTGGGCACGGGCCCCATGCGCCAACAATCATAAGTAGATCCGTGACGTCTACAATATCATCGTAATTTACATCCCCTGGAATTTCTTCAATACACTCACTACATATGCCCCAATTGCCAATCAAGGTAAGTAAATCGCTAACATCAACCGTCCCACTTCCGTCAACATCTTCGTAGCATGGATTAAAAACTTCTTGAATGTCTAGGTTTGCATTAATTGTGCCTGAAGTAATCTGAACAGTCACCGATCCCCACGGCCAGCCAAGGTCGTATTCTGCTTCACCAAGATACAAATCTTCACCAACCCAAGATACTGAACCTTTTTCATTCACTTCAACTATCCATCTATACGCTAATGAAGGCGGATCACCACCCGCTGGAGTAATAACTTCGTGCCAATCAAAGTCGATAGGCATTGGCGCTCGTGCTGGTTGCCAAGTTGCAATTGAATCTGGAGGAATCATATCGGTCACATCAATTGGTCCGAAACCTATACCAATATATTCAACCATGACAAATGCGCTTGTCACGGTGTAGAGCATCTCGTAAAATTCGCCATCTGTTGCAAGCGGCATCGAGCCATTCCATAGTATATTTTCGCCAGATGTGGTTATAGAAAAATTTTCATTAAAACCGCTACCTCGACCAACTAACGATACGGAACTCAAAACCACAATTGTTGCAAAACTCATATCAATCTCCTTGTTCATACTTTACTATGAATCGGCGTAATTACTAGTTCTTTTTCGATTAAAAAGGCTGAACCACACGTAAGGGGCGTTTTGCAAGATACTATTCCTATACTATCAATGGGCAAGAAGAAAAACAACCAAAACCCTGCTATTGAGAACCGCAAGGTACGCCACGAATATCATATTGAAGATTCAATTGAGGTTGGTATTGTCTTGCGTGGAAGCGAAGTAAAGTCCCTTCGAAATGGGCAGGCAAGCCTTGCAGAAGGATGGGTTCGAGCTACTGAACGCCCGCTGGCCTTACAGTTACATGGGGTACACATCGCAGAATACAACAACGCATCTCCAGCCCATCAGCATGACCCAATTCGTACCAGAACTCTATTGGCACATAAACGCGAGATCAAGAAACTCGCCACATTCTCACAATCACAAGGCAATACGCTAGTTCCCCTGAAAATTTATTTTCAAAATAACAAAGCTAAAGTATTGGTGGGATTTGCATCTGGCAAACGAAAATCAGACAAGCGGCAAGACCTAGCAAAGAGAGCAGCGCAACGAGAAATGGATCGCGCGATGAAACGCAGGATGTAATCACGCTGCCCAACGGGAAGGCGCTTCAGATAATACTACTCTACGGTCGCGTTGTGTTTTTGCTTTGTACATTGCTTCATCCGCGTGTCGAATTAATTCATCAGCACTTACAGGGTTTGATATTTGCCAATGCGCTACACCGATTGACATTGAAACTTGCATGTTCGGTTCTGAAATTGCTGCAATAGCCTCATCAAATGCTGCGGCAATTCGATGTGCGATACGTACTGCTGACTCTGTGTCTGCGTGTGGCATAAGAACACAAAACTCATCTCCCCCAAAGCGAGCTGATATGTCAATCGATCGACAGTTTGCTTCGAGTACACGTGCAGCTAATCGCAACACTTCATCACCCTTTTGGTGTCCAAGATTATCATTGCATGCTTTAAACCCATCTAGGTCAATCATCATAAATGCAAGTGGAATACCATTCCGTGTTGCTTCTTCCCAACGACTTTCGAGCATTAAGTTTAGCCAACGTCGGTTGCATAATTTAGTCAAATCATCCGTGCGAGCTGCAATTTCTAACCGCTGAATCATCTGTTGCAATTCTCTGTTTGCCACGGCTAGCTCTGAGAGCGACTGGCTTAATTCCGCGTGCAAATCATCGTTTTCCATTCTCATCACTTGTAACGCAAGACATTTCTGTACGGTAACTGGAAAAGTAATCATCTCATGGCCGGTGAGCATAAGATAATCTGCCGCTCCCGCCTTAATTGCTTCTACTGCTGTGTCAGATTCTTCAGGATACCCCATCAATATTACAGGAACATCTGGCCTAAGACCCTGCACGTAAGAAAGTACATCAAAGCCGGAACCGTCCTGCAAATGCAACGATGTAACAACAAGGTCCCATCGCGCGGTGTCAGACTCGTAGAATTCTTGAGCATTCCGAAGGACTACACACTCAATCTGCCCCTTAGAAAAAGAGCACTGATCGCTTCTGGCTGGCGCTACGAGTGCCGCCACGAGTCGTTCTGCGATTGTCGCATTGCCCTCGACAATGACGATTGTTCGTCTGCAATTTCCATCCATGCTGTGCTGTGTTTTCATGTACATCCTGTTCCTTGAGTATTGCCCGTACAGAAGAACCCTCGACCCGAAAACGCCCATACATAACGATAAACAACACTTTCATCCCTTATCTGCCCTCATAACCCGTATCAATTACCCCAATTTACCAATATAAAGACATGCCGGGATTGATACCTCTGTGTCAGCCTTAGAGGAAAAGTTAAACGGTGCCGGAAATTAGGCGAGCAATGTCGTTGTAAAAGGTGACCAGAAAGAGTGCCCCAATCATGCAAAGACCAAGGACAGCTGCTGCGTTTTGAAAAGCAATCGGAGGAGGCTTCTTAAAGATTTTTTCATAGATGAGGTAAAGAAAAAGTCCACCGTCGACAATTGGCAGCGGCAAGAAATTCAGCACTGCCAAGTTCACGCTAATAATGGCAAGGAAGAAGAGTAAATAACTGAATCCCCTACCAGCAATCTTGGAGCCTATGCTTACTATTCCAACTGGTCCTCGAAGTTGATCAACCCCAACAGTCCTGCGGAACAAACGGTCAATAGTGAGATAGGTCATCACTACCATATTCGTTGTTTCATCAAACCCCATCTGAAGTGCCTTAATCGGATTGCCTTCACTGTGCCGCGTTACATACAGCGGTTCAAACAACTGTTGAGCCAACGGAGAAGTGTTTGCAATTTCGCTCGTGCGACCTAAAGGGGATGGCAATTCCAGATGCACGATTTCAGCATTCTTCGTGGGGTTTTGCACAACGAGAACAAGTTCCCCTTGTGCAGTAATTTTTGACGCTGCATTCGTTGCACTAGATACAAACTCGCGCCAGTTTTGCACTGATTGCTCTACATTCTCCTGCTC
>JABHWX010000027.1 GCA_018657585.1 Phycisphaerae bacterium
ACGCAAAACTTGGTGTTCCGTATCCACCAAAACTATTTTGGTAGAAACTTGTAGTTGATTGAATGCTAAGTGCATTCACCTCATCACCATATACAGCGTCAACTTCGCCACCAGCATCTATAGTTGCGTAGATTCGGTATGTGGTCAAACCAGCCATACCATTTTCTACCTCTTCGATATCAAAACCGAGGAAATCTGCTGATGTACTTCCTGCAAGTACTAGGGAGCTAACTCCAACCGTGAGGCCTAAAAGTTTTAAATTGTTCATAAGAACACTTCTCCTTCTTACTCGTTACCCCAATACGTTTGGGGACAAACGAGAGAACATATTGCTCTCCAATTTCCCGCCAGTTCCTACATAACTGCAAAAACTGGCTGCTTCCAAACTTATAATAACACGGTATTATGGGATGGCAAGCCCAATTAATCAGAAAAAACGTGCTAATTTAACGTCCGACAACGCTATTCTTGCCTATTTTGCCCAAAAACGGTAATAACAGGCTTCTTTTTGCACCACATAAACAACGCCCCGATGAAATTTCATCGGGGCGTTGAAACTAGACCTAGTTTACTAACTACTGATTACTTACGTCGTCGACGCGCTGCAATTCCTGCAAATCCGAGTAACGCAAGAGCGCCTGGTGTTGGCGCTAAATTGATATGCAATGCATTCCAGTTTGTGAGATCAGCATCCTTGCCTTGCATGTTAATGAAGCCACTAATGTCACCATCAGTCGTGAACTGGCCAATCAATACTCGACCATTTACTTCGCGAACTTGCGCTTCATCTGGTGTTGCAAACCATGTACCGTTGTCGGTCCAGATTGCGCCACCATTGTCTTCGAAGTCTGTCCAGTCGATGCCAATGTCAAGCATAGCATCGCCCGTGTCGTTCAAAAGACCGATAGTTACAAAACTATCAAACTCAAGACTTGGGAAGAAATCAAACAGCGCAGCACTTGGTGTACCGTATCCACCAAAACTATTTTGGTAGAAACCTGTTGTTGATTGAATGCTAAGTGCATTATCAGCATCTCCATACACAGCATCTACTTCGCCACCTGCATCAACGACTGCATAGAGTCGATAGGTTGTGCCTATCCCCATGCCGCTATCGATGGCTTCCCATTCGATTCCCTGAAAACCCGCAAACGCGGTTGTTGATCCTACCGCGGCCATTGCCGCAGAGCCAACGAATGTTGTCATCCTGACTTTCATATGTTCCTCTCCTTTTCTTATTGGAACACGTTTACATTGCTTGCAACAACGTGCTGCGAGCTCTTCAAGCAGTACCAAAACCCTAAGGTCCGGTAATGCTTTCACTGCGAAAACTATCAGCCAACCCTCCATCCCGTCAAGTGCTCAAATTAAACATTATTAGCATTCCAAGCGTGAATACTACGTAACCCTAAGCATACCAATACCTTTCAATACACAAAAGAATTACAAAAAAACCGCCCTAGCGAGTGCTAGGGCGGCGAAATTACTATTTCATATGGAAAGGGATTAGCCTTATTTTCGTCGTCGCCTTGAAGCAACGCCAGCTAGACCAAGAAGTGCAATTGCACCAGGTGCTGGAACTGTGCTGAATTCTACGCCAAGCGCGTTCCAGTTTGATAGGTCGTCATTCTTGCCTTGCAAGTTAATCACGCCATTGATGTCGCCATCAGTTGTGAGTTGTGCGATCAATACGCGGCCATCGACTGCTAGCACTTGTGGTTCGTCTGGAGTGGCAAACCATGTACCGTTGTCAGTACTAATTGCACCGCCAGCTTCGAAGCCTGTAAAGTCAATACCAATGTCCAACATTGCATCGCCCGCGTCATCTAAGAGACCGATAGTTACAAAACTATCATACTCAAGACTTGGGAAAAAGCCAAACAACGCTGCACTCGGAGTACCGTATCCACCAAATTGGTTTTGGTAGAAACTTGTTGTTGCTTCGATGTGCAGTGCATTATCTGTATCGCCATAAACAGCATCAACTTCACCACCATCTACATCAGCATAGATGCGGTATGTCGTACCAATACCCATCCCACTGTCAAGAGCTTCAATTGATATCCCTTGGAAATCAGCTGATGATGTGCCGACTGCAAAGAGTGAACTCACTGCTGCGGCTGTAATTGAAAACGTTAATTTATTCATTTTAAAATATCCTCTTTCTTCGTTAGTCTAAAAAACATTCTTACACTTCGTTCTAGTGGTTTGGATCTGTTTCCCACAGTTCCTCTGCACTGAACACATGCTTCCGCTAGCAGTATGCCTCGCTATTTAACCGATGCAAACCCAATGATTCTATTCTTTGTGGTAATTGATACAAACCGCACGGTTATCTGCATTTCCCTGCAAATGCAAAAATAAGCCAATGTATTACAGGACCATAGTGAACGTGTTTTTTGACCATCTTCCAACATATAATGAGCACTGAAGTGTAAGTAATTAAAAAACCGCCCCGACCAATTGGTCGGGGCGGTAAAACTATATCCTCTCAAAACAATAATATTAACTCTTATTTTCGTCGTCGCCTTGCTGCAATGCCTGCAATGCCGAGAAGCGCAATAGCACCGGGCGCTGGAATTGTGCTAAATGTAACACTTCGGTGTTGCCAGTTTGTTAAATCTTCATTCTTGCCCTGTAAACTAACTGTTCCCATAACATCGCCATCCGATGTGAACTGCCCAATAAGGACACGCCCACCATCTTCAAACACTTGCGCTTCATCGGGTGTTGCGAACCATGTACCATTGTCAGTCCAAATATCGCCGCCATTGTCTTCAAAGTCTGTCCAGTCGATGCCTATGTCAAGCATAGCATCGCCAGCATCATCCAAAAGACCGATAGTTACAAAACTATCAAACTCAAGACTTGGGAAGAAACTAAACAGTGCTGCACTTGGTGAAGAGTAAGTACCAAATTGATTTTGGTAGAAACTTGTAGTTGATTCGATTAAAAGTTCATCGACGCCATCGCCAAAAACTGCATCGAGTTGGCCTCCTGCTTCAAGATCAGCATATACCCTATAAGTCGTTAAGCCAGCCATACCGTTTTCTACTTCGTCTATAGAGAAGCCTTGAAAATCTGCTGAAGCTGAACCAACAGCAAGAAGAGTGCCTACTGAAGTTACTGCAATTGTTAGTGTTGTTTTGTTCATTGTGTTGTTCCTCATATCTTTTGTTGTTTGTAACTCTGTTTATGCAACTTATTGTTAATCTCAAGCTTCACACTTGAATCGAACACTTGTTGCTCTATTCATCAATATGCCTTCAGAATCCGCTACGTCAACTCATCAAGGAAGCCCATTCAACTCCGCCTTCCGTCTGTACTGTTTGCCCTATTTGGTATGCCAAACCCTACCCACTTCCCCCATCCAACACCACATTTATCGGACTTCCACACACCCCCCCTTTTTATGCCTTGCATATAAATGGGTATAAGAAAACCGCCGCTGCGGGAAGCAGCGGCGGTTTGAAGGTCGAATAATTACGGGTTCGTCCGGTACCAAATGGCGAACCGTAACCTGTCAATGCAAATTACTTGCGTCGACGTCGGCTTGCAACACCTGCAAGGCCCAGTAGTGCAAGAGCACCAGGAGCTGGAACCATGGAGAAGTCGAAAGCGAGATCTCGTGCCTGGAAGGTCACGAAATCGCCAGCTTTACCTTGAATGTTTAGAACACCCGATACGTGGGAGTCTGCACCAAACATTGTAAATTGGCCAACCATAACACGGAGGTCAGCACCAGCGAGCACTTGCGCGTCGTCTGGAGTAGCGAACCATGTACCGTTGTCAGTAGAGATATCTCCACCAGCCTCAAAGCCTGACCAGTCGATACCGATGTTGAGCATGTTGTTGCCAACTTGATCTTCGAGACCAATTGTTACCCAACTGTCCATTACCAAACTTGGAAATGCAGCGTAGAGTGCTGGGTTGATATCTGCAGCAGTAGCGCCACCAAATGCGTTTTGGTAGAACCCGTTTGTGGATGTAATAAAAAGTGCGTTATCTGCGTCGCCAAAAACGGCGTCTAACTCATCAGTTGAAGCGTCAAAGTTCGCAAAAATACGTGCTGTCCATGTACCATCGCCGTTATCTACGTTCTCGGATGTAAGTCCGGTGTAGTCAGCCATAGCGGAGCCTGCAATAAGCGAACTAGCTACAATTGTGAGTGAAAGCGTTGATTTTTTCATAGTGCTTTCCTTCCTCTTTTTTCTTTCTTAAAATTTCTAGATCTAGTTAAAAATACGTACGTTGGTGATTGGAGCCTTACTTTCCAGAGCTGACTTGGGAGTAAATAGCCAATCATGTTCCCCAACAGAGTTAATATTCGCCGTATTGCGTGAGTTGGTTCCCGCAACTTGCAATAGAATCTCTTCCCTGATGGGATTAATGGAAGCAAAGTTCCATTAAGCACTTAAGAATACTAGTTGAATGGGGGCAGTCAACACTAAAACGAGAGTTTTTGAAGAAAATGGCAAAAAACTCTTCACATTCTGCCTATTTTAACATTCTGAAGCCTGAAGAACACCTTTGAGCAATAAAGCCGCGGACGATGTTATGCAGACCTGAACGAGGGTCCCAAGTAATAAAGTAGCTTTTTCATGAGATTCCACATCAAAGACACATATTAGGTCTCCCCCAGTTCTTCCAGAAAGTTGAATCGAGGGTTGTTCCCACTTCAGTTCCACCCCTTTTTGTTGGGAAGTTTTTGGGCTTAATCGTTCCACAAACACTTCCACAACTCTACCTTCGTATGCTTTATGCACACTTTCGCTGATTTCACCCCCAAGAGCAAGAAGTTCGTTGAGCCTTCTTTTTTTCACTTCACGAGGAACATCATCCTCAAATCGATCAATTGCAACCGTCCCAGGTCTTGGCGAATAATGGAATACGAAATTATTTTTAAAACGCGCCTTCCTTAGAAGTTCGCGGGTTGCCTCATAATCTTCTTCGGTTTCACCACAAAAACCGATAATGATGTCCCCAGCAATTTCCACATCTGGAATAATCGTTCTCGCTCGTTCAATAAATTTGAGATACTCTTCAACTGTATACCCACGATTCATTTTCTTCAGAATCGCATTTGAGCCAGACTGCGCAGGAACATGTAAATAGTTGCATATCCTTGGGCAGTCACGCATGGTGTTCAAAATATCATCTCCAAAATCAATCGGATAACTCGTCACAAAACGGAGCCGTTGTAACTCTGGAACTTCATCATGAATCTTCCGAAGTAACATTGCAAAGGTCGTTACTTTTTGGTTCTCCTCAATTGGTTTTTTAAATGCAGAAATCCCAGGACCAATTTGCGGAACCTCTCTGCCTTCAGCATTCATTGCAATACCGTGAGTATATCTATAGTGATTTACGGTCTGGCCGAGCAACGTAATCTCAACAGTTCCACTCTTTACAAGCGCTCTGCACTCATCAACGATTGTATCTGGTGGTCTATGAACTTCTGCACCTCGCGTATTTGGCACAACACAATATGTACAAAACTTATTGCACCCACGTGTAATACGTACATACGCAGATTTACCACTTTGCTGCCTAAAGTCAGGATCGAACGCTCTAGATAAATCAAGTAACTCTAGATTATCCTCTGCTGCAGAAAGAGAAGACGAACGTCGTGATCGGTTCCCCTGGAGTGCTGAGCGTTCTGCAGCACTTACCATTTCCCCGACCATTGCATTGTGAAGAAGCGACGGCAACCTATCTAACTCGCTTGGTCCACAAATAAAATCAATTTGTGGATATGTACCTAGTAAACGTTTTCCCTCACGCTCAGGCAAGCAACCTAGTAGCCCTACTACAACTTCTCTACCATTTTTTTTTGCAATGCCTAATTTACCAATTCTACTGAGCACCTTATTTTCTGCTTGCTCGCGTACTGAGCATGTATTAAATAGCACAACGTCAGCACTTTCCCGATCATCACCAAAAATGTACCCGAGAGCAGTAAGTTGTCCCTGCACGAGTTCGCTATCAAGCTCGTTCATCTGGCAACCAAAAGTCTCCAGATAAATAGTTTTATGGGCTATATGTTGTTCTTCCTTTATAGACATTTGGAACCGCACAGTATGACCGAAGTTACGACAGATTGTGTGGTTAATTTGTAAATACAGACGATACTGGGTAGATATGCGAGCAGGTCAAGGTATCGTCGTCATTTCCATTACTCTCCTCATGCTTGGGGTGGTGATGGTGAACTCTGCAGGGATGCAGGTTTCGCAAGACCCCTTGTCATTTGAAGATATGCTCGCAAGTAGACCAACCATGCTCGCATTCTTCGCGATTTTAGCGATGTTCATAGGAAGCCGATTTCCTTTGCATTTTTTCGAAAAGCGTCTCCTCAAAATCCCACTTGTGCTCTGGCTATTGCCATTATCCGTTTTACTTCTTTTTTGTGTCTACATGCCAAGTATTGGGCGAGAGGTAAATTACTCTAGCAGGTGGGTAACATTTGGAGCAATTAGTTTTCAACCAAGCGAAGTAGCCAAATGGTCCATGGTGCTCATAGTTGCATGGTGGGGATCAAACCAATTCCAACATGTTGGAAATTTTTGGCGAGGCTTCGTTCTTCCCATTTCTGGAATAGGTGTAATTGCAGCCATCATTGCGGTAGAAGATCTCGGCACGGCAGTACTCATCTTTACAGTTGCATGCCTCGTATTATTTGCATCAGGAGCCAAACTTCTTCACTTTGCAACGCTCGTACCGATTGCCATTGCGGGGTTTGCCTTTGCAGTCATTACAAGCCCTTATCGAATCGCTCGGTTACAAGCGTACCTCCATCCCTTTGATGACCCAGAACAAAGTGGATATCACATTTTGCAATCGATGTCGACGATATCCGGCGGTGGACTTTTTGGGCTTGGGCTTGGAAATGGAATCCATAAATTTGGGTACTTGCCTGAAGATACCACCGACTTTATCTTTTCCGTTATCTGTGAGGAACTTGGGTTAATTGGCGCCATCGCTGTTGCATCTCTATATATAGGTTTAGTCGTACTTGGAGTTTGCGTCATTCGGAAAACAAAAAGTGCATTCCTACAACTTATTGCGTTTGGAGTTGTTGTCACTGTAGGGCTCCAGGCTTGCATGAACATTCTAGTTGTCACCGCACTTATTCCGACAAAGGGAATTGCACTACCGTTACTGAGTAATGGTGGAACTGGTTGGCTCCTCACGGCATTTTGCATCGGCCTGATTGATGCAATCGATCGTAAAAACGATACAGTGCTCAGTATGCATACGCATCACATTGACGTTTCAACACCTTCACATGCCTAACATTCTCATTGCAGGTGGTGGAAGCGGCGGGCACGTCGCCCCAGCAATCGCAGTAGCAGAAACTCTGACTGCGAAAGGACACCAGTGTATCTTGGCGCATTCCCAACGTGCAATCGACAAACTCATGGTAGAGCAAACGCCCTTCTCTCATTTCACACTCGACGCCTCGCCATTATCTCTGCGACCTATCGGCTGCATTCGATTTATTAGAGGATTTTGGCAATCAGAAAAAACCGTGCGGTTATATATAAAACAAAATGAAATTAAGTGCGTCATCTCAACAGGTGGATTCGTCTCTGCTCCTGCGCTCCGTGCTGCAAAAAAAATAAATTGCCCTACTGTGATGCTTAACTTCGATGATCCACCCGGAAAAGCAAATCGCCTCGCGGTACGTTGGGCGGATCGTGTGCTTACCACTGTGCCGTGCCAACTTGATAGTGCTACTCTAGTAAACCCACCATTAAGAAAGTGCGCACTGGCTTCATCGAACAGTTTTCAAACTTACTCAGAGTATGATCTAAACCCACAAAAAATGACACTACTCGTTACAGGTGCTTCACAAGGGGCTACTTCGATAAATGCATTTATTCCTGCCTTAGCAAAACGATGCGCCAGCTTGTTTCAAGGGTGGCAAGTTTTGCACATTGCTGGTTCTGGAAATGTCCAAGAAGTGAAAAAGCTTTGGGATGAAACAAACGTACAGCACAAGGTAATCGCATTTGAGCAAAGGATGGGCAATGCTTGGGGAATCTCCGATCTCGCTGTAACTCGCGGCGGTGCAAACACAATTGCGGAAATTGCCATCAATGCTATTCCAGCTATCGTTCTTCCATATCCCTACCACAAGGATGAACACCAAAAAACAAACGCTCTACCATTGCAATCAATTGGTGGAATACTAATTGAAAAGGATTACGTTAATGTGCAAGCGAATATTGCTAGTGCGGGCAATACCCTATTACAGTTATTAAAAGACCATCAACAGCGGCTTACAATGCGGCAAGCACTTGTCACACACACGCCAAGTAACGGCTCAAGCACTATTGCTGAGGCGTGTATCGAGTTAATTGGTTGATTAGAGGGATTTGCCTACTTTTTTGTGGCGTCTTGCAAAAAACGAGGTATTCTTTAGGACATCCTTATGACTTTGAAAACCAACAATCTTCCTTCAAGATGTGTTGTGTTGGTGCCATTGGATCGCATCGATGCAGCCAAACATATCGTGGACAAATTTGAATTAAGTGCTGTGTACGAGCATCACCCTGCACTAGCAATGGCTGAAGTCTGCCTCTTGCACCAATATGCAACTAGTGTCCAAGCATGGAACTCTAAACCAAACGAAGTCCAGCTTATCCTCGTACACGCAAACGAAATGAATGGCACCACAAAAATGGTCCATGCAGTTCGTAAGTATCTACCGAGTGTTTGCATTTCTGAACTGCGAAATGGACAACTTGAAAACGTTGATAACGATGGCAGTGTTGTTGATTTGTTAGAAGATCACCCAATCGTACACACCGAACCAATTGATGCCAATGAACTTTCAATGCTACTTGATAATAACCCAAAAAAGGTAGATGAGTAATGTCTGCACGAAAAACACGAAGTTCAATAGTGTTTGCAGGATCTGTTAACGATGAACTTGTTTCTACAATTGACCAACCTGCTCGTCATGTTCATTCAATCTTCGACGCAATTGGTGAACTTGCAACAAGCAACGCAACCGATCTTGTTGAAGCAGTTGTGATAGATGATACGCTTCTGCAAAACGGTTCTGTCGAATACATAGATGCCCTCCGGCGTATAGATCCTACCCCAACGATTGTTGTTATTGGCTCAACGAGTGGATATGCAGAAGCAGATGCTCACGTTCCAACTGACACAACAGCAAATAAGCTGGCATCTGCAATTGCGAATGCACAATCACAACCAACTGAGCAAATACACGACACTGAAGTAGATTTAGACGAAGTATTGGGAATTTCAGACGCTAGTGATTATGTCCGAGAAACAACAAATCTTGGCGACATCGATTTGGTGCGTGCACTCATGCATTCGCCATCGAGTTTCAAAGAAGTTCTGATCGATTTACTAAAACAACAAACGAGTTGGTCATTCTGTGCAATCATAGATGATATCCCCTCTGCTCCTGAAGGATCCGATACAGCTCCGCTCAGATACGGTCATGAGGAACATGGTTTTCTAGCTGCAACCGGCTCGACAAGTAGCGATTTAACCCGATGGTCGCGTTGGGCTTCTTGTTGGCTCAACCTTGCTCGTAAACAACGCCAACTCAAACTTCTTGCGTATAAGGATGAATTATCAGGGGCGTGGAACAGACGTTTTTTACGAACATGTTTGACGAAAGAACTTCAATTAGCAAGAAGTAACCGCAGACCATTGACCGTCATGATTTTTGATATTGACAACTTCAAACATTACAACGATAGATGGGGGCACGATGCGGGTGATGAGATCATTCGAGAACTTGTTCGCCTTTTACGTACAATAATTAGAAAGGGTGATCACGTTTGTCGGATCGGTGGAGATGAGTTTGCTGTTCTGTTTTGCGACCCTGCCCCACCAAGAGAACCAGGCTCCAACCATCCAACAACAATAGAAATTCTCGCAAAAAGATTTAGGGAGCAAGTTGCCAATGCCCGATTTCCGAAGTTGGGAGATGAAGCAACAGGCTGCCTTTCCATTTCTGGTGGACTTGCTACATACCCTTGGGACTCATCCGAAATTGATGGAATCCTTGAAAAAGCAGACCAGCGCTTGCTCAAATCAAAACGACTTGGAAAAAACTCTATCACCATTGGCAAAGATGAGTAAATAAAGCGAAAATAGAAATATGGGTAAAACACTCATCCTTTCTGACATTCACTTTTGTAAAAAAAGTTCGACTTGCAATACTGCTGAGCAACTACGACAGCTTTGGCAAGGTTGCGATTTGCTTATTCTAAATGGAGATACTACTGAGGAGCATGGTTTACGTACAGCTGAAGAGTCCCGAATACAAACAAAGAGATTAATAAAACTTGCAAAACAAGATGGTGTGCAAACCACGTTGATTTGTGGGAATCATGATCCAGAGTACGAACCAAACCACGTATGGATTTGTGGTAATAGATTACTCGTGATGCATGGACATGTTGCATTTAGTGGGGTAGCTCCATGGAGTTGGAGATCCCGTTACATTGCAGCTGCAAGAAAAAAATATCTAGAAGAAACGGGCGATGGATTTGAACAACAGCTTTCAGCAATTTGCCGATCTTCCGTCGATGCTGCCACTGGAAAGTTCAAATCACACAGACCATCTACTTTCCAGTTTTTACTTTTAATTATTCCTTCTATCATGCATGTACTTTTAGGATGGTTAACTTTCCCGACACGCATTCACAGATGGGCAAAAACGTACGTGGTTTGGTTCGTAC
>JABHWX010000028.1 GCA_018657585.1 Phycisphaerae bacterium
AACCAGCACAGATATCAGTCATTGAACAATCCGTAAAATCACCAGCAAAAGTACCGCCATATAAAACACATTGATCACTGTCAAGGTTCTCTAAACATACTTGATCAGGCAAGCAACAAGCACCAATAATTGGCATACAGTCGTTTACCTCCGCACATGTTTGATTAAAGTGCCAGGTGCCATTTTGAGCGGCACAGTCACTCATGCTCATTTCACCAACACATGTTTCGCTAACGCAGCAAGCTCCCGAGGCTGCTCCGTCTGTATCAAGTTGCATCCAATAGTTTGCGCCGTTAGCACACGACCAGTCTGTATTCCATTCTGATGCGCCTGCCCAGAAACAGTAGTTTCCTGGAGTAAGAGGTGCAAAGTCATGCGTTACAACTTGGCCGGGAGTAGCTATTACGTACTCTACGAAATCGGATGTATCAAGATTAACAATTGCAAAGAGTATTGATGGGCCTTCGGTTTCACAAGTAACTGTAAAGTTGCCACCTGAATTTAGAGCATTACATTCAAACCAGTCTGTGTCTCTGTATGTGCCTCCTGAAATATCTAAGTAAACAGATGATTCGCCACAAAGAGGTACACCAATGGTCAATAAATCCATAGATCCATCACCATTTAGTCCACCATTGCAGTCCGTAGTGGCATCATCCCCATCTACCCAACAATCGTCGCAGTCAGTGTCAGCTCCATCAGGACAGCCGCCGTATGGGCCTGGACAGACTATATCAGAACACATTGAATTATCACCTTTATAGGTGCTTCCACTTGCTTCGCAGTCTGCCTGTGTCATATTGTCTGAGCAAACAGTGCCGTCTTCGGAACAACAAGCACCCCTAGGAGTACAGTCATCTCCCCATGCGCCAATAACCGCCAAAAGATCACTCACGTCCACACAACAATCACCATTTGGAAGAGGTGCAACATCAGCGGCAGGTCTATAAGTGCCATCGCCACATTCACCGATTGCACCTACCACTGCCAAAACATCCCCAACAGCAATAATCATGTCACCGTCAACATCCGCGGTGCACTCTGTTGGAAGAGGAAAATCACATGGGTCTGCAGTATCGCCACTAAAAACTCGGTAAGCAGCTTCGTTTGTCATTTCTTGCATGTTACCAGGCATAGCAAAGCCGCCACCTGGATTAGCTTGCCAGCCCATTACGCCGTCACCGACTAATGCGTCAGCACAACCAGTTTGACCACCAGTTGCGAAGTCATTACCAGGAATCATAGCTACCCAGTTATCGCCAGCAGCAGCAACCATTACAGTTGGCATACTGATTACAAAACCAGCTCCTGCCCAAGTAGGGCTTTGTGTTGCGTCAGCAGCATCAGCATAACTTGAATCAATGTCACCCGTAAGATCCAAAGCAGCTGCTCCAGGAGTAGAGTAAAGGTTGGCAGTGTATCCGTGAACGGATGAAGGATCGACAAAGCCGTTCCAACCGTTGAGACACATTTCAACCATATTTATGTTTTCGCCAGAACCGGTAAAATTGTCCAAAGTAGCGATATCATAGACATCGTACGCGGCTTCAAAGTCTTGGCAACCAGTAATATTGGCGCCGACATTTGAACCGTCATCTGGACCAATCTGATCCATGATGACTGTTTGACTAGAAGCTAAAGTAGTAGCCTCTAGTACGATTAGTGTTGCAGTGAATAGTTTCATCTCTCAAACCTCCTTATTTGGTTAATTGCCCTATTGTGGCTTGAATAGACCGTGAATGCAACCAAAAAAACATCCCGCAGGTAAAAAATATCTGCGGGATGTGCCTTTTTTGGTAATTATTGACGTCCTAGTTGAGTGTAAGTGTGCCTTCTCCCGTGGCACCTTGCCAACCGCCAAGGCGGATATAGTAGCTTTCGCCAGCAATTACATCGTAATCAAAAGCTGAGTAGTAGTCCTGGCAGCCACTGTCTCCACTGCCGTCACCGTTACATGCAACCTGATTATCGCAAGAATTTTCATACAGCACCATAGAAGTGTCGTAGCTGTTTCCATCACAAGTAGTGAAGTGAACATTTCCTGATTGTGTAGGGACATACTTAAACCAAACATCTTGGCTGTTATCCCAATCAAGATACGAGCCAGAGCACTGTGAGGCGTCTGGTTGTGGATCACTTGGAGTTGCTGTACTTGTATTAAATGCATTGGCGCCATTTGTTGCGATTAATGCACCACTGCATTCATCACCTTCACCAGCAACCGTGCAGTTAGCGCTCTTGCAATTAGTACCTTCGCCTTGGAAACCACCGCCGAGTTGAGAGCAATCCGTTGCCATCACAAATTGACAAGTACCATCATCGAAGCAGCAAGCTCCCGGATCAGGACAATTTGAAGTACTGCAATTTGAATCTGCGCCTTGAAAGTCACCTTGGGCAGCAACACATACGGATTCGGTTACAGCATCTGAACAACCGCCACCTGGAAGGCAGCAAGCGCCAGTTGGTGCACAGTCGTTGCCCCAAGCGCCAATGATTTGAAGAAGGTCAGCAACTGTTACACAGCAGTCACCATCAACATCGCCAAGAGGGCGGTACGTTCCGTCGCCACAGTCTCCCCAGTTTGCAACTGTTGCAAGAATGTCACCAACGGCAACAATGCCACTAGCATCGACATCTTCTGGACAATCGCCAAGAGGTTGGTCGCAAGGGTCGTTTGTCGCACCGCCTCCTGGGATAATCGAACTAGCGCTAAAACTAGAAGCTCCGCCGGGCTTAAAAATACCACATTCGATATCGCCTGACGCAGGAGCAGCAGTAGCTACAAAACTAAAGTTATACGTTGTTCCCCAACGAAGCGCATTTCCGTTTGGATTTTGTTCAAATGTTGGTCCATACCATGTCACGGAATCAGCAGTTACATTACTTGTCCAATCAGTGTTGTCATAAATTTCACCACTGTTGTAGTCGATGTCTTTGAAGCCAACACTTGAAATAGTTGCATTTCCAGTCGGGATAGTAACGGATTGAATACTTCGGTGGTTATTAAGGTTATGAATAGCATATTCGTACGAGTATGTGCCATCGCCATTATCAGTTATTTTTGAACCAATCAGGATTTTGCCGTCATCAGGAACAAGGATATGGCCGAGTCGAACACTTGGATCAATATCCGCCCAAGCTTGAATTGCTGGTTCACCTGCATGCGTTTCTGTTGCACCATCGCTGTCCATTACATATGGATCAGAAATTGAATTGAATCCGATTTCTCTCCATGATGCATTATTATTGCCGTTGCCTGCTTGTTGATCGTCTTGTGCAATGTACTGCGCTTCGATGAAATATCGAGCACCAGCATTTTGTGCAGGGTCAACATCCACGTTTAAGACTTGAATATTGCCGCGAATAGAACTCGGGCCAGATGGGCTTTGTGTAAATGGGTAGGGGTACGCACCAGTAAAACCGTTTACATCTGAGCGAGGGCATTCGCCATTTGAATTAAGTCCAGCCCAGTATGTATCTGCGCATCCAATGCCAAGCGTGTCACAGTTCGTTGATTGGCAGTCGCCGCAACCGGGTTCACTCAAAGCACAAAATGAGTGTTTCATAAATGCCTGTAGGCCAATTTGTTCAAAACGACCATCTTTAAGACGGAACATGTTTGACATAATAATTGGGGATTGATTCGTACCGCCGTACCAATCCAGTACTTCATCACCCCAGTTGCAGGATTGAGTTGCTATTGCGTACCCACCAATCCCATTCGAGGAACCGTAGTAATCAATGTCGGCATTGTTCTGACCACCAATTGTCCAAGCGACAACGTCTGGTCCAATCAGGTTACGAGTTGTTGAACCTTTTCGGCTTGCGTGACCATTAACCACTATTAAGCCGATGGTGGAACTTGCTGCAACTGCAGCGGTAATAAGTAACGTTCTTCCTCGCATTGTGAACTCTCCTACTGGTTTCAAAGGGGGGGGGTAAGTAATTGGTTAAAGATAGCACGGCAAAGCCGCAATTCAAAGAATTATTCGGGAGTTTTTCTGTTTGGTTGCGTTTATTTGATCAATTCGTGAGTCTATTCGAGGTATATATTACCCACATTACCAAGCTCCAATTACTGCAAGCAAATCGATGACGTCCACGACGTCATCCCCATTAAGGTCTT
The DNA here is from genome assembly GCA_018657585.1 of Phycisphaerae bacterium. Taxonomy (GTDB): domain Bacteria; phylum Planctomycetota; class Phycisphaerae; order Phycisphaerales; family SM1A02. The sequence continues at coordinate 4,127 of JABHWX010000028.1, forward strand.
CTGGGCAACTGAAACTGCAAGGACCCCATGCCTCGATGACCGCAAGAAGATCAGAGACGTTTACAATACCGTCACCGTTGACATCTCCAGCAACCGCAGTACCGTTTATAGAGAAGAATCCATCACCTTGGTCTTCACCACTATTTCCATCTTGGTCCATCGCAGTAACTCGGATAAGACCAACGGAAGTGCTTACATCTGGGACTTGCCAAGAGTGATATCCGTCATCTGCACTCCCAGAAACAACTGATTGCCAAGAGATTCCACCATCTGCGGAAAAATCAATGTTCACATTACTAACAGCATTGTCATCGTCAGTAATCCAATTGATTGGCACCGTCTGGTTTGGTTCATAGACAACTCCGCCATTTGGAGATTGCAAATAAACAGTCGGATTTTCTCCACCAAGATGACGGGGGATATGCATGCAAATACAATGCATAACTCCTGCTGAACCAACAATACTTTCGCAAGGTATAGAAACAACGGTTTTATCAGGACATGCTTGTTGCCAAGCCGCGATTGCTTGCGCATTATGCTGTGAGACAGAAGAATTAGAATAACTCGGAACTAATACGACATCATTACAAATCACTGAATTTGCATACGTGTAATGCGTCCACCCAAGACTCCGTGCCGGAATTCTGACTACAGTGTACCCCTGAGTTTGCAGATCCGAAGCAATCGAATCACATATTTGGTCCTGTGTTGAGCCAACGTTGTAAGGCCAATCGCTAATCACACACGTTGTGTCTGATGCCCAACACATCCACATATCGATGTGCTGTGTGTAATCAACCGAAGTAGGAAACGCGTCTGTGATTGTCACGTTGAGGTTTTGATAATCTTGCCAATAACCTCGAATTTCAGCGTCGGATACACCGCCATTTTCATTCGAAATAAGTTCGGTAGCCCAGCCTTTTGCATCGACACCGTTTAAGTGAAAGTTGCCACCACCATGAACCAGTGGCAATTCATAGAGTGCATGCCCGACTTCTTCTGCAAAGTGACCGTTGAGTGCGTTGTCATTAGGGCGGGGTCTGTTATACGTATGATCCACAATCGCTCGACATTCACCTTCGTAAATGTATCTTGGACCATAATCTCGAATCCAAATGGTATCAACCGTCCTATAGAAGAACTTCACACGAGCAGTATCGCCACCGTACGATGCTATTTGAGAAAGAGCCTGTGATTGTTCGTTTGATTGGTCAACGACAATAACAGCATCCGCATTACCTAGGGTCGTAATTCTCGCTGCCATTTCAGCAACAATGTCTGAA
>JABHWX010000029.1 GCA_018657585.1 Phycisphaerae bacterium
CACCGTACGAGTTGTAAGAGGGTCATCACAGGAAGATCTTGCAATCGAACTACTTGGGCGCCTTGGATTAATGACATCTCTGGGCACTACAACGATGGAAGTAAAGAGTGGCTATGGGCTGACCACTGACGACGAACTTAAAATGCTTCGAGCTATTCACGATGCCTCTCAAGATATTCCCCAGTTGATCGTAGGAACTTTTCTTGGTGCGCATGCAATTGATCCAGAGCAAAAGAATTTTACCGATATAGTTATTCAAGAAACACTTCCTGCTGTTGTTCAAGAATTTCCTAATATTACCTGCGATGCCTATTGCGAAGAAGGCTCGTGGAGCGTTGATCAAACAACTGCACTTTTTGAAAAAGCAATTGAACTTAACTGCCCAATCAGAGCACACGTTGACCAATTCAATCCACTTGGCATGCTTAGCAGAGCTGTAGACATGGGCGCAGTAAGTGTGGACCATTTAGAGAAATCAACCGACTCAGAGTTAAAACATCTCGCTTCGAGCAAAACCATAGCGGTACTATTACCTGCAAGTGGTTTTTGCTTGAACGACGCTTATGCAAATGGGCGAAACATTATTGATACTGGTTGTGCAGTTGCAATCGCGACTAATTACAACCCCGGCTCTGCGCCGACTCCTTCTATGCCGTTTGCTATTTCTCTAGCTTGCAGACGGCTTGGCCTGACTCCTGCTGAAGCTATCACTGCATCAACATTTAATGCAGCTTGTGTATTAGGATTGCAAAATACAATTGGCAGTCTTGAAAAAGGCAAACGCGCAGACATTCAACTCCTTGATTGTTACGACGAACGCGAACTCGCTTGGCACGTTTCGGCAGGAAGCCCTCTTTTTGTTTCAATCAAGGGCGAGATTGTTCACTTGCTCACCGATGGCGAGATGGATGTTGAGAACGAGTCATGAAAACAATCCCCCTCCTGCGTGGTAAAGAGATTGATGCAGCAAAAGTTTCCGCAAGGCACGTTGTTGAAATTCACAAATGCCTTACTGAGTTTTTACGTGCAGGAGTTACCCTTCCAGAAATAGATTCTTTTGTTGCTTCAAAACTCAAACAACTCAAATGCAAAAGTGCTTTTTTGAAATACCGCATTCCTGGGCAGCCCCCCTTCCCAAGCAACTCATGCCTCTCGGTAAACGATTGCGTCGTGCACGGCACGCATGTCATGTCATTAGAGCCCTTGCAACCTGGCGATCTCGTCTCTATTGATATTGGTGTATCTCATCAGGGATGGATAGGTGACGCAGCTTGGACTTGGGCAATTGAATACGCAGATGAAGAAAATTTGCGGCTCATGCAAGCTGGGAAAAAATCCCTCGCCGCAGGAATTGCAGCTATGCAACCGGGGAGACCACTTATTGATTTTGCGAAGGCATGCCAATCTGTTGCTGAAGATGAATATGGTTTTCATCTTATTAGAGGGCTCGGCGGTCACGGCTACGGAAAAACATTGCACGCACCACCATTCATTTCAAACGTTGTTCCATCCCATCCTTCTGAATGGCCTGACGCTTGGAGGCTTTTTGAACCAGGCATGCTTATTGCGGTCGAACCAATGCTCTCAATCGGAACAAATCAGATCGAGAACGCAAGGGGAACTTGGCCAATCTACTCTGCAGATCATTCTATAAGCGTCCATTACGAAGCAGATGTACTCATCTGCGACGAAGGACCAATCGATCTCACCGAGGGCATGCAAGAACTACCTAACATAGTTGGATAAATTCATGTTTACACTTACCTTATTTTGCGTTGTACTAAATCCTGAAGTTAATTTATCTTATCCAGTAGCAGCACGCGATAACGTTGTTGAAACTATTCACGGTGTAGAAGTAGCTGATCCGTACCGATGGCTTGAACAAGATGTACGAGAGTCCCAGGAAGTTCGAGATTGGGTGACTGCTGAAAATACACTTACTCGCTCTTACCTAGACGCAATCCCAATCTTACCAACGATAAAAGAAAAACTTACCAAGGCTTGGAATTACGAAAAACAAGGCTTGCCCTTTCATCGTGGGAACCGTTGGTTTCAATCACGCAACTCTGGATTGCAAAACCATAGTGTCATTTATACTGGCGATTCGCCCACAACTATTAATGACGTTTTACTTGACCCAAATACATTTTCAGAAGATGGCACAAAAGCGCTTTCTACTTATTCACCAAGCCCAGAAGGCACGTATGTAGTCTGGGGAATTTCAGACGCTGGTTCTGATTGGGCAACGTGGTACGCCAAGGATTTAACTACGGGGAAGGTACTCCCAGAGGTCATGAAGGACATTAAAAACGCTTCGCCTTCTTGGTTGCCAGACGAGAGTGGGTATTACTACTCTAGATACCCTAACAGTAACGGCGAGGAACACATTGAAACAACAGATGGAGCTGAACTCTGGTTTCATGCGATTGGAACTGATCAATCCGAAGACCAACTTGTCTGGTTTGATTCAGAACACCCTGACCGTTTTTATGGTGCTTCGGTCACCAAAGACGGCGGATGGCTCGTCGTACATGTCAAAGAGGGAACTTCTTCTAACAATGCTTTGTTAATTAAGTCGTCTCAGGAAGAGAAACTCCAATGGCTCGTTTCTGATTTTGAAGCGGAAGTTTCTCTAGTTGGTGGAATCGGCGATCAACTCTGGTTTAAAACCGACCGCGATGCTTCAAATGGCAAAATAATTTCCGTTGACCTTTCTAATAACACTCCAATATGGTCTGGAATCATTCCGGAACAACAGAACATTCTAAGAGGAGCAGATCTTGTTGGAGGTGACATCACGTGTACTTGGCTTGAGGACGCAGCATCGAAAGCAACCGTGCACAACTTGCAGGGTAAACTTCTTTACGAAGTAGCGATGCCCGGCATCGGTACTGCCTCTGGTTTTAGCGGCACAAACAAAGACACTTCTGTCTATTGGTCGTACTCGAGTTACAACCAACCACCTTCAATTTATATGCTCGATTTAGAAACCGAATCAACTTCCCTTTTCTGGAAAACGGATGTCCCAATTGACCTCTCTAACATCGCCGTAGAGCGTGCATTTGTCACCAGCACAGATGGCGAGCGCGTGCCTATATTTATTGTTGCAAGCAAAGACACATCGCTCAACAACAACAATCCCGTACTCCAATATGGATACGGCGGTTTTGACATCGCAATTTTGCCCGGATTCTCAGCATCAAGAGCAACCTGGATTGAGATGGGCGGAGTCCTTGTTGTTACTTGCATTCGAGGAGGAAGCGAGTACGGACGTGCGTGGCACGAAGGTGGCATGCTTGAAAACAAGCAACAATGTTTTGATGATTTTATTGCTTGCAGCGAATGGCTTATTGAAAATAAATGGACTTCACCTTCCAAACTTGCAATTCAAGGTGGTAGTAACGGTGGCTTACTCGTTGGTGCTTGCATGACCCAACGTCCTGACTTATATGGTGCGTGCCTTCCCGCGGTCGGCGTGTTGGATATGATTCGTTTCCCGCTTTTCACAGTTGGGTGGGCTTGGACAAGTGATTATGGTGACCCACAAGATGCTGAAATGTTCAAACACCTTTATGGCTATTCGCCGTATCACAATGTTCAACAAAACAGATGTTATCCTCCAACACTCATAACTACCGGCGACACTGATGACCGTGTTGTACCAGGACACAGTTTCAAATTTGCCGCTGAACTTCAAAATGCTCAAGATTGTGATAACCCTATATTGATTCGCATCGAAACAAGAGCAGGTCATGGAGCAGGCAAGCCAATGCATCTCCGTATTGACGAAGTAGCAGATGTTTACGCATTCCTATGGCGCACAATCGGAACTTCAACAAATCGTACGATACAATAGGTAAATGCGAATACATTTATCTAACCCACGGGGGTTTTGCGCGGGCGTTCGCATGGCAATTGAAATCGTTGACGAATTACTTGATGCGATTGGAAATGAAGAACAACTATACGTCTACCATGAAATTGTCCATAACAAACACGTTGTTGAACGTTTGCGCACTAAAGGCGCCATCTTTGTTGAGGACATCTCATTAATTCCAAAACACTCCGTAGTTGTGTTTAGTGCACATGGGGTTAGTCCTGCCATTATACAAAAAGCCAAATCAAGGTCTCTTACCTGCATTGATGCCACATGCCCACTTGTCACAAAGGTCCATGCAGAAGCAATACGATACGCAAAACGCGGGTGGCAAATCATCCTTATAGGACACCGCAACCACCAAGAAGTGGTTGGCACACAAGGCGAAGCTCCAGAAGCCATCCAAATTGTTGAATCACAAAACGAAATCGCTCATTTGCAAATTACTGATCCTGCCAAATTAGTCTACCTCACTCAAACTACGCTCAGCACTGACGACGCTGAAGTAATCATTCGTGTTCTTAAGCAAACGTATCCTGAGATCCACTCACCTCCTAGCGATGATATCTGCTACGCAACAACAAATAGACAAACTGCTGTTCGGAATGACGCTTCATCTGTAGATTTGGTTCTAGTCGTCGGCAGTGCAAACAGTTCAAATTCTTTGCGACTTACTGAAATTTCAAAAACTGCTGGCACCCCATCTCATTTGATCGATGACGTTTCCATGATTAACAAAAAGTGGTTTGAAAATGTAGGTACTGTTCTTCTTACTGCTGGAGCGAGTGCGCCTGAGAACTTAGTGCAAGACATAATTGAACACCTTAGAACTCATTTCGATGGAGAACTAGAAAATTACACCTCTGTTGACGAAGGAATGTTTTTTTCCCCTCCCCCCTCGTTGGAATCTTTTCTTCAAAGCAGAGATGTTACTATCAAGGGCGAAACCCAATGACACACAAATCACACGCTCTTGAATTATTCCCAAGAGATATCGAAGCAATAACAGCTGATATTGGCATGCCTTCCTACGCAAGCAAGCAACTAATGAGTTGGATATACGAAAAACAAGTTTCTTCTGTTGATGAAATGACGAACATTCGCAAAGAGTATCGAGAAGAACTTGACCACAAATTATTCTTCAGACGTTCAACCGTTGTAACAACAAAGAATGCCTCAGACGGAACAATAAAAAAACTTCTTGCTTGGGACGATGGATCAAAGCAAACTGAAAGTGTCATGATTCCAACAAAATCCCGCAAAACAGCGTGTGTCTCTAGCCAAGTCGGCTGCCCAGTAGGCTGTACATTCTGCGCATCCGGTCTTGATGGGCATGGGGGAAACCTTGATGTTGGGCAAATCGTAGAGCAACTCATCCAACTTGAGTCTTGCGATATTACGAATGTTGTGTTCATGGGAATGGGCGAACCACTCGCAAACTACGATGCTGTGACACGTGCAATTCGAATCATAAATGCTCCTTGGGGACTTGGGATTGGCGCTCGAAAAATAACTGTCTCAACTGTTGGAATCCCAACAGCCATTGAAAGATTAGCAAAGTTCGATATCCCAGTAACCCTTGCGCTTAGTTTGCACGCCCCTAACGACGGACTTCGAAAACAACTAATTCCATGGGCAAAGTTTTCAACTATTGAAGAAATCCTCCAGTCATGCAGCGCCTACTTTACTGCAACAGGCAGAGAAATCACATTGGAGTATTTATTACTAGGCGGCGTAAACGATAAATCATCGCAAGCCAAAGAACTCGCTGAGTTATGCAAAACGCTACGTTGCAATGTAAACCTCATTCGCTACAACGAAGTTCCAGGCTTAGAATTCAAGCGTCCTGAAAACGCACAAGTAAAAAGATTCCAAGATACGCTCACAAAAGGCGGCGTCAATTCTCACATACGCGCAAGTAGAGGTCGGGACATCTCTGCGGCGTGCGGGCAACTCAAACGTGAGCATCAAATTACGATCGAAGAATCTTCTTAACTTCATTAACTTGAGTTGTATGAATTCCACCGCTTAACGCGAGTGCATTCAATGAAGCAAATCGCTTCACCCAGATATCGTAATTGTCAGGTTCATTAGTAGCTTGAATAACAGTATGTAATAAAAGTTCACGTATTGCACGGTCTCTACGATGCCCGCGCCATCTAGTGGGGAAAAGCATGCCTATCCACGAGACGAGAAAAGATGACCAATCACTAGTCCTCATGTCTGCTTGCAACGACCAACTCCAAAGTCGCAACCTGAGTCGAGACAAGAAACGTCGCTTCAATTCATCGCCCCGAGAGTGGCGAACGTTCAATCTGTCCCTAATTCTTCTTAAAATTTCTGGGCTTCTTGCCAAATTTGCAAGGTAAATTGGATCACGAATCAGAATAGCTTCTGCTAATGGGAGAACTGCTTTTCGAGTAAGCGCTCTACCTGTTTCTGCTCGATCAGCACCATACAACTTGCAAAGAGCCTTTACAAATTTATTCGCTGTTTCTTCACCACCCCAAAGCATACAGCGGCGAATACCGTTTACAACATCAATCATCACCTGCCTTCCATCAGAAGATTCTAAAAGACCAGGAAGAGACTGATTCGTAATGCGAACAAAACGTTTTACCGCTTCTGCTTTTTGTTTTCCGCGTTTTCCTAATTTGCTAAAATCACGAACGGAGCGTTTAATCAGCCTTTGCAAATCTACTTTAAACTCTTCTTTTACTGAACCCCAAGTTGTTGAAGGATCAAGTGCAGCGCGCCGACCAAATGTAAAGGCTTCTTCGCTTCTTGCATACCCTGCCTTTTCAACTTTTTCAACTGCGATATTAATTGCATCAACTGTCACAGGAATAAGACCCAATTGAAATGCCATACCAAGTTGGATAAGATCACCAAGCCTTTCATTATGGAACCTATACCTCGCAAGGGAAGCAAAGCTCCTCAGAACAGCTGTTTCAGTCTTACATGATTTGCCAATAGTTTCAATATCAAAAAACGCTAAATCGCCCGCTGATGTTTTTAAGGATGACTGCCGTTCAAGAGGATCCGTGTTTACTAATATGTGTGTTCGTTCTGATGAGCCTACTTGGAGAGAGCCTTTAGGATCCAAAGACCGCAACACTTCCTCCCTATCCCAGCCAAGCAATAAATCTGCTTCACCCCAAGGAATTGTTGCCACCAGTGGCCGGTATGATCTGTTTGTTTGTTTTCGCGTAAACAAAATCTGAGACCATGCTCGTCTGCCTGCGCCAACAAAAGCGCTGTTGCATTGCGAACAAATTTCGTATCCCATTTGCCTGCCAGCTTCCATCAAGACGTTACCTACAACCCCAGGTTGATTACCTCGACACCCTGCAATATGCACTCTCCAAGATGATGCATTTGCATGCAAAGGTTTAGGCGGTGTCAAACGTTCTTCAGATTCAGCAATTACACGCACTGGTGGCTTTGTTCTAGTAACTTCAACACGTTCTAAAATAGGACGAAGCGAAACTCGCCACCTGCGATACTGAGGTTTTAACCATCGAGTACTAACCGTTGACTCCAATGGCATCGCAAGGACACCGGCTCGAGGATCCCAAGGGTTTAGTGGCTCAAGGCGAACAGCGGCCATCTGTTCGATCGGTATTACGATTGCATGCTGGGGACGAAATCCAATGCGATCGACATTCGCTGCATCCTCGTTCATTTTTTCCATTGCAAATTGTGGCTCTGTTCCATCTTGCACAAGAATAATTGAGAGACCACTTCGTTGACCAGAACTTTCTATTGCTTTGTCTAGTTCTTCAACGTTATCAAGCGAAACTTCATCTACATTTGACTTGGATCCATCGTTCGATGACGAGACTGCTCCCGTAATTGCACCAAGAACATTTTCCAGACCACTGCCTTTCCAAATAAGCAGAATTCGTGTTTCTTCTGTATTGTTTGAATCACGAATCACATCCGCGCCATCAGTAAGAAAGTTGTGCTCACCCCATGTTTCTACATAAATTTCTTCACCTTCAGCTTCAGTTATTCTTTTGCCATCAACAACAATTGGCCTACCCTCGCAAGTATCTTTCAGGCGAGAAGTTGCCCTTTCACGCAAAAGTTCGAGAGCAGCGTTTGTCCCAAAAGAGGTCCTTCGTGTCGAAAGGATATTGAGTTCCGGCAATGGTGGGACAAGGCAATCTACAACTTGAGCCGATGGCTTCGTGTCATGCAAAAGATGATGTGTTAATCGTGCAACAACTGATGGGTGGAGGGAATCCGTTGGAACCTTCACAGGGTCATGCTCTGGGTCAAGAGGAGGAAGTTCACTCCCCCAAATTGCTGCTACTTCACCGCCTTCTCTTCGCATTGTTTGTGCAATTGAAATAATTGCACGTTCAACTTCTCCTGGTCGAGGCTCAAGCACAACAACGTGGCGGCATCTCGACAACAATCGTTCAACTGGAACTTTATCTATTGGATGAACAAATCGCAAATTCAACATGGGCACACGCCCGAGCAATTGCAATTCACTTACAAGATATTTTAATGCTGTATCTGACATTCCAATCGTCACAAAACCAACAGAAATTTTTTCCCCAGGACTTGGCAAGGAACGTTGACGATTCAATTCGAATTTTCTCCCTAGGCGAATTGGGCTTACAGATTCTGCTGTATGCCTTGGCAATGCGGTTTCTTGTATAGCACTTTGATTATCTGTTGAACATCCTCCAAGCAATCCATGGTGGGTCACTAATACTGAAGGTCTGCCAGTTGAAGCTGATAGTTTTGCTGTTGCTTCTGCACAATACGCAACCTCAGAAGCAGCACAAGGTTCAACAACGCAAAGCCCGGCACGTGCAGCTATTTCTCTTGGGAATATTTGGGGCGCAACAGAGGGGTGATCTTCCACGACCAACACAAGAGGCGAGTGAAGTGTGATGTTTCGAGCAAACTCCATAGCTTCGTACAATTGCCTATTAGGCACAAACACCACTGCGGGCTTGCTCCCTTCAGAGGCTAAAGTAACTCCCCTGCATGCCGCATACACTTTTATCAACTCAGGTTTTTTTGCGATTGCTGTCCAAAATGGTTCGCATTTCGGAGCATACACCGACCATTCTGAATCGAACTGGTCTAGCCCTCTAAAAATAGATGGGATAGTCCATACTAATTCAAGAAGTTTTTGTGAATGGTGTGCATTTGTCATTGAGTAGAACCTTCATGCAAAACCCATCTATTCATCGCGTATGCAAAGCCATGGTTGTCATGATGCCCTGCAAAAACATCTGCATGGGCAAGAACATTTGCATCTGCATTTTCCATAACAATGGAAAGTCCAACCTCTTTTAAAACTTCAATATCGTTAAGCCCGTCACCAATTGCTACGATACGCTCATGGTTCATTTTCTTGCCTAAATGCTGCTTCAGCATTGTCCACTTGTTCACTGCATGTCCAAAAACTTCAAGTAAATGTGTCGAAGAACCTGTTGCTTCTGAACATGTAACTGCTGACCAATGTTGCAACTTCCCCAAGCCCTCTAGTGCAGGCTCCAACTCAATTGCAATTGGTTTGAGTACTTCCTCATTCGCAATTGCGCCAACACGCAAGGTGTGCCCTGGCCACGGGTCTTCTTCTAAGGAATCTACTTCATGAACAACAATCCCAAGTGAGTCAAACCACCAACTTGATGCGTGGTGCAACGGCGCTTCACCAACTAGAACATATTGTGCGGAGCATTCTGTTGCATCTTTCAACAGGAGGGAGCGGTGCCCACTTTCGATAACTTTTCTCGTAACTATTTCGACTACTGACTCTAGCACTACTTCGCGAGCAATAGCTGACCCATCAAAATTGGTTAGCTGAGATCCACCTGCTGTAATACAGACCCCGAAATGTCCAATTCGATCAAGAATATGTTTGCATTCAGCGAAACTCCGACCTGTTGCAACAACCACTTCAATCCCCATTTCGCGAACTTCATCGAGAGCATGTAAATTTTGGTTGGAAACTTCACCCTGTTTACACAACAGTGTTCCATCCAAATCTAGTACTAAAACATCCCATTCTAAGGTTTTCACGCACGTAAACTATGCTTTCTGGGGTAATTGAGCAAGCCATTTGGGGGTTGGACTTGATTCTTATGCTTTTTACCATTACTCTTTGAGTGTGCGAGATCTACTGGAGAAGAACGAGTGATTGAATCTGCCAAGAGCATGATTCCCTCCTCCCTTGCTAGTTCGCTAGAACCAGTACTCATTACACAAACAAATAACCAACTTTCAGACATCCATTGGTTCCGTACCGATTGGCAACGTAGCGGAGCTACAACGGGCTTTGCCAAATGGACATCGAGTGATGGCGAGGAATCCCAAGTCGTCGTTAAGCTCCCTGTTGTAAAGAAAGAACTTAGATGGACAAGGCGCATGCAAGACGCAAATGGCATTTCGCCTAAATTATTTGCAAGCGACGAAAAACTGAACGGTTATGACCTAGCTTGGATGATCATTGAACGGTTTCCTGTCGGTCCCCTTGGAACGCATTGGGAGGATGCGAACATTTCTAGAATTTCTCTAGCCGCTACTTTATTCTCCAAATCTGCGAGCAAATACCCTGTTGATCAAGATGGTAAGCGGGAAGATTGGAAAAACCTACTAAAAACTGCTAAAAATAGCGTACGAGAAAACCATATTGAAAATGAATCTCGATGGAAGAAAGCACAAACTTTATTATCAAGACGTCTTGCTGGATTACTTGAACTTTGGCGAAGTAGGAGAATCGACCAGTGGCTTCATGGGGATGTTCACCTAGCCAACGCTATGTGTAGAACTGATGATCCAGCCGAAATGGTTAGCCTGATAGACCTAGCTGAAGTCCATGCAGGACATTGGATCGAGGATGCCGTGTATCTCGAGAGACAACTATGGGGCTACAAAAGCAGACTCAAGAGTTCAAGACCAGTACACGCGATGGTGGCTGCGCGTAAATCTCTTGGTTTGCGAGTGGACGAAGATTATCATCAACTTGTAGACATTCGCCGATCCCTACTCGCTGGCACTGCTCCCTCGTTCATGCAATCAGAGGGCGACCCGCGTTACCTTGCCGCTTGCTTACTCCAACTAGAGACGTCTATGGATCGATTACAGTTGAAATAACCCCTGTTTGTCCGCCGTAAGAATAAGTGCTCTATTTGCGACGGGACTCTTAATCGACTAGAATACGTGGCTCCCAAGAAGGATTATTACTATGGACCGCGACCGATTAAAAGATATCCAAACTGCTGACACCTCAGAAAGCAACGTTAATGAGGATTTTGTACATTGGCTGAAGACTAAAGGCCCAAATTATCTGCTGATTGTCATGATTGTTATTGCGGGTCTCCTTTGGTGGAATAACTATAAGACCGGGCAAGAGCGATACCGTGCCGAGGCTTGGAACGCGTTTGCAGAAGCTTCAGTAAGTGGACTTCCTGCTTCGTTCGAAGATGTTGCGCAAACCCATACCGATGTAGATGCTCTGCATGAACTTGGTCTTCTCAGCGCTGCAGATGCTTACCTAACTGCAGTCATCAATAACACCACCCTTGGCAGCAATGATGACATTACCTCCAGTTTGTCGGCTGAAGACAGAACATTTTATCTTGATAAGGCAGACACTCTGTATTCCAAACTGATTGCTAGCGATGACAACTCTGATGCCGTTACTCTTTTTGTAGTCTCTGGATTATTTGGACGCGCAGCAATTGCTGAATCAAAAGGCGATATCGAATCTGCAAATGGATTCTACGAAGCAATTCTCACACGCGCTGACAATTTATTCCCAGGACTCTCTTCACAAGCAGAATTCAGGATGAAGACGATGGCTGTTCTTGCGAACGAAGTTGTTCTCCCAACTGATGCAGAAGTTACTGCGCGAAACAACCAAGTTGAACAGCGAGATCCAACGCCTGTCAATTCATCTATTGATGCGCTCACTGATCTTACTGAACCAGGGTAAATAACCATGAATTCGCCGAGTAATCGGTCAAAAAAATTCTTAGATGGCGGTGGCAACATCGACACTGATGCACTTTTTCGTGCGTATGAAGAACAAAGTGGTGATGACGATACTCCCATCGAAGCAACATTTCGAATCAGCAAAAATTTAAATCGACGTCTTGACAGTTACCTTGCAACTCGAATTCCATTTCTTTCAAGGACGAGTATTAAACGTCTCATCGAAGAAGAAGCCGTGACTGTGAACGGCAGGATTCCAAAAGGTTCGACGAAAATCCGAAAAGGCGATGAAGTCTGTGTGACACTTCCTCCGCCGCCTTCATCAGAAATCCCTGCAGAAGAAATTCCATTAAAAATCCTCTTTGAAGACAAAGATATCATTGTCCTGAACAAAGATGATGACATTATTGTGCACCCAGCCCGTTCTAATAAATCTGGAACCATTATCAATGCACTTGCGTGGCATTTTCAGAACGTGAGTGATGGCGCTCTCTCATCGGTTGGGGAAGAGTTTGCAAGACCAGGCGTGGTACATCGCCTAGATCGTCATACCACTGGCGTCATGCTTGCTGCTAAAACAGACACTGCTCACTGGCGACTCGGCAAACAATTCGAACAGCGTAAGACAAGAAAACGGTACCTAGCGGTTGTCCATGGAGAAGTTGAGCCTTTAACAGACATCATTGATGTCCCTCTTGGCAAACATGCAACCAAAAGGGATTCTTATGCGGTACGGTGGGACGATACTGGAAAGCCATCGGTTACAGTATTTCATGTACGAGAGATTTACGATGGGTATACGCTTCTTGAACTTGATTTAAAAACTGGACGAACGCATCAGATTCGCTTGCATCTCCAGCATCTTGGGTATCCCATAGTAGGCGATGATATTTATGGCGGGAAACACTTAAAAATTTCCGACATTATCCCTCGCGGCGCCGAGTCAGATCTTGAACGAAGTTCGTATGTCATCAAGCGACAAGCCTTGCATGCTGGCTACCTCGCATTTACACATCCAATCTCTGACGAGCCCACTGAATTCACTGCTCCGTTGCATGGCGACATGGCAAATTTGGTCAAAATGTTAAGGAAGCACCGATTCAAAAAAGCCCCCAACCTTCAAAACACAATCATCGATCTACATTACGCGGTCGATTACAGCCCCTCTTAATTTTATGTCAGGCATAGAATTATCGCATCTTGATGGTGACGAGGGCGATCATTGCAAGAATGATTGCGATTACCCAAAATCGAATCACAACCTGTGATTCTGACCAACCTTTTCTATGAAAATGGTGGTGAATTGGAGCGACCTTAAAAAGTCGCTTGCCTCCAGTAAATTTGCAGAAATATATTTGAATGAAACTGCTACCAATTTCAATCACAAAAATACCACCGATGATAAGAAGCAAAAACTCTTGGCGGATGATAATCGCAATAGTCGCAAGCAGACCTCCAAGCGGCATCGAACCAGTGTCGCCCATAAAGACCTGTGCAGGTGGACAGTTAAACCACAAGAATCCTAGGCAGGCGCCAGCCGATGCCCCCGCTACAACCATCATCTCTGCTGCACCCTCAACAGGGGGTAACAACAAATCCCCCGCCAATTCAGGCGAACCCGCAATGTAACTCAAGACCATCATTGCAAAACTTGCAATCGCAACAGTTCCAGGCGCCAGACCATCCAGACCGTCAGTGATATTGACGGCATTTGACATGAGCATCACCATAAAAATAGAGAGCACAAAGAATGAGCCAGCGCCAAGAACGATTAGGTTTGGAGAAATGGTCAGGGTTTCATTTCCTGGAACGTATGTTCGCATAAAGGGCAACGTCAAAGAATGAGCAGCATCACTAACAGACGCATATTTCCAAGCCATAAACGCAACTATCACACCAATGCCAAATTGAAACAATAACTTTTCCCAGCGATACAACCCATCTCGAGAACCTGGTTTACGATGGCCCGATACAAGTTTTAAATAATCATCAAATGCTCCAAGCACCGCAAACATAAAAATCGCCATCATCAACAAGCGCACATATTGGTTGAATAAATCAGCGAATAAGAAAGTTGTGACAAGAACAGATCCAATAAGAAGAACTCCACCCATCGTGGGCGTGTTTTCCTTATTCTTCATCAGAGCATCGAGTTCAGCGTGGTCAAAGTTGGCGTGATCACCAATTTTCAATTTGACTAGAATCCGAATCCACCACTTGCCAAATAAAATAACAATGAAAAAAGCAACAATCACAGCAGTGAATGCTCTGAACTCCCGCTGATACAGAACTTGTAGAAAAGAGTAAAGACCAAGACTGTCGAGCCACTGATCCATGGATTGCAATAAGTTGTATAGCATCTGTTAGTAGTATCGTCGGCTAGAGGTTTGAAACTTTTGTATGTCGTACATTTTCTACAATTCTTTCTAAACGCATTCCTCGAGAACCCTTCAACAAAACCGTATCCCCAAGTTGAATGAACGAGGCAATTCGCTGCAGCGCCTCATCGGTTGCAGATTCTTCGTAAACAGATTGCACCACTTCTGAAGTAACTTTCATACACTCACCAACAAGAAAAAGTACATCTGCATCAGAATCTAATATTGCACTCGCAAGTAAACGATGCTCTGCATGTGCATGTTCGCCCAGTTCAAGCATATCTCCAAGTACAAGCACCTTGCGCTCCGCTTCAATATCTTTGAATAGTGCGAGTGCGGATCGCATCGAAGTAGGATTTGCGTTGTAGGAATCGTCGATAAACGTAACCCCATTGACAACCGTCTTGTATAACCTGCCCTGCGGACTCTGCACTTGCTTTAAGCGTTCAAGCCACTCATCCATCGCTCTTTCAGGAACCGCACAAGAACATGCAACAATTGCCAAAGCCGCATTGTGGGCATTGTGTTCACCAAGCATCGGCAATGAAACTTCTTGATTATTCATGCTCAATACCGCATGTCCCTTTGAGTTCACACTTGTTTCAACTTTTATGCTCGCGCTTTCAGATGAACCAACAGTGATAATCTTTGCTTGAATGTTAAATGAGGACAAATCAATACCCTCAGTAACTACCGCGAATCCCGCCTCTGGAAGTGCTTCAAGGAGTTTTGCTTTTTCCGAAAGAACTGTTTCCTTGTCACCAAAGCCCTCTAAATGCGCGTCACCTATGGAAGTAATAATGGCGATACTTGGCTGCACAAGGTTCGCAAGTGGTTCTATTTCACCTACATCATTTGCGCCAATCTCAGCAACAAGATATTCAGCAGATTCTGCTGAGAGAATAGTTAATGGAACACCCAAATCATTATTAAAACTCCTCGCTGAAACAACGGCATTGTCACCAAGAAGAACACCAAGCATGTCTTTCACGGTGGTTTTTCCAACTGAGCCTGTTACTGCAATAACAGAATCAAAATCCATCGCGCTTCGTCGATATTCCGCGAGTTTGAGCAGCGCATCGTGGACGTTTCCAACAATTACATGTGGAACGCTAGAATCAAATTCACGAGTAACAACTGCAATTGAACAACCCGCATCAATTGCAGACTCAACATAATTATGACCATCAACGTGTTCGCCTTGCAAAGCGAAAAACACTGAACCAGTAGTACAATCTCGCGAGTCTATTGTGGCTCCACTACATTGAATATTCGCATCACCGACAAGTTCACCACCAACACATATCGCGAGTTGCATACTCGTAAAACTCATATCCCATTACCCATTTGTGCTTTTTCTAATGCTGCATGCGCTACTTGCACATCATCAAAAGGAATAACTTTATCTTTGAGAATTTGATTCTTCTCGTGCCCCTTTCCTGCAATCACAACAACATCACAATCTGCTGCAGATGCAATTGCAGTACGAATTGCAACTTCTCTGTCAATAATTCGAGTTACCAATGGCAACCGATCCTTAGGAACACCTGCAATTACTTCATCTAAAATAGCATCGGGGTCTTCAGAGCGAGGATTATCACTCGTCGCATACGCAAGATCTCCAACTGTTGATG
>JABHWX010000030.1 GCA_018657585.1 Phycisphaerae bacterium
CATCTCCATCAATAGGGAATGGATGGATGTTTCCGCCAACAACGGTAATTAGTTCAGGTGACTCGTCGCCTAGGATATTAGCGATCGAAAATGCGGATCTATTGGCGCTCATGCTCTTTATTTTGTGTGTTCGAGACTTCTTAAAGGAACCATCTGCTTGTTGTTCAAGGAACACGATATAGGTTGGGTTACCGGCGTAAATGACATCTGTTCTTCCATCATTATTAAAATCGTATAAAGCAAGCGCAGAAACATTATGAGAAACCATAATTCGTTCTTTTTTGAAACGCCAATGTTCTGGAATTTCATTAGCCCGTGTTGGGTCTGGTGTATCTTCAGGTGAAGCTCCAGCTTTTTGCAACATGATATCTATTCTGCTTTTTCTGTTATTGATAACAAGAATGTCCATGAGCCCATCGTTGTTTATATCCGCGGTGTACATTGGTCCTGGATCATCGCCTATTTTAATAATTTCGATATCGCTAAAACCAAAGTAGTCGCTCAGTTCAGGATCGTCTATAGCGGATAAGCAGGTTGAATTTATAATCATCACGCTAAAGGCGGTTAGTAATATGTTTGCATAGTTCATAAGTTTAATCCTGTAATATATTGTTTGTGCATGCTATCACGTAGAGTGCGAAAGGGTATACTTTGCTAGGAGAACTTTTATGCTTACATACACAAAAATCCTTATGCCTGTTCTTGCTGTTTCTCTTTTTTCTGCATTCGTCTGCAGTGATGTAATTCAGTTGACAAGTGGTGCTGAGATTCACGGCACAGTTATCAAAAGGACAGACAATAAGTTGTGGATTGATATTGGCCCAGAGGTTATCGAAATAGCAATGTCGCAAGTTTCTATAGTTGAAGTAGAGGATAATGCTAAGCAGGCAAATCACGAAATGAATATTAATAATTTGTTTCGTACAACAGAACAACTTCCAGAGCTGAGCCCAAGGGAACAAGCAAAGAGAGTTGGCGCATCTGTTATTAAAGTGTCAACCCCAGGCGGATTGGGTTCAGGCGTATTACTTAACGAGGATGGTTTTGCAGTTACGAATGCACACGTGATTCAAGGAGAAACGGATTTGCGTGCAACAGTTTGGATTCCGCAAGATGATGGGACCCTTAAGAGGACAACGATTGAAGATGTAGATATTATTGCTGTGAACAATCATCTCGATCTTGCTTTGCTGCAATTGAAACATCCAGATGGATTGCCGTTCGATTTCTCCGTTCTTGAAAATGCGGAAACCATTGAAGTAGGACAAATCGTATTTGCTATCGGCAACCCGCTTGGTCTTGAACGATCTATGAGTCAGGGCGTTATTTCTACTAAGCAACGTTCGTTTGATGGATTGACCTATATACAAACAGATGCGGCAATAAACCCTGGGAATTCTGGTGGACCTCTGTTTAATAGCCAAGGTGAGGTTGTAGGGATTACGAACATGGGCATTACTGCTGCAGAGTCTCTGAATTTTGCAATCCCAACTCGCTATGTAAAGGATTTTATTCGTAATAGGGAAGCTTTTGCTTATGATTCAAAAAACCCTAATTCAGGACACCTCTATCATAATCCTCCTGAACGCACTACAAACGGTTCTGCCTCTCAATTAAAAGATGGATTGCCAGATTCCTAATACAATGTTGTGCTCAACTCAGATAGAGAAATAGAAAAGCCAAAGGATCATTAATATGTTACACATCGCTCCATTACTTATTGCATCAGTTCTTTCCGCAGACGTAACAATTCAGCAGGCAGTTCCTGACACGACAATCGCATTTGTTTCAACTTCAAATCTTGGCAAAATTGTAGAAAGTGTAAAGTCTGCAGGCGTTTGCGACCAAGTCATGAAAGTTGTTTGTTCCATGGGTGAAGAAGGAGAAACATCCGTATGTGGAATTGGTGAAATGCAATGCGAAGAAATGTTTGACCAGTTGGGGGTCGAAAAAGAAGATTGGGCACCACCATCAGGTTATGCAGGCGCAGCACTCTATCCAGTTGTCGATTATGAAACATCCTCTGTTGGAGTTGCTGGATTAGCAATTATTGAACTTGACGAAAAGTTGTACGGTGCATTTTTTGATGATCTTATTAGTGATTATCAAAATCACCCACTCGCATCATGGGATGAAGCAAAGGCAGAAATTGTAAGCCTAGTAGGCAGAGATGTACTGATGATGCAATTTGAAATGCCAACTTACGACGCTCCTGGTATGGGACTTGATCTGGCATCTTTTGAGCGACTATACGTCGCCTATTCGGATGGTTATCTGCTTCTCGGAAGCGAGACTGGTGGCATTGCATCAGCACTCCTTGCGATTGATGGTGCACCAGAAGAAAACATGCTTGAAACGAATGATGATTACGTAGAGCTCCGTTCCAGATGTGGTGGAACTGGCGACGCTTTTGCGGGTGTGTTGCTTACTAATTTAGCGGACACCTTCATGCAGAATGCTGAATTGAATATGGCAGTGATGCTCATGCCTTCTCTAAAAACTCTTTTTGGGGACATTGACGGCATTGCAGAATCGGTTACATTTGCATCTGATGACGGCGTCATTATTGAAGGAACATATTCATTGTTGATGAATGATGGTCGGAATGGCTTGATTGGTTTGTTGGGAGACAATGTTTCGCCCGATCCACTTCCATCTTTTGTTGGCGAGGATACGTTGACGTACTCTCAAGGTGTTGTCGAAATTGACAAATTAGTTCCGCTTATTCATGAAACGATTGCAGGACAACCAATGCTATCCATGCAATTCGGACCTCAAATTGAACCAATGGAGGCCGCACTAAGGAAATTGCTGGAACCGCTAGGTACAGAGTACCACTCACTTTCAACAGGCGTGCTTCCGATAGATGTAGACACTGTGGGGACTCTTGTGGCAATTGAGTGTATTGATGAAAAAGCTATGACGGGGATACTCTCAGAGAATATGCCATTGATGGGCACAGAGCCAACGGATTTTCTTGGGAATCAAATTTATACAATAGATTTTGGTGCGGGTTTGCCCATGCCCATGCCTATACCAATGGAATACTCAATTGCTGTAGGAGGCGGATATGTCTTTGTAGGCTCAAGCAACAATGTTGAAAACGCGCTTCGAGCAATTGCAAACCCAAAAGAACATCGTTCGAGTGCTGCAGATAATATGGCGCTCTCTCAATTAGGAACCGTGAAATCTGTGAGTTGGGGTTACGGAGATATTGCAAAGTATCTAGAAGTTCAAATGGCTATGCAGAAAGCTGCAATTGATAAAATGCTCACTGAGATGGAAAGTTTTGACCCTGTTATGGCTGAAGAAATGCGCGAGGAGTTTACTCAGGAGAGTGATTTGAGTGATGTATTAATGAAAATAGCTACTTCGTACATGGGACAGATGGCTTGGAACGTGCAATCCGATGACAATGGGTTGACAGGTCATGTCACCATGCTTAGTCCATCAGTACAAAACTAAATTTATGCCCAGCCTATTTGGTAGAAGAATGTCGTAAAGATTAGGTCAGCAATTACTATTGTGACTATTGTTTGCACAACAGTGTCTGTTGTCGCCTTGCCTACGCCAGCAGCGCCGCCACTTACCTTAAAACCGTTGTAGCAGGCGATGGCTGAAAGAATCATGCCGAAAACG
>JABHWX010000031.1 GCA_018657585.1 Phycisphaerae bacterium
AAGAACGCGTCATGGACACACCACTCGCAGAGTGTGGAATCGTCGGCGCAGCGGTTGGCATGGCAATCTATGGCGTTCGCCCTGTTGTAGAAATTCAATTCTCTGGATTCACCATGCAAGCCTTCGACCAAATTGAGCAAAACATGGCACGACTTCGTAATCGTACCCAAGGAAAATACACCGTACCGATGGTGCTTCGTACTCCATACGGCGGTGGTATTCGCGCTGTAGAACATCACAGCGAATCACGTGAAGCGTACTGGGCACATACTCCCGGATTAAAAGTTGTCATTCCATCCGGTCCACGAAATGCACGCGCATTACTCGCCGCTTCAATTCGAGAAGATGACCCCATTGTGTTTTATGAACCAAAGGCCGTCTACCGAGCGTTCCGAGAAGAAGTTCCAGATGAACCCGAAGTAATGGAAATTGGCAAAGCTGAAGTTGTACGCTCTGGAAATGACCTCACGCTTGTTTCGTACGGCGCGATGATGCGTCCGTGTAGGGAAGCTGTCAATGACCTTGCAGATGAACACAATATCGATGTAGAACTCATCGACTTACTCACAATTTCACCAATGGATACAGAAACACTCGCCGCCTCCGTGCAAAAAACTGGCCGGTGTGTCATCGTGCACGAAGGACAGAGAACATGTGGTGTTGCGGCTGAAATAATTGCACGCCTCAACGAAGTTGTGTTCGAATATTTAGAGGCTCCCATCAAGCGCATCACGGGCTTTGATATCCCATTCCCATATTTCCAAGTAGAAGAACATTTCCTTCCAGAAAGTGAAGAAATTGTTCTTGCGATTCAAGAAACAATCGATTGGCAATGATGGAGTTTAAACTTCCAGATTTAGGTGAAGGCGTACACGAGGGTCAAATCCTTGCGGTGCACGTAACGCAAGGACAATCCATCAAAGAAGACGCTCCACTCCTTGAAGTCGAAACCGACAAAGCGGCTGTAGAAATTCCATCACCTTGTACTGGCGTTGTCACATCTGTGCATGTGCAAGAAAAACAACTCGTGCATGTTGGCGACGTGATGATCACATTTACGACAGAAGAACAGGCTACACCTGCTGATCCGGCTCAGAAGAAAACGGTTGCTGTGCGTTCATCCCCCTCTGTGAGAAAATATGCAAGAACACTTGGCATTAACATCACAACAATTACTGGAACTGGTGCGGGTGGACGAGTTACTCGGCAAGATATTGAGACCGCAAACTCCGAGCCAATTATTGTTGAAGCAACACCAATTGCAACAACTCGAGCTGTAACTAAGCCAACACTCACGCTTGAAACTGAAATCGAAGGCGTACAAGAACAAACAGAGTTCGGAATGATTGTTCGGCAACCTATGTCCCAGGCCCGCAAAGCAATTTCAAGGGCAATGTCTCATGCGTGGAAAACTATTCCACACGTCACTGACTGCAACGATGCTGACATTACTGACATAGACAAACTTCGTAAAGAATTCAAAGACCCCGACCAACCGAATCTAAAACTTACACTTTTGCCGTTTGTGCTTAAAGCAATCTGTCGTGCGTTGAAAAAATACCCAATAATAAACGCCGCTATCTGCCAAGACACTGGAGATGTGCTGTTCCGGCAATACGTGAACATTGGAATTGGAATTGACTCTGAACGTGGATTGATTGCGCCTGTCATTCACAACGTCGATACTATGAGTGTTGGCGAAATTTCAGCGCACCTTGAACAAATTACCGTGAACGCCCGAAGTGCTAGCTTTTCCATTGCGGACACAAAGGGTGCGACGTACACCGTCTCCAACGCAGGAGCAGTTGGAATCACACGGTACTCAACACCTATTATTCAGCAGGACACCGTTGCGTGCCTTGCTATTGGTCGTGCGCGACTCATGCCATGGGTCGTCGATGGCAATATTACCCCACGGTTCATCCTTCCGCTAAGTCATTCCATCGATCATCGATTGATTGATGGCGGTCGTGAAATTCCATTCATCGAACACCTCATCAATGACCTCGAACATCCAATGCGATTTGCGGTGTAACGATGGTCGTTGGTCAATTCAGCCAAGATGTAGATATTCTCGTCATCGGGGGTGGCCCTGCTGGGTATACCGCTGCGTTCCGTTGTGCTGAACTTGGCAAAACAGTTGCTATTGTTGATCCAAATGAATCACTAGGAGGCGAATGTTTGCACCATGCGTGCATCCCTTCAATAGCGTCGCTACTTGGAAATGATGTCGGAAATGCTGTTGCAACTTTAAGTAAGGGTCTTGAGAAAAGATGCAAAATACTCGAGATTGAACGATTACACGGAATCGCGCATTTTGAAAACAAAAAAACAGTGCAAATAACTGGCGAAGTTGTCTCTGTCGTAAAATTTCGCAAAGCAATTATTGCAAGTGGTTCTGAACCAAGGACAGATGATAGATTTCCAGAGGCTATCCAAGTTGAAGATGTATACGCTTCGAACTTCACGGGGAAAAATATTCTCGTTGTTGGCAATACACCAAGCGCCGCTGAGTCGTCTACATTTTTGATGCAAAATAATACTGTAACGTTACTTTCAGATGGCGACATTCTTCCTATGCTCGAAAAACAACTTGTCAAAATTGCAACCCAGAAAATTTCCATTTGTAATAAAAAACCAGAGGAGTCTTCATTCGATATCGTCATTCTTGCAAGTCATCGACTTCCCCAAACAAATTCACTCCAATTAGAAAATGCAAATATCGACATTGTCGATGGCTACATCAATACTAACGATACAGGTGCTACAAGTAATCCAAAAATATACGCAGTCGGCGAATGTGCTGGTTGCCAGCACAGCGCAGCGCTTGCAATTGCGCAGGGTAGAGTTGCTGGAGAATCTGCTTGTGATCTAGACACTCATGTTGATTCAATTTTTGTACCGCAAGTTGCGTGGACAACTCCTGAAATTGCTCAAGTGGGCACATTCGATGACGAGACCGTGTCTCTTAGGTGGGGAAACAGCGATCTAGCTGTTACACTTGGTCAACATAATGGAATCACGTTGATTGGCTACGAAAAAGAATCACAAGCAATCACAGGCATAGGTATTGTTGGAGTAGGGGCAACCGAAATGATTTCTGAAGGTGTCCTTGCACTTGAAATGGGAGCAACCTTGTATGATCTCGCCACAGCATTACATCCACATCCAACAAGAAATGAGCTCCTTGCTGAGTGCGCTAGGCAAGCACTCGCTAGCTACTAGTTACGTTTTATATTTTGCTTTGTGATTTGTAGATGGAACACGTTTTCGGTCTGTCTCTACTTCAGAAAGCGGTTCGCATTCATGTCCTGTCGCTGCGTGACGGTCAGCAAGATGTTGATAAATCCTTGTGCCATCACTCTTCCATTCCATTTCTTCTTCGGACAATTCTTTCATCACCTTTGCTGGGCAACCTGCAACAACAACATTGTCTGGGACTTCCATCCCTGCTTTCACAAAAGCCATCGCTGCGACAAAACTGTTCTCGCCAATAACCGCCCCATCCATCACCACTGCGTTCATCCCGACCATCGCGTTCTTCTTAATGGTACATCCATGCAATACTGCACCATGTCCAATATGCCCATCTTCTTCGATAATGGTGTCGTCTCCCGGAAAACTATGCACAACACATGTATCTTGTAAATTACTTCCAGCCTTCATAATAAGACGGCCTATATCACCCCGCAAAACTGCACATGGCCCTACTAAACACTTTGGACCGATGATGACGTCTCCGATTATCACTGCGGTCGGATGCACAAATGCAGTCGAATCAACAACTGGTTTTATTCCTTCATATTCATAACAAGGCATTGCTATGCATCGACTTTCTTTGGCTCTGGAACGAACGTTCTGCACTGCACTACATTAAATCGACCCGTTACAAATGACAAATCGGAAAGTGTCGCATTACCAGATGGATTCGCACCACTCACGTGAAAATCACTGAACGCTGCGGATTGATTAACCCAAATGTTGCCGGTCAAGTTACAAGATACAGGCACGCCCGCAAGCGTCATAGCGTCGAAAGCTTTATCGATGACCGTATCGTTCGTCGAGTACAGCCCGCAACTAATTGCACCGTATTCCATAGCAATAGATGAAGCTAGTTCGATGGACTTCTCTGTTGACTCGGTCGCGACGATATACACAATTGGACCAAACATCTCCTGTTCGAATATTTCTTTGTCGTTAGCTTCGAGTTGTATTATTTTGACTGAACGTGTTCTTGCGCCCTTAAACATTGCATGCTCGATAGGCGATCCTTCTCGAAGCACCATTCCAGTTGTGTTGTCGACACGTTCCGCAGTTACTTCATTTTGTATAGCACCAAGGACTTCATTTGCCCTACCCTGATCGCTAAGCACCCAATCAACACCCTTGACTATTGCGCCTGCTACTTCATCAAACGACAAGTGCCCCTCATCTGTTTCGATTCCATCTTTTGGAATAAAAATGTTTTGTGGGGTTGTACACATCTGACCTGAGTACAGGCATAAACTAAACGCAAGGTTTCCAGACACTGCCCTCATCTGTGCAACACTGTCAATAATTACACTGTTTACACCTGATTTTTCAGTATACACAACTGCATTGCCTGCATTTGCTTCAACCCAATCGCCAAACGATGTTCCGCCAGTGTAATCAATGATGTTAATGTCATCGTTCTCGACAAGTTCTGCCGTTACTGGCTGCCCAGAGGTATCTGCAACAAGCGTGACTACATCGGCGCTGAAACCCTGTTCGGCCAGGACATCTTGGCAAATCTGCACAGTAATTGCAAGCGGAAGAATTGCACCGGGATGTGGTTTCACTACAACTGCGTTACCAGTAACCAAACTCGAAAAGAGCCCTGGGTATGTATTCCACGTTGGGAATGTTGAACAGCCAATAACTAAGCCGATGCCTCGTGGCACAATTTTGAATGTTTTATCGAGCGTCACAAAATCATCTCGACCTACTTGTTTTTTCCAAGTTGTTTCAGTTGGACAATCTCTCATCGCTTTGTATGCGTATGCCACTGCTTCAAGACCGCGGTCTTGTGCATGTGGACCACCCGCTTGAAAGGCCATCATGAACCCTTGGCCTGTTGTGTGCATGACCGCAAGCGCCATTTCAAAACTACGCTTATTTAAGCGATCGAGTATTTCCATTGCAATCCCGACTCGGGTTTCAATGGATGCATTTCGCCATGCGATACATGATTCTGACATGCCAGCAACAAGTAATTCAATTATTGATTTGGGGTACTGGGTACCCATTGGTATCCCGTACGGCGAAGTCTCATCACCAACTGTGCCTTCAGAACCCGACTGGGCTAAGGCGAATAAATTACCAAGGTAGCCTTCAAACGCAGTTTGACCGTCCACCTTCGCAGTATCCCCATAAATCTTCCCACTTGGAACTTCAGGGTACGCCGAGAAAAAACCACGTTCTTGAATCGCTTTGAGGGCGTCTTGTAGTTTCGGTTCATGTTCTTTAAATAGATTCGTGCTCATTTTGGCTATCGTACCATACAGTCAAGAGGTGCCAATGTATCATTCCTGTATGCAACGAACACGAGAAGATTTAG
Source organism: Phycisphaerae bacterium (assembly GCA_018657585.1). Lineage (GTDB taxonomy): Bacteria > Planctomycetota > Phycisphaerae > Phycisphaerales > SM1A02. Next base: position 5,579 of record JABHWX010000031.1, read on the forward strand.
CGAATTTACAGCCACATTACCCTGACATGATCAATGAAGTCATTGACCTAACTGAGCACAGCAGGAACATGATTTTCAACATGACGCTTGAAGAAGCAACCAAACGCATTTCTTCTGGTGATATCGATGCCATTAGAGACATTGAGGGGCACTTCGCCATCATGGCGAGGCGGGGGCACATCATACGAATGGCACGTACATTGCAATTACCAATGCGCTATTTCATTGTGAAGAAAGTCGCTGGGCCTGCCCTGCTCATCGCTGAACGCATTGACCAAATTCAAGTGTGGCTTGAAGCACATGGTTTCGGTGACCAATTTCATCCGTCATACACACGAATGGT
>JABHWX010000032.1 GCA_018657585.1 Phycisphaerae bacterium
CACCACCACGTTTTTTTCTTGGTGACTGCGTGTGCTTCTTTGCATCATCTTCCCCGTATGATTGGTACCACCACTTCCGATGCGTTTCTTTATTGTGTAATGCCCTACAACTTCACCTATAAAAGGGTCATCAGTTGGTTCTTCACAATCTCCCTCAGTAAACGGGAGTAATTCCATTACCTCTATGTGCTGGGGCAGATTGGTGTTTTTTAAATTGCTAAGGAATTCTTCACGTTCTTCAGTAGGAAGACTAAGAACGTGTGAGAGCATTCTGAAATTTCATTTTGGTCAAACGTCATGCCTCGATTGCTCCATTTCGCGACGCAACCACGCTCTTGCCCAAATCCAATCGCTGCGAGCTGTTTTGTCGGTGATATTTAAAATATCTGCTATGAGCGATTGTGAAAGACCTAACATATAACGAAAGCGAACGACAGTTGCAGCACGGCTATGAGTTAGTTGTAGTTTTTCTAGAGACTCTATAAGGTTTTCGATTTCGTCATTGATCTGCTTTTCTGGAGAAGAGAGTTCCCCAGGCACTAACTCCATCGAGATTTTTTTAATTGTTCCACCTCGACGAACCGCTTTGCGTTTTCGTGCAAAGTCGATAAGGATTTGCCCCATCGCACGAGCAACACTTCCAAAAAAGTGTGCACGATTTTCCCAAGTAAGTGGCTCTGCTTTTCCATAAAGGCGAAGGTAGACTTCGTTGACTAAAAGAGTGGGTTGCAGGGTGGCTCCGGAATATTCTTTTCTGCAAATATTGATAGCCATGTCTTTTACATCTTCATGTACCTCTTGCCAAAGGCGAGCTATAGAATCGCTATCTCCTGCAGAGGCACCGTTGAGGATGTACGTGAGGTCTGTTTTGTGAATGGTCATACTCATCGTTGATTATCGTCTCAAGTTATCCTATTTGAAGCAAGTGCATAACTGTAAATACATACGGTACTATTAGAGAATGCTGAAATATATTTACATTTAAAAAAGCCCTTAACTCATGTTAAGGGCTTTTTTAGTATTTTGCGAGGAAATAATTCCAAGAAATTACACAGTCTTGCGAGGTGTAGCTTCGCTGCACTTGATTGCGCGGCCATCTAGCTCTACACCATTGCATTCTTCCAATGCTTTGTTTGCTTCTGCGTCATCATCCATTGTTACGAAGCCAAAACCTCGTGAACGACCGCTTTGGCGATCTGTAATGACGATTGCGTCCGATACAGCCCCGAATTGTTCGAACTGTGACTTCAAATCTTCAGTAGTTGTTCCCCAACTTAAATTACCAATATACAATTTCATAACTCTAACCTTTTCATTTCGCCCACAGGGCGACTATCGTACCTAGAAAAAAACACAGATCTGGGTACTAGGCTACCAAGATGTTGAGATTGTACCTGTAAAAGGCTTTTTTAGTAATTTTTAGAGGAAAAGCAGCGTTGACCTGCGTTTTTAGTACGATAAGCACTGATGGTACGAAATTTTTTTGTCATTTTTTTTATTCTGCTCTCAATTGGTTGCTCTAAGCCTCAGCATAAGGTTCCCGAACAAGATATTCAAATCTCTAAATCTCAGCCGCTCGGTGACAACCCAAGCAATGGGGATCGCCCAACAATTTCTCATGTACGAATAGTTGACCTCGATGAAGATGGGTTAAATGATGTTTTAGTTTGCGATGTGCTCGGTCAAAAAATTAGCTGGATTAGGCGAGGGGCTGAAGGCTTGTTTACAGAACAAACTATTCTCGCTGATGTCAATGGTCCTGTACATGTCGAGGCAGTTGACATTGATGAGGATGGCGATCTCGATGTGTTAGTTGCAGCGATGGGCGTAATACTTCCTTCTGATGCGAATCTGGGTGAAGTTATTATTTTAGAAAATGATGGCGAAGAAAATTTCGAAAAGCATGTCATAGCGAAAGGTGTACAACGTGTAACCGACGTGCAAGCGGGGGACTTAGATAGAGATGGCGATTTTGATTTAGCTGTTGCACAGTTTGGGTATACACAAGGGCAAGTGCAGTGGTTTCGTAACGAAGGAGATTGGAAGTTCACACCTAAGCAATTGATTGATAAAAGCGGCGCTATCCACGCACCAATCGTAGATATCGATAACGATGGCGACCTAGATGTCCTAGCACTTCTTTCGCAAGAGTGGGAAACTGTTTACGCTTTTATAAATGACGGAGATGGAAACTTTACAACCGAAATTTTGCATGATGTTGCTGATGCAGACTTCTCAAGTTCTGGCATTGAAGTAGTGGATCTTGATAAGGACGGTGACGCTGATGTGCTTTGGACAAATGGAGATGCATTTGTAGCTGTAGATTACCGCCCATTGCCGACGCATGGTTTGCAATGGCTTGAAAATCATGGCAATATAGAATTTCAATACCATAGGATTGGTCAAATGGATGGCGCCTATGGACCATCTGTGGCAGATATGGATTCCGATGGCGATTTGGATATTATTACTGTTGCTGAGTTTGCATTTTGGGATAAACCTGAAACGCGAAGCGTTGTTTGGTGGGAACAAATTGAAGATATGAGGTTTGTTCCTCATACAATTGCGAAATCACCAACGCATCTTGTGACTTGCGATGTTGGGGATCTTGATGACAATGGTTTTCCAGATATTGTTGTTGGAGGTATGGCGCTATATCCGCCATTTGATCGAATTACTCGAGTGACTTCTTTGATGAACGATGGCACTTTGAATAGTAATGTTGTTACGGAGTTAGCATATCCACTATCTGTGCAACGGATTTTAAATAACGAAAGCTTCGCTGGTGCACGTGGGATGATTTTGCATGCAAACGGTTTTGACTCTCGAAAATATTATGTGCTTGCTATGAGCGAGGATCCCGAGAACGCACATTGGCCTTACTATCTTGGATTGCTCGATGTTTTAGTAGGGGACAGTGCATCTGCTCTTGAACATTTTCTTTTAGCAGAATCCATTGATAGTGATTATACTCCTTTGCAAGCGCGTCTGGGAGAGTTGTACGTTGGGATGGGCAATATAGAATTAGCAAAAGAAAAATTCCGAAGAGCAAACACAGACCACGCGCTCGTAGCACTTGCGCAAATTGAAGCAGAAAACCAAAATTGGCTAGAGGTCTTGCGAATTCTAGAGGGAACTAACATTGCAGCGGCAACTTCACTGGTGTTAACTGCCAAAGCAAAGATGGATGGTGAAGCTGCAAAGCCGTATTTCGCAATTGACATGGGATACCAGATGGATGACCCTTGGCTTGCGGAAGTGGAAACAAAATGTGTACTTGCTCCTCACTTAGTGACTCAAGCACAAACCAAGTTAATTGCTGGTGATATTTCTTCAGCAGAGTTGTTGCTTCGTAGGGCTATTGAAATTGATGCTACAAATAAGGATGCTCGTTTAGCTCTTGCAAATATTTTGATGAGCAGTGATCGGATTGATAGCCAGACACTTGCAGAATCACTATTGCATTTAGAAGCAGGGCTCGCAGTAGACTCAGAATATGTCATGCTCCGTTCTAAATATGGTTGGGCTCTGTATTTGTCTGGGCGGTTTGATGAAGCACAAAAGGTTTGGCTAAGCATACTTAGAGATGAGCCAATACATGGGCCTGCGCTTACCTACTTAGGTCAACTTGCATTCAAGCAACAGCAATATCAACTTGCTTATGACTATTACAGGAAATCTCTATCTGTTCCAGAAGATTCTCCCTTCGCTATCTCAAACAATGAACAAATGCGGGCTTCTACGTTATACCGTTTTGCTCTTGCTGCAAATAAGATAAAGAAAACAGGGGAGGCAATAAACGCTTTGAAACTTGCAGTTGATTACACGCCTAGTGACGCAACAATTCAATTTGAATTAGGAAACACGTACATTGGTTTGCAGCAGTTCGAACAAGCGTTACCGCATGTTGAGATTGCGAATGCTTTGCAATCAAATACTCCAAGGATCCTAGCAGCACTAGGCTACATCTGGTTCAAATTGGATGATAACCAAAAAGCAATTGGTTTTTTAGAACAAGCAGTAAAGCTTGCTCCTACATTTGCACTTGCATGGTATCACTTAGGGAATGCACAAGTTGAGCAAGGCGATGTCAACGCGGCAAAGGAATCATTTGTCGCAGCGGTACAGTTGCAACCCACATTTAAACCTGCAAAAGATGCTCTGATGATGCTAGAAGGAAGGTAAACTGCATAGCATGACTAACATAATTGAACATTTTATTGATGGCAAGAGAATAACTCCAAGTAATGGGACTCGTTGTGAGGTATTGAATCCTGCAACAAACGCAGTCCTTGCTGAAGTTGTGATGGATGAAGTATCTGCGGCGGACAAAGCGGTCGCTTCAGCACACGCAGCATTTCGAGGTTGGTCTGAGACTCCTGTTGGAGAGCGGTGCCAAGTTCTATTTAAATTTAAGGAACTCCTTGAACAACACTTTGATGAACTTACGCAAATGATTGTGGACGAACATGGTAAAACGACTGCGGAAGCTCGAGGCGATGTTCGCCGTGGCATTGACTGTGTTGAGTATGCCTGCGGCGCACCATCTTTAATGATGGGTCGAACGTTACCTCGCATTGCAGTATCAAGTTCTTTTAGCCGCGAACGTGAAGAGGGAATTCCACTTGACAGTTCGCTTGAACGCGTGCCAATAGGTGTATGTGTTGGTATCACCCCATTTAACTTCCCTATTATGGTTCCACTTTGGATGTGGCCAATGGCAGTTGCTTGCGGTAACACATTTGTATTAAAACCATCAGAAAAAGTATCACTTTGCGCGCTTCGTGAAGTCGAACTTGCACACGAAGCGGGTCTTCCTGCTGGAGTTCTTAACATGGTCACGGGTGGACCAGATGTTGTCAACCATTTACTCACGCACGAAAATGTCAAAGCCGTTTCGTTTGTTGGATCGACTGCGGTTGCAAAACATATATATACAACCGCCTCTTCCGTGGGTAAACGGGTGCAATGTATGGCTGGTGCAAAGAACACCATGATTATCATGCCAGACGCGAATCAAGATGCCGCAATTGATGGCGTAATAAGTTCGTCGATGGGTAACACTGGGCAGAGGTGTCTTGCTGGATCTGTTGCTGTACTTGTTGGCGATGCTCCTGATTGGTTTATTCCAAGAGTTGTTGAAGCAGCGAAACAAATCAATGTTGCAAAAGGCGATGCGTCTGGTTGCACTATGGGACCACTTATTGATGATGCAAGTGTTGCAAGGGTTACAAACGCAATTGAGGGAGGCGTTAAGGCAGGCGCGGAATTGCTCCTTGACGGTCG
>JABHWX010000033.1 GCA_018657585.1 Phycisphaerae bacterium
AGATTGTTTTAGAGAAGTGCTAGCAGTACGACAAAAAATTCATGGAAAAGATCATCCAGATACGTTGAATACCATGTTGAATTTAGGGAATGCGCTGTTCACTCAAAAAAAATACGAAGAAGCAAAACCCCTTTTAATAGAAGTACTTGAAACAAACAGGCGAATACTTGGGGACGACCACCCGGCATTTGTAGGAGTGCTCAACAGTATTGGCGCTCTTTTGAAATCACAAGGCCAGTTTGCAGAAGCTGAACCATACTATCAAGAAGCGCTCGAAATAAGCACACGAATTTCTGGTGATTCGCACCCAAAAACTCTTTGGCTTACGGGTGGACTTGGTGATTTATTCGCAGCTCAAGGGAAATTAGAAGAAGCAGAAGCGATCTACGCCAAATCATTAGAAACAAGCCGAAAAGTGTATGGCGATGAAAATCCGAGCACCGTCTTTTTAATTGGCGGTGTTGGCGAGTTGCTTTTAAAACAAAAAAAATATGCCGAAGCAGAAATAACTCTACTTGAACTTATAGAAATATACGCACGAACTTTGTCTTCTGAACACCCTAATAATTACTGGGCATACGAGACACTCGTAAAAATCTATGAGGGTTGGGGCAAACCAGAAAAAGCAAAAAAATATAGAGCATTACTACCCTAAATCGGGTTTGATAGACCTCAAGTGACATTAGCGATCGTAGAGGGCAATGCGAGATGCCAACAAATCGAAGTGATTGATTCTATTGTTCAAAAAAATACTTGACTAATTTGATTAATTGCCTAACAATTCGGGCAACAGGAGGATTTTAATATGCTTAGACATATATGTGCATTCACACTCGTATTTATTGTGAGTAAAGCAAGCGCTGTCAATGTTCTTAGTTTTGGTGACTGGTCTGTATCTGGCGATGGTTCAGGATGGGCTCACGTTATGTGGGAAAGTACTGAGACAGTAGCGGGATTTCAATTCGATATGGTTGGCGTATCTTTGAAATCTGTTGATGGAGGATTGACTGAAAAAAGGGAGTGGATGATAGAACATAACACTACGCGCGTGCTTGGAGTGGCTCTAAATCCTGCATCATATATTCCGCCACAACAAGAGCCCGCGCATTTGTTAACTATTTATTTTCAAAATGCTGGCGAAGAAATATCATTTGATGGTGTAATTTTTGCTGATGACCAAGCAAAAATGATTGAAGTTGATTCAAGTGACATTATCATTGTTACAACTCCTTGCCCCGCTGATTTAAACGGCGATAATTTTGTCAACGTTGTAGATTTGTTGGAAGTTGTTGGCGCTTGGGGTCAATCGGGTGTCCCGTCAGATATCAATGGTGATGGAATTGTAAATGTTTCCGATTTGTTAGCGGTAGTTGACGCGTGGGGACCATGTTAATTTCAGCGATATTGTCTGTGTGTCTTTCTCAGTGCCCAACTGAAACGGATGTCCCTCCAACAACACATGATGGTTTATCTGGTACATCAGTTGCAATAGATGGTGATCTTGCAGTAATTGGATGCCCAATTGGAACAGGCAATGGCTGGGCTTCTGGAACAGTTCTGGTTTACCGATTAGTCGAAGGCACATGGCATCGCGAAGCAGAACTCATCGCAGAAGATGGCGATGTAGGGGATATGATGGGGGTGAGTGTTGATATAAGCGGAGGTAGAGTTATCGCAGGCGCATGGTTTAATAATCATGCAGGTACAAATAGTGGTGCTGCGTACGTTTTTGAAGAAGTGAAAGGGCAGTGGTCACAAACGGCAAAACTTGTTGCCGACGATGCCTATGCGCAAGATTCATTTGGTAGAAGAGTCGCAATTGAAGGCGATGTTTGTATTGTGACGGCACCGCTTGACGATGATAATGGCGAATCTGCCGGTTCTGCTTATGTATATCAATACGATGGCGATTGGTTTCAGTTGCAAAAGCTCACTGCAAAAAGTGGAGCTCCAGGAGATCAGTTTGGCCTTGGACTAGCAATGGATGGTGAGCGAATTGTTATTGGTGCCCCGTGGGCAGATGACGGGAAAGGGCGAGCACATCTTTTTGATCGCGGTGATGTCACGTTTTTTGAATGGGAAGTATTTACAGACCCAAATGGCGAATCAAACGACAACTTTTCGTTTGCTATTGATGTATATGGTGATAATGTTGTCATAGGTTCATATTTAGACGATGACGTAGCAATCGAT
>JABHWX010000034.1 GCA_018657585.1 Phycisphaerae bacterium
GAAAACCAAGAGAAGTACAAGGGCGGTTGGAGCCAAACAACTGGTCGTGGTCCAAAATTGAACATCGGTTCAAAATTCTGGACGATGATGAACTTGTTTTACAACCCAGTGATGCCACAGATGGAAGACTATTACGGCAAAGGACCATTTACCTTTACGTACGAAGACTTGCACTCAACTAAGCCAACGGTTCACTCCCAACCAGTGGCTCGTCCTAAATCAATGATTACAGGCGAAGAAGATATTCCAATCGAATACGCAGTGAACTGGGAAGACAATGGTGCAGGGGCAACGGTTGACGGTACTGGTGCCATGGACATTAACTTTGAAGGCATGAGCGAATCTGAAAAGAACGCGCTTTTAAAATTCCGCGATTCATTCATCATGTACCTTCCACGAATTTGTAACCACTGTATGAATCCATGTTGTGTTGCAGCATGTCCATCTGGCGCTGGCTACAAACGCGAAGAAGACGGCGTTGTTCTTATTGACCAAAATCGCTGCCGTGCTTGGCGATACTGTGTTTCCTCTTGTCCTTACAAGAAACCATACTACAACTGGAAAACAGGCAAAATGGAAAAATGCCTCTTGTGTTACCCTCGGCTTGAAGCAGGGCAACCACCAGCGTGTTTCCATAGTTGTCCCGGACGTATTCGTTATATGGGTCCACTTCTTTACGATATGGACAAGGTTGCAGAAATTGCAAACTTGCCAGAAAAAGAACTAGTCGATGCGCAACGCGATTTGATTCTTGATCCACACGACCCAGAAGTCATCGCAGCAGCAAAAGAAGCAGGCATCAGCGATGCATGGCTCGATGCATGTAGGCGATCACCTGTCTATCGAATGGTGAAAGATTGGAAAATCGCGCTTCCACTTCACGCAGAATTCAGAACGCTTCCATCCCTCTTCTATATTCCGCCAGAGAGCCCTGTTAAAACAAAAGCTGATGGTTCGGATTCACTAGGCATGGAAGGTGGCAAGACAGTACTGCCAGACCTTAAAGAGTTCCGATTGCCTGTTCAATTCTTGTCATCGATGCTCTCTTGCGGAAATGACGAACAAGTTGAGACAGCTTTGCTTCGTCAACTCGCTGTCCGTGGGTATCGTCGAAGTGTTCGCGTTGAAGGCACCCCTGATATAGATGTATTAGAAAAAGTAGGTCTAACGGAGCAAGATGCAAAAGATATGCATCGACTTCTTTCACTTGCACACTACCACGAACGATTCGTTGTTCCAACAACTCGCAGAGAACGAACGGACAACTCGCCATTCATTGAACGTGGCTATGCGGGCTTTAGCGAAATGACACCCGGAAATATGCCACAGCGCAGTGTTACGTTCCATGGTAATCGCCAAGAGGTTGGTAGTTAATCTATGGATACTCGCGACTTAGCAGCAAGCTACCGGCTTATCGAAGAGATGTTCATCAATCCATCCTTGCGAGATGGTGATGCAGTTGTCTCTTGGAAACAACTAGTCGAAGCGAGCATGCCAGAAGTAGCAGAGCAAGTTGATCGTTTTCTTGAAGCAGATGGTTCTTTGTCAAGTCACGAATATGTTTCGACGCTTGAATTGTCACCACCATGCCCGCTCTATCTTGGAGCACACATGTTTGAAGAACCATCAACGTGTAGTGGAATTAGTACCTCGCCTCGTAATGCATTTATGCTTGAACTTAGTGGCATGTATGAACATTTTGGTTTTGATCTTGGCAGCAAAGAAATGCCAGACTTCCTTCCAGTGATGCTCGATTTCTTGGCATTAAGTTTGGAAGTAGGCGATGACACACTTGGTTTGCGAAGACGGCTTATCGAAAAATATTTGCTTCCGGGACTTCCGCCACTTGCAAAGGGATTTGAGAAGTTTGGGAGCGTGTACGGCCTACTTCTTCCAGCAATTGAATTAACTGCGACCGAAGATTTACAGCAAATGGGCGATGTGCCGATGTGGAAATCGCCCGATGAACAAAAAGGTAATGTTTCTTTGAATGTACTCTCAGAAAGTGAACCAGTTGAAATGATGAATGACATGAATATGCCAGAGGTAAGACCATGAAGGCAAGCAAAGCAGAATCAACGACATTTTTTGTCTCATTGATTATCGTAACGGTGCTTGCATGGTTTATGGTGCGATTTATTGCACAGGGGCCATCACACGATTCAAGTGGTGGTGCAACGGTCGCTGCAGTTGAAGCAGTCGTGCCGCCACCACCAACATTTTCCACCCCCAAAATTACCGAAACAACGACACCAGTTGTTGTCAACACAACCGACACCCCAATTCTTGTTCAACAAGAAAGACTATTTACCGAAGGTCTCAGAAATTATTCTGACGCAGGAGCAAAAACAGCCATGAACAACTTTTTATGGGGAGTATTCCCTTACATCTGTATCGTATTGTTCTTCGTAGTCCCAATCATCCGTATGGCGACACGCCCTTACTCTTGGAGTACAAGAGCTAGTGGCTTATTCGGAAGACAATTACTTGGCGTTGCATCTACGATGTTCCACTGGGGACTTGTACTCCTGCTCGCAGGCCACGTTGTCGGTTTAATTGGCGGTGTTATGGGTTCCCGAGCTGCGGTTGACTTCTTCTTTTGGAGTGCGTTGATCGGCGGCTTCTTGGTACTTGTTGGTTCATTCATGGCACTCATGCGACGCATCCGCGTGCCGGAAGTTCGCGCTATGAGCCGTCCTGAAGATTACGTCATTCAAGTTTTCTTAATCGCAATTGTTGGCATTGCGTTGTACCAAGTTCTTGTTGACAAGATTTTTGGTATTGCGTACACAGCATCGTCATGGGCTGCAAGTTTATGGACGCTTACTCCACAACCAGAACTAATGGAATCAGCAAGTTTCCTTACAAAGCTGCACGTGTTCTTGGCGTTGTTGTTTTTCGCGTACTTCCCCTTTACAAAACTCGTCCACTTCTGGACATTCCCAGTGAATTACTTTGTGCGTGTTCCGCAATC
>JABHWX010000035.1 GCA_018657585.1 Phycisphaerae bacterium
AAACCAGCGAAGAACCCTATACCGTCTTTATGAATGGAGAAGAATGGACTGGTGGCATGATGAATATGCAATGGGAAGGGCAACCAGCATGGCTTGCCTACATCAATGTTGCAAGCGTCGATGAAACCACTGCAAAAGCAATGGAACTTGGCGCAACTGTTTGTTATGAGCCTGCAGATATTCCTGGGATTGGAAGATTTTCAGTATTCACAGATCCAGTTGGTGCAACAATTGCCGTTTTTACCGGACTCTCTGAATGCTGCGGCGATGATTGCGGGTGCTCTTAATGATAAATGCAAATTAAAATATTGCATTTATGTTGAAATAGGATATATATATGCATATATACATGCAAGTCCTTGAGTTACAAGTTTGTATTGCTGTTGCAATGTTCTCGGTTAGTTATGCTGAAGTGCCATTTGAAACACTTCGACAATATCAAACTGGTCTATATTCCACAGGTATTTTCCCTGCGGATTTCGATGGTGATGGCGATATCGATTTGGCGGTTGCAAATAGGGGAACGAATGATGTTTCTATTATGTTCAACGCCGGGAATGGGATTTTCTCCTCTAGAACAAATTTTTCAACAGGTGAAGTTCCAAGGTACGTACATGGTGGCGATTTTGATGGCGATGGAGATATTGATCTTTGTACTCCAGACTACATCGGGATGACTGAAACGGTTTTAGAAAATGATGGCAACGGGAACTTCACTATTTCTGGACAGTATCCATTGACAACGCCTGCGTTTTCTTGGGTTGATGATATTGATGGAGACGGATACCTTGACATACTAGTTGCGCACTGGGATGGTGATGCAGATCAGCCAAGTCAAAGTCCCGCAAAATTTACGCCACTATTAAATAATGGTGAAGGTACTTTTGTCATAGGACCATCAACTATGATTGGGAAGCAACCACGTGGTGGCGCATCTGCAGATTTGAATGGTGATGGAATAAAGGATGCTGTTATTGCAAACTACTGGTCAAGTTCATTGTCTGTAATTATTGGGTTGGGCAAGAGACAATGGGCTGATGAAGTGTCAATTCAACTAAGTGGTCAGCCTCGGTATCTCATTTTGAGAGATTTTGACTCGGATGACGATATTGATATTGCTGCAGTTGATAAAGGGGAAGATCATTTATGGATTTTTCACAACGATGGAGCCGCAAACTTTACGCTCGTGCAAACATCAAACACAAACGCGATACCTCACTCAATTGATTCGGGCGATGTTGATCTTGATGGAGACGTTGATTTAATAGTATCTCATGTAGGTTCAGGACAACAACTATTGTTTATTAATGATGGGCAGGGTTTGTTTCCGAATTCTCAAACAGTTATTATGATGGGAGGTCCTGCCGAAGTTAAATTTGCGGATGTGAATAATGACGGCGAACTCGACATAGTTACAGCGAACGTGAATGAGGAAGATCGTGGAACGAGTGTTATTATGCAAGGGTCATGCGATGATTTGATTGAAGATTGTAATAACAATGGTATAGAGGATATTTGCGAACTGACGGATTGCAATGTGAATGGTGTTCCTGATGACTGCGACATTTCTTCTGGAGATTCAATGGATTATGATTTGGACGGAATTCCGGATGAATGCCAAGTTGATTGCAATGAAAATCAAATTCCAGATGAGTATGAACTTGCACATGGGCTAATCACCGATTGCAACGAAAACGATATACCTGACGATTGTGATTGGGCGGTCATGGGTGATTGCGATGAAGATGGACTTCTTGATGGGTGTGAAGTTGATTTAAATGAAGATTTTATCCCTGATGAGTGCCAATGCAATGCCGATTTTTCAGGTGACGGATTGGTAGGTGTGCAAGACACCATTATCCTAATCGCATCATGGGGCGAAAACCCAGTACCACATGGTGATCCAGTCGATGAAGATTTGAATGTTGACAACTACGTTGATGTTGAGGATTTGCTTTTGCTCATCATTGCGTGGGGTGATTGTTCGAAATATACATTACCCGATGAAGTTGGCGCATGTTGCGTGCAATTTCAACAATGTTTTGAAAGGCATGAAGTTGGATGTGCTGTAGTCAATGGTGTTTATTTTGGTGACGATACAGAATGTGAAGACATAGATTGCTCGGCACTTAACTGAGTAGTTGTTCGATTGCTAGAATGTCTTCTGAGGGGGAACGGTCGCAGTTACGTTCTGGAACAACTTCGCGTATTTTTGCGTGCATATGTTCGACTGCATCGCCACTTTTGAGTGGGCGATGGTAATCGAGTGCATCACAGCCGACGAGTAGTTCGATTGCAATAACACTTCTGCAAAGGTTTACAGATTGACGAAGCATCAGTGCCGCAGTTGCTCCCATTGAGTTGTAATCTTCAATGCCGCCCGAAGTTGAAATATTGGAAACACTTGCGGGCATTGATAATGTGCGAAGTTCTGCACAACAAGCTGCTGCAGAATACTGAGTAATCATGAGCCCGCTCTCTACTCCTGGATCGCAAGCGCAAAAAATCGGCAAATCATTGTGTATGCATCGACCAGATAATATCCATTCAATACGCCGTTCAGCAATACCAGCAATGTGACATAGAGCAATTCTCAATTCATCCATTGCAATAGCTAGTGGCATGCCATGAAAATTGCCACCAGATACAATGTCTTCGTCAGCAATAAATACAAGCGGGTTGTCGGTGACAGCGCTAAGTTCTGCTGAGATAACTCCGGTCACTCGAGCAATCGCTTCAATTGCAGCACCTAACACTTGCGGTGAACATCGGAAACTGTACGGGTCTTGCACACGGTGGTCATCTTCTTTGTGAGACTCCAGAATCGTGGAACCTTTGAGATGCGCTCTAAGAGTACTCG
>JABHWX010000036.1 GCA_018657585.1 Phycisphaerae bacterium
CGAAGCTTCGATGATTGATCAAGTTCTTATTGATGAATCTTTACTTGGTTGGAAAGAGTACGAACTGGAAGTTGTTCGAGATAAAAATGACAACTGTATTGTTGTGTGTGGAATCGAAAACATTGATCCGATGGGCGTGCATACTGGCGATTCAATAACGGTTGCTCCAATTCTTACCTTGACTGATAAGGAATATCAGAAAATGCGCGATGGTGCACTTGCAATCATGCGCGAAGTCGGCGTGGACACTGGTGGATCAAACGTGCAGTTTGCAGTGAATCCAGAAAACGGCAAACAAATTGTTATTGAAATGAATCCGCGTGTTTCTAGAAGTTCAGCGCTTGCTTCTAAAGCGACAGGTTTCCCTATTGCACGTATTGCTGCAAAACTCGCGATTGGATATACGCTTGACGAATTGCGAAATGATATTACACAAACAACTTCTGCATGTTTCGAGCCATCTATCGATTACGTTGTTACAAAAATGCCAAGGTGGACATTTGAAAAATTTCCTGAAGCAGATGAAACACTAACAACGCAGATGAAATCTGTTGGCGAAGCGATGAGCATTGGCAGAACGTTTAAAGAAAGTTTCCAAAAAGCAATTCGCTCTATGGAAGTTAAGCGGTTTGGGTACGGTCTTGATAAGAACGATACTTGGTTGCGAGCGAAACGTGGCGATGAAGAAGTGTCGTGGCCAATTGATGACGACACATTGATTCGTAAACTTACAGTGCCAAGTCAGGGGCGGATGTACTTCATTCGATACGCAATAAAGATGGGCATGTCACTGGATCGACTACATAAGTTAACGAAGATAGATCCTTGGTTCCTAGATCAACTTTCACAGCTCGTAGAGTTTGAAGATGTTCTTTTGCAATACAAATCGATTGAAGATGTGCCTACAGAAACACTGAGAAAAGCAAAAGAGATGGGATATTCTGACCCGCAACTTGCATACCTATATATGGATGTTGTTTCGACGGATACGATTCTAGCCGTGCGAGCAAACCGTAAGTCTCGGGGCATTGAACCTGTGTATAAACTTGTAGATACATGTGCTGCAGAGTTTGAAGCTATTACGCCCTATTATTATTCAACATACGAAAACCCTTTACATAAACTTGGCGGAGAGGTAGTGTTTGATGATGAAGTTCGTGTAACGGATAAAAACAAAATTGTCATTTTGGGCGGTGGGCCAAATAGAATTGGACAAGGCATCGAGTTTGATTACTGTTGTTGCCAAGCCTCTTTTGCTGCACGTGAAATGGGTTTTGAATCGGTGATGGTGAACTCTAACCCCGAAACAGTAAGCACAGATTTTGATACAAGTGACTTGTTGTTCTTTGAACCACTGACGCTTGAAGATACGCTGAATATCTTGGAGCGGCTGAATGGTGGCGGAAGCGATATTGAAGACCGTACAGGTAATGTTGCTGGAGTTATTGTGCAATTCGGTGGACAGACACCTTTGAATTTAGCTCACGGTCTTGCAAAGGCGGGCGTACCAATTATTGGTACTGGGCTAGAAGCAATTGATCTGGCTGAAGACCGTGATCGATTTAAAGCGATGCTTGATGAATTAGAATTACGGCAACCAGAAAATGGAATTGCGTATTCACTTGAAGAAGCAATCGCAACAGCGGATACAATTGGATATCCTGTTTTGGTTCGCCCAAGTTATGTTCTTGGCGGACGAGGTATGGAAATTTGCAGCGATGAAACTGCGCTTCGGTATTACATGAAGTCAGCAGTAGATGTTTCCGAACTGGAACACGCACCGGTTTTGATTGACCGTTTCTTGTCAGAGGCAATTGAAATAGATATTGATGTAGTTGCAGATTATGAACCACACGAAGCAACATCTTCAAAACAGGTCCAGCTTTCAAGCGATTCAAGCCAAGCAATTGTTTGCGGCGTCATGGAACATATTGAACAAGCTGGAATTCACAGTGGCGACAGTTCTTGTGTGTTGCCTCCATACTCTCTTCCAAAATCAATAGTGAACGAGCTGCGCCGACAAGCATCAGCAATGGCAAAGCGTTTGCAAGTTCGTGGGCTTATGAATGTACAGTTTGCAGTAAAAGATGAGACAGTCTATGTTATTGAAGTAAACCCCCGTGCTTCGCGAACGGTGCCCTTTGTTGCGAAGGCTAAGGGAGTTCCGTGGTCAAGAATCGCAGCTAAGGTAATGATGGGTGCTTCACTTGAAGAGTTGGGTACAAAAGAAATTCCAAACACTGGATTTTACGCGGTAAAAGAACCAGCATTTCCTTTTGAAAAATTTCCAGGTGTCGATGTTGTTCTTGGACCAGAAATGCGTTCAACTGGTGAAGTAATGGGGATGGATCGATCGTTGCCAATTGCTTTAGCGAAAGCAAAGATGGCTGTGTCGAGGGCGCTACCGATTTCTGGGCAGGTATTCCTTTCTATACGCGAAAGTGACAAAGTGCATGCGGTCGAAGTTGCTAGATCACTAGTTTCAATGGGTTTTACGGTGTTTACTACCTCAGGTACAAAAGAGTTACTTGCGCAACATAGTGTTGATACAACAATCATCCGTAAAATATCAGAAGGCACTCGCCCCAATATTTTGGACAAAATTGCTAATGGTGAGATTGATTTGATTATCAATACACCAACGCGCACTGGAGCGCAAACAGACGAGGGACAAATCCGTGCGCGGGCAGTTGGTGCTAGGATTCCAATGCTTACTACAATCACTGGTGCAAGGGCTGCTGTACAGGCAATCGAAGCATTGCGAGGTGGAACGTGGCAAGTCGCGGCTCTGCAAGATTATTTTGAAGCGAAATCAACTGCTCCATTGAACGCGTAGGGCAGTTGGTCTTTGGGTGCCCCCTTTGCGAGCTTGAGGGTATAATTCCGTTTCTATGCCTGAATGGGTCCCAACATGGATAACACCACAACTTCTTACTTCGGTGGTAGTGATTTTGGTTATCCTTCACCTTGCACTTGGCGCAGCTGCTTACTTCATTTTGCTCGAGCGAAAGGTATGCGCGTGGGTGCAAGATCGCATTGGTCCCGACCGCGTTGGAAAGTTCGGCTTGCTTCAACCGCTTGCTGATGGTTTAAAATTATTTGTCAAA
>JABHWX010000037.1 GCA_018657585.1 Phycisphaerae bacterium
CAATACCGAGGAAAAGAACAAACGCCACAACAGTCATCACTGTAAGCGCGTCACCAACTCGACCGCCAAAAACTGTCTCTGTTCCACCGCCTCCTGCTCCACCGAATGCGGATGCGAGTCCACCACCCTGAGGACGTTGAATCAAAATAATTAAAATCATCGCAACAGAAACGACAATAAGGGCAATTGTAAGAATGAGAAATGTAGTGTTCATAGAAAAAATCCAATGTAGGTGTTAAGGGTTATATGCAGCTTTAACGATTGCAGTAAACGATTCAGCTGATAATGAGGCACCGCCTACAAGTGCTCCATCAATGTCTTCACAAGAAAATAATTCGGCAGCATTATCGGGATTTACCGAGCCACCGTATTGAATACGGGTTTGAGAAGCAATTTCTTCAGTAAACATCTCACCAAGAGCTTTGCGAATTGCAACGTGAACTTCTTGGGCATCCTTGGGAGAGGCTGTTTTACCTGTGCCTATTGCCCATACTGGTTCGTAAGCAATTACAACATTCACCATCTGCTCTGATGATATATTTGCTAAACCAGAAGTAATTTGTGAAAGAACAACTTTCATTGTGTTTCCAGATTCACGCTCTTCAAATGTTTCGCCAACGCAGAGTACCACTTGCAATTGTTTCACAAGAGCAAAGGCTACTTTTTGTGCAATAAGAGCACTGCCTTCGTGAAGGACATGCCTGCGTTCACTATGTCCAACAAGAACGCTTTTCACTCCAACCTCTTGAAGCATCGTGGGACTTGTTTCGCCTGTAAATGCGCCCGACTCTTCACACCAAACATTTTGAGCACCAAGTTGCAATTCAGAAGTATCGATTACACTTTCAATCGCTTGTAAGAATGGTAACGGTGGATAAATCACAACATCGCAGCAATCTCCACAAGTAAACCCATCCACGATACACCCAGCAAGATGCATGCCAGACTCAAGGCCTGTATTCATCTTCCAGTTTCCACCAATAATGGGCTTCCGTTGCGTCATAAGAACCGCAAAGAATACCAGAAATGGGGTTCTTCCTCGCAAATTACATGTATCAGAGTACAATTGGCGCTTTATACCCTCGCTTTTCGACCTGTTAGAGGGGCTCCTTCGTTACCATTCCACTGGAGCTAACATGCTATGCCGTTGAGTGCTACAGAAATAAGAAAACAATTCATCAAGTTCTTTTCAGAACAACATGGCCATGCCGAGGTTCCATCGAGCCCTGTCATACCGCATAACGATCCAACACTTCTCTTTACAAACGCGGGCATGAACCAGTTCAAGGATGTATTTCTTGGTCGTGGAAACAGACCCTATACAAGGGCAACGGATACGCAAAAATGTATTCGTGCAGGCGGAAAACATAACGATTTAGAAGATGTTGGACGTGACACCTATCACCACACTTTCTTTGAGATGCTGGGTAACTGGTCCTTTGGTGATTATTTTAAAGAAGATGCAATCCGATGGGCTTGGCAATTATTTACCGAAGTTTGGGGGATTGATAAATCAAGGTTATACGTGACTGTATTTGCTGGCGATGAAAACGACGGCCTCGGACCAGACATTGAGTCTGAAAATCTTTGGAAAGAACTCACGGATATTGACCCAACACACATTACAAAGTGGGATAAAAAAGATAATTTTTGGGAGATGGGAAGCACTGGTCCTTGTGGTCCATGTAGCGAAATTCACTACGATTGCACACCAGGAAGCGATGGTGGGCATTTAGTTAATATGGATGACCCAAATGTTATCGAGTTATGGAATCTCGTTTTCATTCAGTACAATCGCGGGGACAACGGATCACTCACAGAATTACCAAACCGACATGTTGACACCGGATTGGGACTTGAAAGAATTGTTCGTGTATTACAAGGAAAGACGAGTAATTACGACACAGATCTTTGGACGCCAATTTTTGAAGCGATTCAAAAACACACAAATTCGCGAGCATACGGTGGTGCCCTAGAAGACCATATTGATATTGCTTACCGTGTTCTTGCAGACCACGTTCGTTGTTTAGTCGTTGCAATCGCAGACGGCGGTCGGCTTGGACCGGCCGGTCGAGAATATGTTCTTCGGCGTATTCTAAGAAGGGGTGTACGCCATGCACACCAAACCCTTGAAGTCGAGGGTCCTCTTCTCTGCAAGCTTGTTCCTGCAGTTGCAGAAACGCTTGGTGACGCGTTTCCAGAAATTAATGAGCAGAAGCAACTCATACAGCACATCATTCAAGACGAAGAAGAAAGTTTTTTAAAAACACTCGATCGTGGGATAGAGTTATTCACTAAAGCTGCTTCAGAAGGCGATGGAAAAATCATCGACGCAAAAAGTGCGTTTACTCTACACGACACATTTGGTTTTCCGGTTGATCTTACGGAAGTCATGGCTGAAGAACTAGGCATGACTGTGGACCGTGATGGATACGAACAACTCATGGATTCCGCGCGTGCAACTTCAAGAGCAACTTCGGCGGTTGACCAAAAAATGCAACTTCCACCAGAAATTTTAGGAAAACTGGATTCTCTTTCTGTCCTACCAACCGATGACCATAAAAAATATGGAAGAGGCATTTCGACTGCTCACGTAAAAGCGATTTGGAATGGAAAGGAGTTAGTTGGCAAGGCTGACGATTCAATGGTTTTTGGAGTTATTCTTGATAGAACTCCGTTCTATGCAGAGGCGGGTGGTCAAACTGGAGACATTGGAAATATCGTTGTGGAAATATCGCCAGCACACAAACGATGTCAATTTCAAGTATCCGAAACGCACCAGTATGGGAATTACATATTACATATTGGCACCGTATTGGACGGAACCCTACAGTGTGGTGACGAAGTTTCAGCAACCGTTAATGAAAAACGGAGGAATGCAATAACTTCAAATCATACCTGTACGCATCTTCTTAACCACTCTCTTAGAGAAGTTCTGCAAGACGAAGTGCAACAACGAGGGTCATTGGTCGACGGAGACAAACTACGGTTTGACTTTTCGCAATCCCATGCAATGACGGATGCCCAAATTGAAAATGTAGAGCGACTTGTCGATGAAAAAATTAAACAAGATACAATTGTTGATACACAAGACGTACCTCTTGAGCAGGCACAAGGCATCTATGGTGTTCGGGCTGTTTTTGGTGAACGGTATCCAGACCCTGTTCGGGTTGTAAGTATTGGCGCCTCGGTTAAGGATTTACTTTCAGACCCTTCAAACAAGAAATGGTATGGCTGTTCGATTGAATTCTGTGGTGGAACGCATGTCAAAAACTGCGGTGAAGCGCAACAATTTATCATTTTACATGAACAGGCTTTGGCATCAGGAACACGTCGAATTGTTGCTATAACTGGAGTTCCTGCACAAGCAGCGCACAAAGCGGGCGTTTCACTATTGCACCAAATTGAGGAAGCAACAATTCTTGATGGTGAAGAACTATGCCATACATACGACGACCTTGTTCGAGTTGTGGATGAACTCACTCTATCCCAACCCACAAAACACAAGGCCAAGCAAGAACTGAGCAAGTTACTCGTTCGAGTAAAGCAAATCCAAAAAGAATCTGCATCTTCAAAAAAAGATGTTGTACTAGAGCAAGCAAGAGAAATTGCTGAATCTAGCAACAACATAGTTGTAGCAAAAATAGAAAACGCAGACAAGGATTCCATTATGGTTGCGCTCGATACGGTCCGATCAAAACGACCAGATGGAGCTGCCATGTTATTTACCTCAAACGAAGTTGATGGTAAGGTTATCATTGTTGCTGGGGTAAGCAAACATTTAATCACCAAAGGATTAAAGGCTGGAGACTGGGTTCGAGAAGCTGCAAAAATATGCGGTGGAGGAGGCGGTGGACGCCCAGATACTGCACAAGCTGGTGGTAAAGATCCGGCTAAAGTTGGAAACGCGATGGAAGTTGCAACAACATTTGCAAGAGAGGCAATCGAAAGTGACTGAAGAACCAAAAAACGAAATTGAAAATACTGAACAAGAAGAGAATGCCGAAGGCGTACCTCATTTTGTGACGCCCCTTCTCCCAATTGCTCGTCAAGTGGGCGAACATGTTATTTCTGCAATGGAACACGAAGGTACCGTTGCAGTTCTCACCACAATCACTGGTTCAAATCAAGGAAGACAAGTTGTTTCAATACCCCTCACTGCAGAGCATGTACAACAAGTCCATTCATTGATTGAAGAAATTCACGAGGCGGACGAACCAGAGCGTGTGCCATGTGTTGGTTTTCACTGTATTTTAGATCAGGAAGATTCAGAAATAGATTCTTGAGAAAGCAACATTACTCTCCATGTCCCAAGCATGGCAAGCAATGTACACCAAGTAACTGACCCGGTTGCAAGCACGGCATGTCCAACGTATGTGCCAACAAGATCTTTTACCGTCAGTGTTCCATACAAGAACATAATGATAAAAATCAGCGTAAGAATCCAGTCTCTACGCTCCCATAAATAAAACCGTGCCATAACAACACCTGGCAGTAGTAGAAGGAAAAAGTGTGCCTTGCTACTCATTGGTGAAAGCAAGAGCATCCCACATGAGAGAATAGACCCTTCGCAAAATCTCCGAAATACAAGTGGTGCTTTTGATGGTTTGTAGAACGCAAAAAATAAAATTCCAAGAATTAAAACACGCGCGCCATAAGAGATATATGAAATGGTTGTTGTCGAGAACGTCGCTATACTTACGTCAACAGCATCGGCGTGGGGATTTGCAGGAAACGAAAAGAGTCTTTCAATTGTTCCTGATATAGATTGGTTTAGTTGATTCCATGTTGACCAATGTACAACAGCAGTGCCATCAGATAAGTGCAAAGAACTAAGAACAAGAGAAAACCAATGCCCTGCCCATGTACCACTCTCCCTAGGGAACAGTAAGTCTGGCAACACAAACGCAACAACGGTTGTAATAGCCATCAGCATTGCTGCTTTCCATCGTTTTTGCAACACAAGAAATGGAAGGAACAATAGTGGAGTTGCCTTACATGCAGCAGCAACACCGAGTAGTGCGCCGCCACGCCCTTCTTTACATTGCGCCCAATATCGAATACCTAGAACCACAATTGTGGCGATAAAAATATCATGGCTGTAATTTTCTATTGGTGATACTACGTACCTCCCAACAATCAAGGTAACGAGAACCCAAAACAGTGCGGTTTGTTTGAAGGGGTGTTTTCCAATAATCATAGTCTGGATTGTTGAAAAAACACAAACAAGTAACACCGCCATCACGCCGAGCATTGCTATGCGTTGAGCTAATTCGGTCAGGGGAAGAAGGGGAATATAGGTCGCTACAAGGAGTGGCGGATATGCCATTGCTGCTACGCCCTCAGGAGTTTCGCCTCTATACATAGTGAGTGCTGCTTGGTCGTATAAATCAAGCATGAATTGTGTGTTCTTCCACCCATAAATGAGAAAGAGCCCCACCCAAGTTACAGAGACCATATAAAGCCAAAATGTCCAGTGCCTTTGTTTGGGCATGAATCATAATCATACCGTACGCAAGGGCGCTCTCTCAGGTTACGATGTGCTTATGAAAAGATTAT
This sequence comes from Phycisphaerae bacterium, assembly GCA_018657585.1. Taxonomy (GTDB): domain Bacteria; phylum Planctomycetota; class Phycisphaerae; order Phycisphaerales; family SM1A02. The sequence goes on from JABHWX010000037.1 coordinate 5,560, forward strand.
TTGATATTTCACTCGCACAATGGTCACTCCACAGAGCATTATTTGCTGGCTACATTCAATCAATAGACTTCCCTATCATTGCAAAAGAACAATTTGATATTCAAGCTATTGAATATGTAAATTCTTTTTTTCCAGATAGACAACCAAAGTCAACATTTGTACAACAATTAAAAACGAAGTGTAATACTCTTGGTGTGCAAAGCCTACTCATCATGTGCGATGGTGAAGGTAATTTAGGTGATCCAGATGCGAAAAAGAGAACTAAAGCTGTAGAAAACCATTACAAGTGGATTGATGCTGCGGTTGAACTGGGGTGCCATTCCATTAGAGTCAATGCGCAGTCTGAGGGAACTCCAGATGAGCAACGAAAACTTGCATCAGACGGTTTACGTCAACTTACCGAATTTGGTGACACAAAAAAAATAAATGTCATCGTTGAAAACCATGGTGGGTTAAGTTCTAACGGTGCTTGGCTAGCATCGGTAATGAAAGAAGTTGATCACCCACGTTGTGGAACGCTTCCTGATTTTGGTAATTTTATTTTAGATTGGGGAACACGTGAAGAATACGATCGGTATACGGGCGTTAATGAGCTTATGCCTTTTGCAAAAGCGGTAAGTGCAAAGTCGCATGAATTTGATACTGATGGTAACGAAATCCACACGAACTACGAAAAAATGATTGGCATCGTTCTTGACTCTGGATATAGAGGGTGGATAGGTATCGAGTATGAGGGTGAAAAAACGAGCGAATTCGAGGGCATCATTCGAACAAGAGATTTGTTGAGAAAAATAAGAAAAGAACGTGAGGATGTTTCGTGAATGCTTGTGTAATTACCAAAGAAGGGACACCTGTCTCGAATAATGTTGATTTTGTTTCAGATTGGAAACTGCCAACACTCAAGGCTGGTGAAGTACACATAAAAACAGAAGCATCTGCATTGAACCATTTAGATTTATGGGTAGGTATTGGTATGCCTGGTCTTGGACTTGAATACCCAAGGGTGAGTGGTTCTGATGGATGTGGAATTGTCACTGGTGTAGGTGAAGGTGTGGATGCGTCATGGATAGGTAAACGTGTTCTTCTTAACGCCGCAGTCCGGCAATCAGAAAAAATCGCCCCAAATCGAGCACCTTCTCCTGAAGATATTCGAATGATAGGCGAACACGACAACGGTGCAAATGCAGAACATTTTATATCCCCTGTTGCTAATGTTCTGGATATTGGTGATGCCGATCCTGTTGAAGCTGCTGCCTTTGGGCTTGCTCACCTTACGGCGTGGAGAATGCTTGTAACTCGCTCGCAATTACTTGCAGGGCAAACGGTACTTATTACCGGAATTGGTGGAGGTGCTGCACTCGCTTCTTTTAATATTGCAAAACACTTCGGTTGCACAACCATTGTGACTTCGAGGCACCAGTGGAAACTTGATCGAGCTTTGGATCTTGGTGCAAGTGAAACTATTCTAGACGGGGGTGAAGATTGGTCTCGGGAAGTACGCGGTCTAACTGGGAAACGTGGGGTTGATGTTTGTGTTGACTCCGTCGGTGGACAACTGCATCTTCCATGCATTAAGTCGCTCGCTCGAGGTGGTACGCTCGTAACTTGCGGATGCACCGCTGGAGCTGCGCCTAAAACTGATTTAGCGAGAGTTTTCTGGAACCAACTTTCAATATTGGGTTCAACCATGGGCGACATGCATGAATTCCGCCAAGTTGTATCACTTTTCACACATAACGGTATGCGTTCCGTAATTGACTCGGTACATGAGGCTAAAAATGCTAAAAAAGCATTCGCTCGCCTAGAATCAGGAGAGCAGTTCGGTAAAGTTGTTCTCCGCTGGCAATAACCACTTTTTATTAACCCGGAGTTGATTAACTCCTGGTTAATAAAAAACAGCTGCCCTCATCTCCGATGAGGGCAGCTGCGGCTGAGTACATATTTTTCTGTCTAGAAGACAGGGTTGCCATATTCTTCAGTCCTTCCTTGAACTAAAGGGGCAAAGGGTGCGAAGTAAGAACTTCGCGTTCAATCAACTGTTATGCAGTCCTACGACTAAACAGTGAAAGAACAATAACTAGAGCAATTAAACCTACGAATCCACCACTGCTGAATTCAGTAATCAGACCAGTTAAACGAGTAACCATGCCTGTAAAGAAGTTTTGGTCGCCAGACCAAATTACTTGAGCTAATACGCCTACGGCGATAAAAATTAGCATGAGGTCAATAAAGCCCCAAGCCCATGATTTGATAGTATCTAATGCATTTTTCATAAGAGATCTCCTTAGTTTCCTAACCCAGCCTGTTGTGGCCAATAGCCATCCCTGACAAATATGGACCACAACGTGGGTCCTTGGGATTCACCATTTATCGGCAGTTAGGGCATTTTCACCACAGAATCTTCAGCAAAACGGCTATAACCTAATCCGCAGATGTGCGTAACTGTTTGTTTTACAGGTGGTTACGAACGTGTGGTTTTTTTGATTTTTGGACTAAATTTCTAGTTTTTTTGCAGGATTTTCATGTAAAAAACGATTTTCTACCGCTTCTAGTACGGCTTTTCTAACGTTATCTTCACTCTCCTTGGCATCAATAACGCAGTATCGCTCTGGCCATGTTTGTGCCTGTTCAAGGAAGCCCTCCCGTACTTTGGCGTGAAATGCCCTCCCCTTCAATTCCATACGATCCAAGAGTGGGTTTAGTCGACCGGCCGCAGTTTGATCATCAACATCGAGAATCAAAGTCAGCGATGGCCAGCACCCTGCAACCGCCACTTCTGCAACCTGTTGGATCCATTCCACTGGAATTCCTCCCGCAGTTCCCTGATACGCAAGAGTTGCACTGACAAAGCGATCTGCAATGACCAGTTCTCCCTGCTTGAGAGCGGGTTTAATCTCTTGCTCAACAAGTTGCGCTCTACTTGCCATATATAAAAGCATTTCGCAAGGAAGAGTCATCGCCTCATTAATAGGATCAAGCAGAATAGTACGAACCTGCTCCCCTATCGCTGTGCCGCCCGGTTCACGAACTTCCCTCACAACTAGACCTTGCGCACGAAAATGTTCTACGAAGCGTCGAATTTGGGTAGATTTCCCAGAACCGTCTGGTCCATCAAAAGCGACAAATTGGCCTGAAAGTGATTGTGCAAGTACATCCATGTTTGTGCACTATCGTGGAGTTTTGCCTGCTTGGCAAGCCCTCACCAAGAGGGAATTCGCAACAAGTGAAGGTTTTATGCAATCCACGTTCTAATTTTCGCGCCACACCAAAGCACCCCAACGCCAATTTCTATTAAAACTACTGGTAGCCAAAAACCACCATGTACGTTTAAAAAATAGTGCGACAGGTTTTTTGTGGCTCGTTTGTATCTGACATAGTTTTATCCTCTACATGTACAGTACCTCAAATGATCAACAAACCTCTTTTCGTTTTTATTTCTATCGCATTTTTATCACTTAATGCGCCCGCAGATATCATCATTCTTTCAAGTGGCGAACAACTTGAGGTCTCTATTCTTGAGCAAACTGATTCCGTTGTCCATATACGCCACTCTATCCTTGGTGACTTTGAAATACCGACCGTTGACATTTCTTCTATCGAGCGGACAAATGTAAAAAAGGAAGTAGATACCAATGAATCCGAAGGTACAGAGACCTCTCCAGAGAATAATGACGAAGAGATCAGATGGAATCAAAAAATCCGACTTGGATTTGGGTACCAAAAAGGTCAAAAAACTTCTTCTGATATTTCTGCTTCGTATCACGCAAACAGAACCAAGAACGAGCATGAAATAATCTTTGATTTAAGTTACCGTTTCTCAGAAAGTGAACATGAACGAACATTGAACAGGTTCGCCAGCACGTGGTCGAACAAATGGTTTCAGAGCGATAGTAGGTGGGATATTTTTACAACACTCCAATTTGATTGGGCAGAGTTTCAATCTTGGGATCAGCGATTGCTCGGTGATATAGGTGTTGGTTTTGAACTTCTTAAAGTACAAGAAGGCGAAAAGGAGTTTATTTTAAGTGGGCGGGTAGGTAGTGGTTTTCGAAAAGAATTTAATTCGGGGAATAATGAGATTATTCCCGAAGGTTTGCTTGGCGGGAATGTTGACTGGACAATCTCTTCTAGACAGAAAGTCACTGTGGGTACAACATGGTATCCCGATTACGAAGATGTTAATAATTACCGTGTCGTTACGAATGCTGCTTGGAACATTACTCTCAACATGAAAAATGATTTGACTTTTTCAGTTGGTTTCCACCACGAATACAATTCTATTGTTGACCCTGGAATAAAAAAATCAGATTTGCAAATTACCGCAGGAATAGAGTATTCCTTTTAATTATCTACCAGACCTCAGATACTTAATGATTTGCCAGATACCTAACGTGCCAGCAAACAGGTACCCAAGTAATCCCAATAAGGATCGAATATCCATTTGCTCTGTTCGGTTTGCCAGAACCATGATTGAAGAGCCCACAATCAATGCTGAAATAATCAGTGCCCAACTCACGTTGCGAGATGACCTATCTATTGCATCTGTCGTGCGATCCATCGACTCAATATCTACATTAAACCTCACGCGGTTTCTTCGAATACGGTCGAGTAAACGGGAAGCATCATCGGGTAGCCGCTCGACAAGTTGTGCCCACAACAATGCAGAAGCTTGAGAACGCTCTTTTATTGCACCGAATCCCATTTGTGATTTTACAAGTTGTTCAATCGTAGGTTTTGCGTAGTCGACTAAGTTGAATGTAGGCGATAATTCTTTCCCAACACCTTCTATGGTAATGAGCGCCTTAATCATTAAAATTAAATCACCGGGACATTGAATGTTGTGCTTTCGTAGCCCATCCATAAATGCTAGCAACATACTTCCCATGTCTACATCCGTCATAGGACCTGTCGTAAATCGCTCAATGAAATCAAGCAAATCTTTTCGAATTGCTCGTTCATCTACATCGTCTGGTAAAACATCACCCAGCCGAAGAAACGCTCCCGTTACACGATCGATATTTTGCGATGCAACACCATACAACAGCATTGCTAAATCTTTACGCATTGATTCTTCGACACGACCAGTCATGCCACAATCAATAAAGCAAAGATTCTCGCCTTCTACAACAAAAATGTTTCCGGGGTGGGGATCTGCGTGAAAAAAACCAACTTCCAGCGTTTGTTTTACAACTGCATGCGCACCATTTTTAACAATGGTGTCACGTTGTTCTTGTGTAAATCCAGCATCTTTCCATTTTGTTAGTTCAACACCGTGAATTTCTTCAATTGCAAGAATTCGCTTCGTAGATAATTCCGAAAAGACTTCTGGAAACTTTGTTGTATCATCTGCAGTAAGAAGGGTTAGCATCCTTGTGTTGTCAGCTTCGTGTCGAAGATCCAGTTCGTGTTCTATGGCCTCTGAAAATGTATCGATGACCTCCTTTGGTTTAAACCCGAGATTTGCACCGTGGTTTTCCAAAATGGCTGCAATTGTTTCAAGAACTTGTACATCGGCACGAACAATTTTCTCAATCTTTGGACGCAACACTTTCAACACCACCCGCCGACCATTCTTGTCGACAGCGCGATGTACTTGCGCCATTGATCCATCGCCAATAGGTGATTCTTCGATGGAAGTGAAGGTTGCGGCGATGCCGCCCTCATACTCAGCATCAATCACTTTTGAAATTTCAGCCCAAGATACCGCCGGACAACCATCCTGCAAGTTTGAGAGTTCTGCGGACCATTCTGGTGGAATCAAATCTGGGCGCATACTGAGGACTTGCCCCAATTTCATGAACGTTGGACCAAGTTCTTCAAGTGCTAAACGAAAGCGAACTGGTGCTGGGGTATTTTCTGCCGCTTTGAATGATTTAAATTTGCCGAGTAATTCACCAAGTTTGGTGCCTCGCAAAACTTCAGCAAAGCCGAATTTTGCAGCTACAGAGAGGATTTCTTTTATCCTCGGAAGATTTCGAATTATTTTCGAAGATGCCATATATCTCGGAATAGTACCCGAAAGTAAAAAAAATATTGAAATACGTTGACCATCTCCAAGTTTGACGCATAGTAGTAGTAATGATGAAAGACTCACGAAAAGAAATGTTTGAAGCAGCATTGTCAAAAGACAAGCAACAAACTGCTGCTCGTACATCAAAAACCGCTTTCCAAGCATGTATTGCCTCATATCGCTGTTGCGTCACGGGCGATTGGAAAGCCGTTAGGACGAATTTTGTGGCTGCAATGAACATCTGTCTCACGACAATCGTAAATCCCAAAGCGGGAGCAAATCAGAAAGATTGAGATAAAACTCAACGAAACCCTGACAAGCCCCGCCTACCAAAGACGGGGCTTTTTTAAAGCCAATTACAAAAACAAGCCTTAGAAAACCATGAACTCACAAACACACAACTCAAACTGGAATAACCAGCAACCCTCACTTGCATCAATGGTCTCACCATTACGCATTGAATTATCCCAAACTACTGAAGGATGGTGCGTCGAAATCTCCTCACTCTCCCCTTGCGACGCCATGATGGTTCTAACTCGGGAAGACATGTTGGAGAACTCGACCATCCTTTCTGGTTCACAAACAACTAACGGTTTTGGGCAATGGGTCGCTTGTGTTCGGGGACCTGTAGAACTTGGGGACGCAAACGCAATCGTTCATAACGTAGAGTATTCTGACTCTCCACTTAAAGCTGACCTTAGAATGCACTCAATTGTCCATTCAAAAGATGGGGAGAGCACTCGGGCACACGTTCGTGAATACGATGACGCGCTCGCCCTAGCTGCAACTGCAATCGCAAAATATACAAGTTCAATACTCGGTGATACATGTTCATCCCCTGACCTTGGACTTGTTGATTCCGTTTTAGACCGAACTGGGCTTGTTTCAATCCGCCCTATTGAAACTGAAATTTTTTCAACATTTGTTGACGTTGGAATTTCAACAAACGGTCCATCATCCCCAGCTGATTCTGTGTTGATTTACGACATTCACTCAGATTCGTGGCATGGTGAATAAACAACTCCCCTTGTGCGGTTCAGCGTGAACCCCACATTCCTCCTCCTTGATAAATCGGGGTCGGCTAAAGACCGACCCTGATTTTTCTTAGTCCGTTGATATATTGACATATTTCTTGAATAGTCAATCTTTTCTCTGTAAAATACAACTTTTATTGGAGAAATGCCGTGGATAAACATAACGCTGAATCTGCCTGTCACGACCGCTATTCAACCGCTGCAAGAGAAGTTGAGCCTGCGCTTTGCTGCCCTGTCGACTACGACGCAAAATGGCTCAAAGCAATTCCCCAAGAAGTAATTGATTGCGACTATGGTTGCGGTGATCCAAGCAAATATGTTCGTGAAGGTGAAACTGTGCTAGACCTAGGTTCCGGCGCAGGGAAAATTTGTTTTATCGCAAGCCAAGTTGTTGGAAAAAACGGAAGGGTCATCGGCGTCGATATGAATGACTCTATGCTTGAGGTTGCAAACAAGTTTGCTCCAGTGGTTGCTGAAACAATTGGGTTTGCAAATGTTGAATTTCATAAAGGCAACATTGTAGATATGCGAGACCTCGTTGAAGATGATTCGATTGACGTTGTTGTTTCAAATTGCGTTTTGAATCTTGTTTCTAATAATGAAAAGCCTGCTTTGTTTCAAGAATTGTTCCGCGTTGTCAAACCTGGTGGCCGAGCTGTTATTTCTGACATTGTTTCTAACGCTGATGTTCCAACAGAAATGCAAGAAGATGATTATCTTTGGAGTGGTTGCATTTCTGGTGCAATGAAAGACAATGTGTTTGTGCGAGCATTTGAGGATGCTGGCTTTGACGAAATATTAGTTGTGAAACACGAAACTGAGCCGTGGCAAACTGTAAATGATATTGAGTTCCGCTCGATGACCGTCGTTGCATGCAAAGCCGATGTTGATGGCAACACCGACATGGGCCCAACTCCTAAAGAAGGTGGGGATTGTTGCTGTTCCTCTAACTCGGGATGTTGTTAACGACGCAGATTAACTAATTGATTTACTGCAATATCTGATTGCGTAGTTGTTGAACCATCGGGCCAAGTAACAACAAGTTCGTCAACAGTTTTTGCATCGCCTAAGCCAAATTGCACGTCCGTCTGATGCTGTGATAGATAACTTCCATCAATGCCAACTTGTTTTTTGCGAATAATATCGCCAACACGCACCGAAACCGTTGCTCCAAGGGCAAAAGCGTTTGGTGGTGGTTGAGAAAGATGAACACGCAACCAGTTCCCATTTGACTCTGATGTGTTTTCTAAAAGTAAAACACCTTCTCCAAATTTAAGAACAGCAATATCCATATCTCCATCATTATCAAAATCGGCATGGGCTCCGCCACGTCCAACAAACGGTTCGCTTAATGCTTCACAAGCCTCTGAGCCAATTTCATAAAATCCCTCGCCATCAACTTGCCTAAAGAGTTGCATTTCTTGTTTTTGTAACTGTGTTTGATTGTTTTCTTCTTCAAGAGTGTGTCCGTTCACTACCCATAAATCAAGTAAACCATCATTGTCAAAATCGACTAGCCCTGTTGCCCAGCCAACCATGTGGAGTGAAATTTGTCCGAGTCCATGGTCTTCAGCAGTGTCCATAAAGGAAACTCGTTCACTATCACCCCATTCTCCGAGCATATTTTCGTACAACGCATTTTCTTGGGCAACCCAGTGCGTCACAAGCAAATCATCGTCGCCATCTGTATCAACATCGCCAACTGCAAGACCCATTGCACCTCGGTAATCTGCAGCTAGCGAAATTGCGCCTATATCTGTAAATGTTCCGTCTCCATTATTATGATAGACACCGTTTTTTGAGACATCGTTGGCAACATATAAATCCAAATAACCATCACCCTCAAAGTCAAACCATGTTGCGCCAAGTGAGCGACCTTCTTTGTCGTCTACGCCCGCGACTTTTGCAACATCAGTAAATGTTCCATCGCCGTTATTTCGGTATAACAAATTTGGTTGAGCGGAATACGAAGAGGGGTTTAATGTAAATGGGACTTCTGCGCCATATTGTCGCTTGGCCTCTTTGATATCGTCTTCATTAAAATTAAAATCAACGTAATTTGTCACATACAAATCTAGGTCGCCGTCTTTGTCAAAATCAGCCCAAGATGCACCTGCACCGTACTGAGCATCGTCTACCCCTGTAATTTTTGAAACATCTGAAAACATCTTGTTGTCGTTTTGAAGCAGCACGTTATCGCCATAGGCCGTGATATACAAATCAAGATCGCCATCATCGTCGTAATCTACCCATGTTGGTGCCATGCCATAAATTACAACATTCGCGCCGGTCTCTTTACTTACATCTTGAAACGTTCCGTCGCCATTATTTTTAAAAAGTGCGCACTCTCCAGCAAGTGATTCATCAAGAATATCACCAGCAAAGTTTACAACAAACAAATCATCGAAACCGTCGTTGTCGTAGTCGCCCCACGCAAGCCCGCTGCCCATGTCTTCCGGAAGAAGTGAGTTTCGCGTTGCGCCAAAGTGTACAAATGAAACTCCTGATTGTTCTGTAACGTCTTCGAACGCAAACGTCACCATCTCCTCGTCAACCGTTCGTTCAAGCACACTGGTTAATCCGCTTACAGACCCATCGTCATTTCTTGCCATCGGATCGATTCTAGAGTTTTTCCATACAAAAAATACTGTGATGATTATTGCGATGACAATCGTCACCACGCTCCATCGCACCATGAGGTAATGTCGTTTGTTAAACCTCTTTTTGCTCATTCACTTTCCACAGTAATAGTTGCAGTTGCTTCTGAGACCTTTAAGACTGGCGAGCGAACATCTGATTCTGTTCCATACACCCTGTCGAGGAATTCTGGGTTCGCCTTTCGATACCAAAGAGTTGCGCGAACGGTAAGTTCCCCAATCGAATCGGTGTCAAACGCATAATCATCCAAGCGGCTTCCAGGACGTGATTCTCTTGCATTATCAGCAATTCTGCCTCTCGCCATAGATGGACATTGCAATGTTTCTTCAAACGTATCGGTTACACCTGGATACATCGAGCGCTTGTAACTTGCGCCAACTAAGTCCCACAAGTTATGACGGTCAATAAGTTCGCCCTTTCGGTCAAATCCATCCGATTTGAAGATGACTTGTGAATCAGTAATTTGATCCGTTTCTTCATCAACGCTGCCGGTGCTGTAGACAACATTTCCAATACTATCTGTTACAACAAGTTCTACCCAACTTTCAATCATATCGAGTGGACCTGTTGGGTAATCGTGACCGGTTTTGTTATTTGTAAGAAGTACCCGCAAATCAATCTGCTCGCCAACCTTTACATTTTCGGGGGCTTTGATTTCCATTCGAACAACTGGCCCGCTCGTCCACTTGTCTGCAATCTCGGGGATTTCATAATCTCCACGCATCCACTGTTCAATAAGCTCTGTGTGTTCTTCTGCAAAATCCAAATCCTGCAAGAGTGGGATGTATTGATTTGCACCAAGCGTGCTGTGTCCACGGTGCATGCCGTCATCAAGCGAACGGTTGTAATCCGTCATGTCGCCCGCTGCTGGATCGTCTGATTTAATAAGTGGCATGTGGCATTCGCGGCAAGATAATGTTTGTGGATTTTCTTCTCCGTGAAACCATCGGGAGTTCTTCCAACTGTCGTATTGATTTTGCCCCTGCACTTTGCCAATGTCTGTGTTCACTTCCTTATCCAAATATTGTTTATGGCATGCGGCACAAAACTCTGGTGTTTTATAAAGCGGGCGCGAATAGGAAGAAACATGGTGCTTTGGATAAGTGCGAATCAAAAAATCGCTTATAAATTTTGCGGTATCACCATCAGCAAGTTCGTACACGTATCGTTCTTGTGGTTGCAGCGTGTAGTCCGCGTTGCCCTGCACATCTGTTTGCACAATGTTGTGGCAAACTAAACATGATGTGCCTTCATCGATGCCGACTTCAACGCCGACTGAATTGTTACTTGAGTTTTTTGCGCCAGCAAAAAGTGAAATTGGATCATGGCACCCGCCACAGTAACGGGTATGTTCCGGTGAAGTTTCGTCCACCATCAGAGTCTGCACGTCTTGGAAGATTTTGTCGAGTGAAGAATATCGGTGTGCACTTGGCAACCATTCTTCGTAAATTTGCGTGTGGCATCCGCTTGTACCGCAACGATCAGAGCCGGCTAGTAATTTCGGATCAATCGCACCGTTGTGTTGCATCCACTTTGCGCCCTCGGCAATGATGGCATCTATTTTTGTATTTGTTTGTTCATCAGTTTCAACTACTTTTGCTGCTGAGCGAATATGAGAGAATAATCCAACAGGTTCTTTTTTTGCGGATTCATACGCCTTATTGAACGCTTCGTGTTTTTCTGGCGAAAGCAGTGCAAGAACTTTCTCTCGAACATCATCTTGCCAACCAGAAGTATCGGTGCGAGCGAGTGATGGGGCAAACGGCCTGTCTTCGCCATATTTCCAGTTATATTCTTCTGCAAAGGCTGAAACAGTCGGCGGGTCCGTGTACATAGTTGCCCAAATCCAAGTTGCGCCAATAAACAGTGCTGTCACTCCAACTAACCACTGATAATATCTACCGCGAGCTACAGCGAGTGTTTTCTTTGTTTCTTCTTTATTCACTTTTCGAATCACAATCGAAACAAGGTGAATAATGATAAAGACTGCCATTGCGAAACCGGTTACAAGGTGAACGGTATCCCATGTAGCACCAATTGCAGGACCAACTATTCCCTGCCATGTTAGAACAACACCACTCACAATACATGCAAGTAAAAGTGCAACTGAAATGTAGCCTAGCAATTGATAGTGGCTTAAATTCCCTTTACGCCGAACAGCCCAATGCCTAATGCAATACCAAATCACCGGAATAATCATCGCAATGCCAAGAATGGTGTGCAACAGAACGTTGAATTGGTTAAATGGCGAGAACGGCAGAAGCATAATTGCAAGACCAGTCACCGTCTCGTACAGCAAAAAACCGCTGGATATTCCTGTAAGCGCAGATCGCCACTCGGCAGGCGCGTCAATTCTTGTTGGTTGCCTTTCCATACCCCAATAGAATCGTCAAAAACGCCATGTATTTCAAGACCTGTTTATCTTTATTTTGTCTATTTTTATGCTTCTTGCATTGCTTTTGCTGATTCTGAATCGGCAATATCGCTGTGGCAAGATACCTTGCCCTCGTTAGTCATCGCTACTTTTCCTTTGACTTTTGATGCAAGTTTGTGCACTTCTTCGGGAGATAGTACACCTCGCTGCTCAAGAATTTCTTTTTGTTCGATGGTCAAAGCTGCACTTACTTTTGGTTTATCCCAAGCATAGTCAGCATCTTTGCCAGAAGCGAACTCTTGAATTTCCTTGCTTATCCTGACAGAACACCAATCGTGACCGCACATGGCGCAAAAGTCTGTGTCTACATCCATGTCTTCATCATGCATAGCACGGGCGTAATCTGGATCAAAACTTAAATCAAAGTGTTTTTGCCAATTCAACGCAGCGCGTGCTTTTGTAAGTTCATCATCATTGTCCCGAGTTCCTGGAATACCCAGTGCAATATCTGCGCTGTGCGCTGCAATCTTATACGCAATACATCCCTGTTTTACATCGTCTTTCTTTGGCAAACCAAGATGTTCTTTTGGCGTTACATAACAAAGCATCGCCGCGCCGTGATACGCAGCAGCAGTTGCGCCAATACAACTTGTAATGTGGTCATAGCCAGGAAACATATCTGTCACGAGTGGTCCAAGTACATAAAAAGGTGCACCGTGGCAAATCGCCCGTTGCAATTTCATGTTGTATTCAATTTGATCAAACGAAACATGTCCGGGACCTTCAACCATCACTTGTAGGCCCTTTGCCCATGCTCGCTCAGTCAATTCGCCTAATACTTCAAGTTCGCGAATTTGCGCTTCATCTGTTGCATCAGCAAGACCACCTGGACGTAAGCCATCACCAAGTGAAAATGCAACATCGTATTGCCGCATCAAGTCGCAAATATCATCGAAGCAGTCATACATTGGGTTTTGTTTATTGTGATGAATCATCCACTTTGTTAAAAGCGACCCACCGCGCGAAACAATTCCAATCAGACGATCTTTGATGTACGGAATATGTTCATGCAACACGCCCGCGTGAATCGTAAAGTAGTCCACACCTTGCTCAGCCTGCTCAACCAGAGTTTCAATGAAGATATCTAGCGTGAGCTTAGCGGGCTCGCCGTTGACCTTTTCGAGCGCTTGGTAAATCGGCACAGTGCCAATCGGCACCGGACTATTGCGCATAATCCACTCACGCGTTTCGTGAATGTTGTGGCCGGTGGATAAATCCATGACCGTGTCCGCGCCCCACATG
>JABHWX010000038.1 GCA_018657585.1 Phycisphaerae bacterium
AGTCGAAAGAGGATTTTTGATTTCGTGTGCAAGACCCGAAGTCATGTTTCCAATTTCAGCCATCCGTTCCGATGTCTGCGCACGTTTTCGCGCTTCATCTGTACGCTTTGCATCTCGTTTATGACGCCAAATTGCATAAGGCAAAACAGACACCGCCCCAAGGGCGGTGCCTGCAATTAGCCAAGTCCAAGAAAACATTTAGTTTTCCACGGTCTCTTTTTCAGCTTCTTTCGCTGCGTCTTTGAGCAACGCTTTTACTGAAAGTTTAATACGACCGGTGTCATCGACAGCGATGACTTTCACGTTAATTTTGTCACCGACCTTACAAATGTTTTCGACCTTTTCAACGAAGCCATCTGCAAGTTCAGAGATGTGGCACATGCCATCTGTTCCAGGAGCGATTTCGATGAATGCACCAAAGTCACGAGTTGAAACCACTTTGCCTTCAAAGACGCTACCGACTTTGATTTCAGCTGCAATCGCTTCAACTGCTGCAAGTCCTGCGTTCGCTGACTTAAGATCAACAGAGCTAATGAAGACGATGCCATCATCATTGATATCAATGTTTGCACCAGTGTCTTCAGTAATTTGTCGAATTGTCTTGCCACCAGGACCAATGAGTTTGCCAATCTTTTCTGGATTAATCGTAATCGTAAGCATACGTGGAGCAAACTCAGAAAGTTCTTCGCGAGGTGCTGGGATAACTGCTTCCATTTGATCGATGATATCGAAACGACCTTTGCGAGCCATTTCAAAAATTGTTTCGAGCTCTTCGAACCAAAGTCCGCGAGCTTTAAGGTCCAGTTGCACGCCTGTGATACCTTCTTTAGTACCACACACTTTGAAATCCATATCGCCAAAGAAATCTTCTTCGCCAATGATGTCCATAACGCGTACGATTTTGCCTTCATCGTTACTGAAACGACCAACGCTGATACCTGCGCACGTATTTTGAATTGGAACGCCAGCGTCCATCAACGCGAGACAACCACCGCACACACTCGCCATCGATGACGAACCGTTTGACTCAGTAATATCACTGACCAAACGAATGGTGTATGGGAAGTCCTCAACATCAGGAAGAATGCCCATCAAGGATCGCTCCGCAAGAGCACCATGACCGATTTCTCGACGGCCCGGACCCATGATACGACCTGCTTCACCAACACAGAACGGTGGGAAGTTGTAATGTAAGTAGAATTTCTTTGCGTATTCTGGCATCAAGCCATCAACGATTTGTTCATCTCGACCCGTACCAAGAGCACAAGTAACAAGAGACTGTGTTTCGCCGCGTTGGAACAATGCTGAACCGTGCGTGCGTGGGAAGTAACCTGGATCCATAAGAAGATCACGAATTTGATCAAACGAACGACCGTCTGCGCGAATGGACTCTTCAACAATAAGTTGGCGAGTGCATTTCTTTTCAAGTTTACGGAAGGCTTCTTTTGCTTGTCGTTGCGTTTTTTCAGCGGTCATATGCTCGCTATATGAAACACCTTCTGGAATGACAAAGTTGTTGTCAATCATTTCACTACGAAGTGCGTTCACCGCTTCGCTTCGATCCGCTTTTCCTGGGATGCGACGCGCTTCGAGCATTTTTGTCTTTACAAGTTCGGTGACTTTCGCCATAACTTCGTCACTTGGAAGTGATAAATCACCAACACGCTTTTCAGTTGTACCAGCTTTTTGTGCAAGTTCGTTTTGGAGTTCCAAGATTAGCTTAATGCCTTCTTCGTATCCAAACTTGATCGCGTCCATCACGCCTGCTTCGTCCACTTGCGCTGCACCAATTTCAATCATGTTCACGCCATCGCTGTGGCCTGAAAGTACAAGATCAAGATCGGAGTATTGCATTTGTGTATGCGTTGGGTTCAAAACAAATGTTTCGCCATCATCTGTAACCATTCGACCAACTCGGACCGTTGCGACAGGACCTTCAAACGGTGAGTCCGTTAAACAAAGCGCTGCTGATGCTGCTGTACATGCAAGCACATCAGCATCATTTTCGCCGTCGTGGCTCATAACCCATGCTTGAATCTGGCACTCGTCAATGTATCCGTCTGGGAAGAGCGGACGAATCGGACGGTCCATTAATCGCATTGTTAAAATTTCTTTTTCGTTCGGCGCGCCTTCGCGTTTACGGAAACCGCCGGGGAATTTACCAGCTGCGCTTGTGCGTTCGCGGTAATCACATTGCAATGGAAAAAAGTCTAGCCCAGGCCTTGGGTCAGATCGCATTGCTGTACACATCACTACGGTGTCTGCGTACGAAGCGATGACAGCACCGCTTGCTTGTTTTGCGACTTCACCGGTTTCGAATCGCATCATGCGATTTCCAATTTCCCGTTCGACAATTATTTTTGTACTCATTCTAAGTACTCCTCTTGTTTGGCAGTTCCCAAGCTACGCTTTGTTCTGCAATGCAAGAGGCAGAAGACAAAAGATAGGTCTCGACTATCGCTTGTCCACTGCCACTCTTAGATGCAAGTGCGCAAGTAGAGAACTGCGGATAGTTTATGTCCGCTTATTTACGCAGACCTAGTTTCTTAATTGTTGCTTGATATGCTTCACGATTCGTTCGTAAAAGATATTTGAGCAATCGGTTTCGTTTACCTACCATTAAAATCAAACCTCGGCGCGAATGGTTATCGTGCTTATGTTGTTTTAGGTGCTCGTTTAATTCGGTAATTCGTTCGGTCAAAGACGCAATTTGTACCTCGGGTGAGCCACAATCGCTATCGTGTCGTTTAAAATCTGTTTTATCAATCGTCATTATTGTCATTTTTTTCCTCAACTTATTTGAATCGACTATTCTAGCAGAAATAATCCCCTCTTACTACCTCAATAGATACCCAAGCCATGACCATACACATCCTTATCGCTGATAAACTTGCCCCAGAAGGCGCCACCTTCCTTAAATCTCAACCAAACGTGGAAGTGATTGAAAATACAGGGCTTACGGGCGACGAACTCGTAAAAGCTGTTTCCGCAGCGGACGGCGTGATTGTTCGCTCCGCGGTCAAATTACCTGAAGAAATCCTCGATAAATGCTTCGAAACCCCTGATTGCCAGTTAAAAGGCATTGCCAGAGCGGGTGTGGGCGTTGATAACATCGATTTGCCTACTGCGACGAAATATGGGGTTGCGGTGATGAATTCAGCGTCAGCGTCCACGATTACGACTGCTGAGCACGCTTTTGCGCTCATAATTTCACTCGCAAGGAATATTGCAAGTTCGAATTCGGTATTTCGCGATGGGGGGTGGGATCGAGCGAATTTTGTCGGGGTGCAACTTGCTGGGCGGACTTTGGGTATTGTCGGCATGGGACGAATTGGGCAAGCAATTGCTCGAAGGGCGCTTGCTTTTGGGATGGAGATCCTCGGCTTTGATCCATTCATGAAAGAAGCAACAGCACTTGATGGACAGGTTCGCATGATGCAATCGTTTGACGAACTCATCAAACAAGTTGACATCGTGACGTTCCACGTCCCAAGAACAGATAAAACCACAGGCATGCTCGGTAAAGAACAATTTGCAATATGCAAAGATGATCTGCTTGTTGTGAACGCCGCGCGTGGTGGCATCGTCGATGAGGAAGCACTCATTGAAGCACTCGATGCTGGAGAATGTGCAGGAGCCGCGATTGATGTGTACATGTCAGAGCCCCCTGTTGAAGATCACCCCTTCCGTTCGCACCCAAAAGTATTGTGCACTCCACACCTTGGTGCTTCAACTGTTGAGGCACAAGAAGCGGTTGCTGTAAATGCTTGTGCATCACTTCTTCGTTATTTGCAGGGAGAAGGTTTAGACAGCGCTGTAAATGCGGGTGGGCTTGACCTAGAACTCAACAACAGGCAACGAACGTATGTTGAACTTGCACAAAGAATGATTACATTGCTTGGCACTGTTGCAACTATTACGAATACCAAGGAAGTAACTGTCGAACTTCGCGGCAAGGCAACCGCCGGAAAAGCTGACACGATTGCACGGTATGCAATGGTTGCGTTGCTACAACACATGTGCGATGAACCCGTTTCAATTATTAATGTTTCTGCGATGGCGCTCGAACTTGGTGTGACTGCTTCAACAGTTGTTGGAACAACCGATGCAATTGATTCACTTATTATCCGCACGAGGGGTGAGAGCGAACACGCAGTTGAAGGGACTGTGCATGCGGACGGATTGCCGCGTATAACGAATATCGAAGGTCGCCGGTTTGACATGGTGCCATCTGGTCACATGATTGCGCTCTTTAATAATGACACCCCCGGAATGGTCGGTAAGGTTGGTGACATATTGGGTACAGCCAAAATCAACATCGACGAAATGGTGATTGGACACGGCGATGACGATGGAGTTGCGATGATGATTATCAAAACGAACACTGTCCCGAGTGACGACTTGCTCACCAACCTCGCAAACATCGACGGCGTCTCTAAAGTCGCGAGTGCCGAGATTTAACAAACCCGCAGTTAGTTTAAATAATTTCCAGTGCCCTTCACTAAAATTGGGCAAGCCAGCTGCTGATTTTGGTGACGCCTTCTTCGATTTGGTCTTCACTGCAAGCGAATGAAAGGCGGATATGGTCAGGACCGCAACCTCCAAAGTCCGTTCCTGGAACTACAGCGACACTTGTTTCGTCAAGCAATGCCTTGGTAAAGTTGACCGCGTCTGTAATTTCGGTTCCAGCAGGTGATGTCTTGCCAAAGTAATGTGAAATTTTTGGGAACGCGTAAAACGCACCCGTTGGCTGCGCGCACTCGACGTTTGGCCACTCTTGGATTAATTTGTACATTAGCGCCGCGCGCCTTGCAAAAACCTTGCGCATTTCTTCCACTTCGTCATTCATTTCAAGTGCTACTGGAATCGTCGCATAACAAAAACTTGTAATAGAAGTGTTGATTTGGCTTTGTAAAGTATTCATTGCTTTTGCTACTGGTTCTGGTGCGCAAGCATACCCCACTCGCCAACCTGTCATTGCATACGCTTTTGACAAACCATTTATGGTTATTACTTGATGTGCAATTTCCGGAATTGAGCCAAGTGAAAAATGTTCGATGTCGCTATAGATGAGTTTGTCGTAAATTTCATCACTTAGGATATAAATATCTGGATGACGTTCCAACATCTTGGCAATTGCCCGCAACTCTTCGGGGGTATACATTGTTCCGCAAGGATTACTTGGCGTATTGAGCATGATCGCTTTTGTGCTTGGAGTAATCGCGGCTTCAATTTCTTCGGGTGTGCATTTGAAACCTGTCGAAACGTTCGTCGGCACTTCGACCATCATTCCACCTGCAAGTTCAATCATAGGTTTGTAACTAACCCACGCAGGGGTTGGAACAACGACTTCCTGATTTTTTCCGGGATCAAGAATGGACATCAATGCTAAGTTGATGGACATCTTTGCACCCGAATTGATTGAAATGTTTTTCTCAGTGCAATCTATGTTGTTCTCATTGCGCAACTTATTTGCAATTGCTTCGCGTGCTTCAGGTGTTCCCGAAGATGGCATGTAATGTGTTGCCCCAGAAAGAAGCGCATCAACCGCTGCTTGAGATATTTTCTCGGGGGTGTCAAAGTCGGGTTCGCCAGCGCCAAAGGCAATGACTTGTTTGCCTGCCGCTTTGAGTTCTTTCACCTGTGCGCTAATTGCAAGCGTGATGGATGGAGGAATAGATTTTGCTCGGTCAGATAGTTCCATTGATGGAAGGATAGTCGATGTTTGCATACTAGGTAGAGTACACGAGCCGCCCTTCTGATACCATGCCACCCATGCATTTTGAAGCACATCAGCCAATTATTGACGACCTTGAGGCGCGGATTTTAACCATCCGTGACTCTCTTTGACTTTGATGCAAAAGTAGCAAAGCGAGACCAATTACAAGAGGATATGAACGCAGCGGGATTTTGGGACAGCCAAACCGCCGCCCAAAAAGTCATCGACGAGTACAAACTACTTAAAGCACAGACAGGCGACTTAGAGGATGTCGTTGCTGATTTTGAAGATTCTCTCGTGGGATACGAACTTGCCAAAGAAGCGGATGATGCCGATTTGCTTTCAGAAGTGGATGGTCAACTTTTCAAAATGCAAAAACGCATGGAGAAGGTCGAGATGCAATCGCTCTTAAACGGTAAACACGATCACCGAAACTGTTTTGTATCAATCCAGTCACGAGATGGTGGAACCGAAGCGGACGATTGGGCATCAATGCTCGATCGCATGTATAAAAATTACTGGGAAAATATGCACTTCAAAGTAGAAGAAGTCAGCACGACACACGGTACCGAAGTTGGCATCAGCGAAGTAACTTATCTCATCAAGGGGCCCATGGCATACGGATACATGAGTTGTGAACGAGGAACGCATAGATTAGCAAGGGTTTCGCCATTCAATGCACAAGGCAAACGCCAAACCAGTTTTGCAACTGTCGATGTGATCCCAGAGTTTGACGAACAAGATGTAGAGATTGATGAAAAAGACGTGGACTTCACGTTCTTTGCTCGTTCTTCAGGTCCAGGTGGGCAAAACGTGAACAAGGTTGCTTCCGCCGTGCGCATTGTGCACAAACCTACAGGCATTATGGTTGTAAGTTCAACACACAAGGCAGCTTTGCAAAACCGAAAACAAGCGCTCCGTATTTTGCAAGCAAAATTAGAGCAACTTGAAGAAGAGCGACGACAAGCAGAACTCGACCAAGCAACCGGAGGCGCTGTTGACCAAGGCTGGGGAACACAAATTCGTAGTTACGTGATTTATGACAACCGAGTCAAAGACCACCGCACAAACCACGAAATTGGAAACCCGCAAACTGTTTTGGATGGAGCGCTTGAAGGTTTTATCGATGCAGAGCTACAAAGGCGGCGTGCCGCTAAGGGATAATTAATTGCATATACACGTGGGGCATGTCATTCATTGTGAATTCATTGCCGAAAATTGTGAAACCATTCTTGATGTAAAAGTCCATAACGTTTTTGCGTGCTGTGCACCAAATTGATTCGTCAACCATTGCGAGTAATGCAATAAGCAATTGCTGACCAACTCCTTGACCCCGCAATGCTTCTTTGACCGCCATCCCTCGCAACCGCCACGGGCACCCTTCTTTTTCTTCAGATAATAATGAAACGATTGCGACAATTTCGTTGTCATCTTTCATTGCGAGATGTATTGTCCTAGTGTCATCATCCGCATCGAACGTCCAGTTTTCTTTTGGTTGCCCCGGCCGCAAGATAGACTCGCGAAGACAATAACATTCATTCGCTTTGACGCGCTCTATTAACATCCCTTCAACCGAACGACTCGGCACGACGGAATGTTACGCCAAACAGTCTCCTGTTTTCCTGATTGTTTTTTGTACCGAGCATCGATATTTTTTGTGCGTTGTTTTGTTTCACGTCGAATCGAAGGGAATCCGAACGTTCGTTTTAACCCACGCATACCGAGATATTCAAAGTATGCAAGTTCCGCGCCTTGCGAAAGAAAATCAAACATCACTTTGAACAAATGTTCAACTAATTTGAGTGGAAAATTATTAAATGGAAGGCCACAGATAATCGCGTCAAAATTGCCTTCTAGGTTTGCTTCTTCGATTGGTGCGTTATGTAACGAGACTACTATATTTGGATTCTCTTCACGGAATTGTTTCAATAGTGTTGTTTCTACCGCTTCGCAAAAGTCCGGACAAAGTTCGACTATATGAAACTCGTCACCATCTTGTAGTTTTTTCAAAATTTCTTTTGTGAACGCTCCAGTTCCACAACCAACCTCCAATACTCGCTTGTTTGCACAATCCGGTATAGATTGCACAATTGTTCTCGCGAGAAATCGTGACGAAGGAGCCACCGCGCCGGTTGAGCGGTAGTGTTTAATTGCTTGAATAAGAAAACGGATTACGCGCTCGCTTGAGCAGTTGTCTTTTCTTCAGCCATTTTTACGAGTTGATCAAATGCTTTTGGATCTTCGATTGCCATTTGGCTGAGCATTTTGCGGTTAAGCAGGATGCCTGCGTTTGACAAACCGTTGATGAATCGGCTGTAGCGAGTGCCACGCATACGGCATGCTGCAGTAATACGAGTTATCCAAATTCGGCGGAAGTCACGACGACGTGCACGACGATCGCGGTATGCAAATTGACCAGCACGAGTAAGTGCTACTTTCGCTTGTTGCTTGTGACGACTTTTTGTTCCCCAGTAACCTCGAGCGGCTTTCAATAATTTTTTTCGTGCCTTGTTCCTTGCGGCACCTTTTCGTACGCGTGGCATTTGTTGCCTCCTTTAACTTTGTTTGATTCGGGGGGTTGGCACTTTGCCTTCCACTTCGGCCCGTCAAACGGTTACGTGAATTAATTCCACTACTTACGAAGTAAGACGTGCTTTCATCATTGCACCGATTCGCTTAATGTCGGCTGGACCAACATAGTTGCTACTACGGTAAGAACGCATCAATTTCCCAGATTTGTGGCTTCGAAGGTGTCCACCGAATGCACGACGAACCTTCACCCTGCCACTTGCTGTGACTTTGACGCGTTTTGCGAGACCTTTATGTGTCTTTAACTTTGACATAGTGTTCACTCCAAATCGAGCGGAGTAGTGTAGCAGAAAAATGAAATTGAGCAAACCTACTTAGTGTGTCAAGAAAATATCAAAATGAAGGTTCTTGCCATCTAATCGCCAAATAAAGTCGTTTCCTATGATTGGCGGCGCAACTGTGGTGTAGGTTGAGCCATCGTC
>JABHWX010000039.1 GCA_018657585.1 Phycisphaerae bacterium
CCATCCTCAAGCAGTTCTGCATAATCTAATTCTTTTAACGCTTCAAGCGCTGCTAGTTGTTCTGCTTGTTTCTTGGATGTGCCCCATTGTGACGCAAATCTTGTTCCACCAAGATCAACGCAAATTTCAAAACATTTTTCGTGATCTGGACCTTTTTCATCTAAGACAACATACGTGGGGGCAAGACCTGCGACCTTCTGCCCGACTTGTTGTAATACAGATTTATAATTTTCTTGGTGTGTTGAGGACGCTGCCTCTTCGATCCGAACTCCAATTGTTCGAAGGACAAATGCTTGCGCTTGGGTAAAATCACTGTCTAAGTAAATCGCACCGATGATTGCTTCGTATGCTGCGCCAGAAACTGACGAGGGCAATGACCCACTACTCATCCCCTTTCCAACACGAAGGATGCGATTCAAATCGAGTTCTTCAGCAACTTCTGAGCACACCTTGCGACTGACGACTGCAGATTTAATCTTTGTCATATCACCCTCTTCGAACTCTGGAAACCGTCGAAAAGTTTCGTTACATACAACGAAGCCAAGAACTGCATCTCCAAGAAATTCGAGGCGCTCATTGCTCATATCACGTGTGTCCACGGCAGAGGAATGAGATAACGCCTGCTCCAAGAGGCTTTTATCATTGAAGGTGTGGGCAATGATGTTTTCAGCAATTTCTAACCAGTCGTTATCCATAGCAATTTTGCCCCTTTCTAAGGCTGAATTCGGTGTTATTGTACAACGCTTGCGGTTTTTTTGCGTATCGGGTATAGTACTGCGCTCGGTTCAATAACCGTTTAGGAGTTACTCGCAATGGCTGTTCATTATCCAAGACGTAATAGTAAGATTAAACGCGCTCGATCAATCGGGTTCCGTGCTCGAATGAAGACAAAAAATGGTCGAAAGATTATTTCTCGTCAGCGTCGTATTGGTCGAAAAATCAGTTAACTCGAAATTGTTTGCTCTGTACAAAAGTCGCCTTTAGGTGACTTTTTTCATTACCACGCAAATTCTTTCAATAGCACCGAGCCAATTAATTTTGAAGAAAGTCCAGAATCTGCGATTGAGATTCTTCAATTGGCCCCGAAGTATTAATAGCACAAGTCCCAAGCATAGAATATAAGGGGAGACGATCTGAACGAACCTCGTCATTGCTTTTGCTCAAAACTGGGCGATCAACCCCGCTCGTAATTCTGCGAGCTGTTTCTTCCGCATCAGTAATCAAATTAAACACAATTGGCACACTGCTGAGTGCCTTTTTAATCAATGGAATCGTAGGTGCCCCACCACCGAACGAAATGACCGCATCCTTCCTTAGCAACGGTGGAATGACCTTCGACTCAGCTTCCCGCCATCCATCCTCACCAATAGCATCCCAAGCAAGCTCTATTGAATCGTAGCCAAGTCGATCAAGTACTAACGCGTCCGTATCGATAAACTCCATCCCGAGTTCACCAGCAAGCCAACGACCGAGCGTCGTTTTCCCAGAACCCCGAAATCCAATAAATACAATCGTTGACATCATTGCATGGTAAACTCGACAAGCAATGTCTGCTGAACTTCCAATCATCCCAAAAAATGAGCTTACCCTTGATGGACTCAAGGGCAAAAAAATCGCAATCATTGGGTATGGGAACCAGGGAAAAGCCCACGCCCAAAACCTGCGAGATAGTGGATTCACTGTCACAGTCGGTGCACGTCACCCAGAAGAAGCTAAAAACGATGGTTTTGAAACAACAGTAATCTGCGAAGCTGCCGATGCTGATCTTGTCATTCTCGCCTTGCCAGATGAACTACAGGGCGAAATCTACTCTGAACAGATCGAACCTAACCTTCCAAACGGAGCAACCCTCGGTTTCATTCATGGGTTCGCAATCCACTACGGTATCATTTCGCCCCCAAGAGGAATTGGTGCTATTTTGGTTGCTCCAAAGGGACCTGGGATAACCGTACGCCAACGATACACCGAGGGCAAGGGTGTTCCAGCGCTACTAGCTGTCGCACAAGAAAATAAAACCGATACCGCCCGCCAAATCGCTCTAGCTTGGGCAACTGGAATTGGCTCAGCTCGCGTAGGCGTTTTAGACTCTACCTTCGCTCACGAAACCGAAACTGACCTTTTTGGCGAACAATCCATCATTGTTGGTGGGCTCACTGCTCTCATCAAAGCTTCATACGAAACTCTCGTTGCTGCTGGCTACCCAAAATCACTCGCGTATATCGAGTGCTGCCATGAAGTCAAACAAGTTGCAGACATCATTTACGAAAGAGGGATCGCAGAAATGATGGCTGCTATCAGCAATACTGCAGAAATTGGCGCATACGAAGCGATGGATATTCTCGATGACGAACATCTTCGTGACCACCTTCGTACCATACTTACAAATATTCAAGATGGAACGTTTGCTAAACGTCTCGTCGAAAACAAAATCAAGTGCAAAAGAGAAGAACTAGAGAAACATGAAATTGAAAAGATTGGCAAAGAAATCCGAACTCTTATGCAACGCGTAGACGATTAATTCGAAATGGATTATGTTCAAGCAATTATCTTAGGAATTGTCGAGGGGTTGACCGAGTACATTCCGGTAAGTTCTACAGGGCACCTCATCCTTGCAAAGTCCTTTATGGGCATAACTCAAAAAGCAATCGACCCATACCTGATCGTCATTCAAGGCGGAGCGATTCTTGCGGTCCTTGGACTTTACCGTAAACGTGTCGCTGAAATGATTCGCGGGCTCCTTGGCAAAAATCCAGTTGGATTAAAACTTGCAATCAATCTTATCATTGCATTTCTGCCAGCGGCAGTCATTGGACTTCTTCTTAATGATCTCATCGACGAGTGGCTCATGGGGACAACTCCCGTCATTTGGGCACTTGCAATTGGTGGCGTACTCATGCTCTTTGCAGCACGTTGGCAAAGAAGCGCGTTCCATGAGGGCAACGATTCACGCAGTTTCATTGATATTGAACATCTCACCTGGAAGGGCGCACTCATCATTGGCTTCGTTCAATGTTTTGCGATGTTTCCCGGCACAAGCCGCTCCATGGTCACAATCGTAGCAAGTATGGGAATGGGTATGAAGCCAAAACATGCTGCCGAGTTTAGTTTTCTACTTGGCTTACCAACACTTGGCGGCGCAACTGTATTCAAACTCTATAGAGATTCGGATGCGCTCTCAACCCTTTCGATGGGACCAATGATTCTTGGAATCATCGTAGCTTTCTTTGCAGCAGCAATTGCAATTAAGTGGCTCGTTGCTTATCTATCAAAACACGGACTTGCACTTTTCGGATGGTACAGAATTGCATTAGCAATTATTGTTGCTATTTATTTTTGGGGCGATGGGAACAAAGAATCAAGCACACTCGATGGAGGCATTGCTACTTCTTCGACCGTTGCGCCAGTCACTTTTGAAAATGACCATTGCCCCGCATTGCCAGTTGCTATCCAAGAAACGCCATCAACAATCACAGGGCCAACTGCAGATTGCCACCTACCGGTTTTGATTTCTTGATCGCCCTGCATTAATGACCATTCCAACCCGTTAATCTCTCCTCCTGAAGAAACACGCCAGTAGACTCCACCAGCACCTGGAAGGTTCACAATAGTTGGCTTTGGAAACAAAGCACCACCAAGAATCCATGCGAGCAAGCCAGCCATCACAAAAAATATGGCTGCTTTAATAAGTAATGATCGAAAACCTAGTGCTAGTTGTCCCATAGATTTGAGATTTTACCCTGAAAGTGATTTGATGAGTTGTTGCTCATCCCAAACTTCAATTCCAAGGGACTCCGCCTTTGTCAGTTTTGAGCCTGCCTTTTCACCAGCA
>JABHWX010000040.1 GCA_018657585.1 Phycisphaerae bacterium
AGATATGTATCACCATAATCATCTGAGTCAGATGTATAAGGTGGTTGATGCAAAACGGCAAACTTCCATGTCGCGCTGGATTGATCGAGTGCCCCTTCTAACCACTCCAATTGATCAGATCCCTCTAGAAGGTTTCTATTGCCATCAATCATAAAGAACTCTGCATTCCCAAATTCAAACGAGTAATACATTTCTGGTTGCGGAAGATCCATATAGTCATAGTAGTGCTGTGCATCCTGCTCGTGATTTCCTAAAACTGGCATAAATGGAACGCGGCCAATTAGTGGTTGCATAGATGGGAAAAAGTGACCCGTCCAATCTGCTTTAACGGTCCCAGTACTTACAAGATCTCCTGCATGGACTACTAAATTCGGGCGATGCATATATGCTAAATCAGCAACACGTTTAACAACATCCGCTTGGGATTGAGTGTCGCCAATAGCAACGAATGTGAAGGAGTCATTCTCACCCGGAGCCGTTCTGAAGGAGAGCTTCTGAATGTCAATAGTTTTGCCTTTTGAATCTGTCGCACTAACAGCATAGAAGTATTTTTGATTCTCCTCTAAATTATTTAAACGGAACTGATGGAAACGTTTTTTCTCCGTGGAATCTATACTGAATCTTGAAACGCCATCCTCACTATGACAACTTACCTCTGCAGTCGTCGGCACTGTTGTTTCAAATGACACACTCATTTCGTTAGTTGTTGGCCAATTAAGATATGGTTCAACCTTCCAATCTAACGTAGTGTCTGTCCAAGAATCCAAATCGGAGAGTTCTTTTCGTTTTTCATACATGTCCTCTACTTCCGATGCATTCATTACTTTTGAATCTATTGAAATCATTAGCAATCGTCCATCATGCGGATGATTTTCATTGTCATCAACATAGCCACCTAATACAAATTCAGAAGATTCGTTGTACAAAATATTCCCAGACTGCTCCGATGTTTCATTACTCAGAATGCCATCAACATATAGTCGTAATATTTTGCCATCGTATGTTGCTACAACATGATGCCACAAACCTAATTCATAAGCATAATCCGCAGAATCCAAATATGTCAATAAGCCATCGCCATCATTAGCCCCAACTGTGGAAAGCCCAAACGTAAATTGAGTCTCGTTGTATCCGAGCACCCAACCATATTCGACTTGGTCATCATCTTGCACACATCCAACAATGCCCCCCCATCGTTTTGGCTCTTCTATTGAAACCCATGCGCTAATCGTAAAATGCTCGACAGGAAGACTCTCTTTTGAGTCAATGGTTAAAGGCATGCATTTTGAATTACAAATTAAACCGTAGCCAACATCGGATTCTGCAAACTTTGCATCTTGAATTTTATGCTCAGCAATAGTCTCAGAGTTGAAATTCCAAACATGCCCACCATTCATAAAATTAAGTAAACTAAAATAGAAAATGTATGAAATCATAAATGCTCCTTAAGTGTTTATTATGCACTATATTCAAATATAATTCTACAATTCACAATCTGCCTTTATCGTCATACCAAGGGTTTTCAAGACCGGCGCCTTCAACCGCGTTAGGCTAACTATAAATTTGTGATACCTATTTCACTTAACAGGTGTCGCATTTTCCTGTCAATAAAATATCATGGTTAGACATCTGAAATCCTTTTGGCAAAAGATCTGATAATCCGGCTGGGCATCCATGTATATCGAATAATCGGTCGCATGCAGTGCAATGAAAATGATGATGATGGTTAGAAGCAATACTCGAATGGGTTTTTAGCTCAAACGGTGGGGATGGGATTCGAAAGGCATGAAGAGGCAACCCTGACCGTACTTCATAGACCGGTGCCTACGGCGCCGCTCTTGAAATAGAAAAAACCCATTCTTACGAATGGGTTTTTAGCTCAAACGGTGGGGATGGGATTCGAACCCATGAAGAGGCGAACCCCTTACCGGTTTTCAAGACCGGCGCCTTCAACCGCTCGGCCACCCCACCATAGGGTCTAGATTCACGGTTCTAGTTGTGGAATTGTACTACCATAACGGTAGAATGCGAACCCCAACTTTTATCTTCTTAGTGCTTTGTGCCTTTATTGAAGGATGCACTACGTACAACCCTGTCACCATTGCAGTATCAAATGCTCATGGCGAGCCCATCCCTGATGCATCCGTCCAAGCAGCACCAATGTACTTTTTTAACCCAACGGATAATAATTACATCATTGTTGGACCATACAAGATTATGGATCCATTCCCTGCAAAAGGCGACCACGGTAAAACTGGACTCGATGGAACGGTTACTCTTGAAATAATTACCAGTAATCCTCTTGAACTCAGAATCTATGCGCAAGGATATGAGCGTTGGGAAGGGCAACTTGCAATTACGAAACAAGGTGATGTTGAAATCAATCCATACCAACACAAAAGTATGTTGAGGGTGACATCGAACTAAATTTCGTTCGTGGGATTTTTAGGCTTGAATATTCGGAAGAGTTTAGTAATGGGGTCATAGAACTCATCAACAACACTCTCCTTTAAGGGAATGATTGCATTATCCGTAATCGTAATATGCTCTGGGCATACCTTAGTACAGCACTTCGTAATGTTACAGTATCCGATGCCCTGTTCATCCTTCAAATCTAAAACGCGATCTTCAACATCAAGTGGATGCATATCAAATGCCGCGGCTTTTACAAACATTGCTGGGCCAATGTATTTGTCGTGGTCATGATGATCACGAAGAACATGGCAAACATTTTGGCAAAGGAAACACTCAATACATTTACGAAACTCTTGCGCCCTTTCAACATCATCTTGTGCCATTCGCCATGTACCATCTTCCGCTTCTGGTGCTCTTGGCTTGAATGGTTTGATTGTCATCTTCGCGTCATAATTCCACTTCACATCCGTAACTAAATCCTTAATTAGCGGAAATGTTTTCATCGGTTCAACAGATACTGGTTGTTCCAAGTCGAGCGAAGAGAGGCGTGTCATACACATAAGTTTTGGCATGCCATTAATTTCCGCCGAACATGATCCACATTTGCCTGCTTTGCAATTCCAGCGCACTGCTAAATCGGGTGCCTGCTGGGCTTGTATATCATGAATTGCATCGAGTACGACCATGCCTTCACTCACTTCAGTTTTGTACTCTTCAAAGTGACTTTCTTCCCCTTCACCACGCCAGATTCTAAATGTGACATCAGACATTATTCGTTCGCCCCAATAATAACTTTCATCTCATCAGATTGAGGAACAACTGGCACTCTCTCTACTTCCATAGAACCATCTCTGGCTTTACGAACAACAGTGTTGTACGTTGAACCCTCTTCAGATTTTGCAGGAAATTCTTCTCGATAATGTCCGCCACGGCTCTCTGTTCGTTGTTCTGCTGATAAACAGAGCGCTTCCGAAACCGTCAACAAATTATGTAAATCGAGTGCTGTATGCCAGCCAGGATTGTACTCACGATTTCCCGGAGCATGTGCGTGTTTCGCTCGCTCTGCATATCCACGAATCCGATCAATTGCTTCCTTGAGACCTACTTCGCTACGCCAGATGCCCGCTAAATCTTGCATCGTTTCTTGCAATTCTTGTTGAATCAAGTACGGGTTTTCGCCTTCTGTTCTATCAACTGGCTTAAGTGCTTCTTCTACTAATCGATTCACTTCATCAGAATCGATCTCGCTAAAAGAATCTAATCCTTCAGCAAACTTTGCAGCATATTCACCTGCTCGTTTTCCGAATACTAGTAAGTCCGAAAGTGAGTTGCCACCCAAACGGTTCGCGCCATGTAATCCAGCAGCACACTCACCACAAGCAAACAGACCATCAACTGTCGACATTTGCGTATCAGCATCAACTCGAATACCACCCATTGCATAATGCGTTGTGGGCCCTACTTCCATTTTCTCTTTTGTGATATCTACGCCAGCAAGTTCTTTAAATTGGTGATACATACTCGGCAGTTTCTTTTTGATGTGGGATTCGGAATCTTTGATATGTTCCTTAATCCAAGCAATATCCAAGTATGCGCCGCCATGCTCGCTACCACGACCTTCTTTTACTTCCTTGACTATTTTTCTTGCAACATGATCACGCGTTAACAATTCCGGTGGCCGGCTTGCTTCTTTATCGCCAGTCACATATCGCCAACCCTCTTCTTCGTTGTCGGCAGTTGAAGATTGATAGAGTGGTGGCACATCCTCAAACATGAATCGATTGCCCTCACTGTTAGTTAAAATGCCACCCTCTCCTCTCACACCTTCCGTGACAAGAATACCTCGTACACTTGGTGGCCATACCATACCGGTTGGGTGGAATTGCACAAACTCCATGTCGAGTAAGTCCGCTCCAGCATCATAAGCGAGCGTCTGCCCATCACCTGTATATTCCCAACTATTACTAGTAATTTTAAATGCCCGACCATATCCGCCAGTTGCAATCACGATTGCTTTAGCTTTGAAGAGAAGGAAACGTCCTTTTTCTCGCTCATATGCCAAAGCGCCTACAACCCGATTCCCTTCGCAGAAAAAATGAAAGATTGTTACTTCCATGTGGAAATCGAGGCCTTGGTGAATGCCGTGGTCCTGCAACGTTCGAATCATTTCTAAGCCAGTGCGATCACCAACGTGCGCAAGCCGTGGGTATTTATGACCACCGAAATTTCGTTGTAAAATTTTTCCATCGTGCGTGCGATCGAACAATGCCCCCCACTCCTCGAGTTCATGCACTCTATCAGCTGCTTCTTTGGCGTGATGTTCAGCCATATTACAATTGTTTAAATATTGACCTCCACGCATTGTGTCTGCGAAGTGAACTTTCCAATCATCCCGTTCATCAACATTCCCCATCGATGCCGCCATCCCGCCTTCTGCCATAACCGTGTGTGCTTTACCCAAAAGTGATTTACATACAACGCCGACTGAATCGCCCACTGAAGCTGCTTCAATTGCAGCGCGTAAACCAGCGCCGCCAGCACCAATAATAAGAACATCATATTCGTGTGTTGTGTATCGCTCGCTCAAAAGATTCTCCAATCTGTCCAAACTCCAATGCAACACATACGAATATATAGGTCAGTAAAACCAACCCAAATCAAACTTGTCCATGCAAAGAGCATGTGACGTTTGTTCAAACAAGTTACACATTCATACGCTTTTTTATGCGCTTTGTGTTTTGAAATTTCTTTAAATTTACCGCCGACAATATGACGTAATGCGTGACATCCAAATGTATACCCACCAAGGAGAAAAGCGTTAATGGTCAGTATAATTGTGCCAACTCCTATTCCAAAATGCTCAACACCATCTGAGTCAGTGAACCACATTGCAAGCCAAGCATCGTAGGCAAGAATCCCAATGAAGATCACCGCAATGTACATAAAGTATCTGTGAATATTCTGGAGAATTAAGGGCAGAGAGTTTTCTCCGCGGTAGCATGACCTTGGTTCACCAACTGAACAATTTGAAGGGTCAGCCCAGAAAGCTTTGTAGTACGCACCACGGTAGTAATAGCAAGTAAACCGAAATCCGCCTGGAGCCCAAAGTATTAAAAGTGCCGGTGAAAACGGCAGCCATGTAGGCCACATATCTGGCCTTGCACCGAACCAAGGATGCCCTTCTGACCCGAAGATAACCGGAGAGTAGAACGGGGAGAGGTAAGATGAACCGCCACCATCATAAAAATAATTAACGCCTTGAAATGCAGCCCATGTGGAATACACAATGAATATTGAAAGCCCAATAAACACAACGATGGGCTGTAGCCACCAAGAATCTGTTCGATTTGTGCGCCCAAAACCTCGCGGTTTTGGTAAATGTTGAGGTAAGTGGAGATTGGATGGAGTCATGAGAAATGAGAATCTTTACAAACCATTAGTTTAACAGATTTCAGCACTTTATTGCTTCTGCTCTAATGTGTTTTTACTATGCCAAGTGAGACCATTGTCGCCAACCATGATGACGCCGGTAACAGCCACTACAAATTTCTTGCCGACCGCAGTACCGTAAAACTGTTGTAATTTGCTCATAGAGGCTGGGATTGTACCACCAATAATCAGGTCAGTCCAAGGGAAACGATTGTTGTATCATCGTCAAGTTCACTGCTTCCTGCCCAGCGAATGACCATATCAAGAAGGCGTTTTACATCCTCTTCTGCCGTTGGTGATGCCGCAACTAATTCGTAGACTCGGTCAACACCGTACTGCTCACCAGATTCAGTTTGTTGTTCTGGAATACCATCACTAAATATGATGATTCGATCGCCTGGCTCAACCAAAAGAGTCGCGTTTCGATATTCAGAACTAGCATCAATACCAACAAGGAAACCATCAGGAGTTGGGGGGGCTTCGGATGTTCCATCTGCTCTGCGAATCGCCCAGTGTCCATGCCCAGCGTCTACATACTGAAGTTCTTTTGCATGAGCATCAAAAATGCCAACCCATAGCGTAAGGAAACGATTCATCGGCGAACGTTGTGCAACAAATTTATTTACAGCAGTAACTGTATCCTCAGGCGAGCATCCACTTGTGATTCGAGCATGAATAAACGATTGTGCAGATGACATCAAAATCGCTGCGCCTGCTCCTTTGCCGCTTACATCACCAACAACTAGAGCAAGTCGAGTTTCAGAGAGAGGAATAATGTCAAGAAGGTCACCAGATGCTTCGCGACCAGGTTTAAATACACGACCCCAACCAAACACATTACCAGCGCCTACATCCGTTGGGATAAGAAGTTCTTGCGCTTCCCTTGCAGCGTTCAAATCTTGTTCAAGTTTTGCTTGATTGATTTGCATTTCTAAACGGTTCAAGTTTGCGAAAGCGAGCCCAGCCATTCGGCATAACCCTTGGCAAAATCCAGCGGCATCGGGTTGAATTTGTCGTTCTTGTTCGCGGGCATCAAGGTACAAATACGCAACAAGAACATCATCAACCATAACTCCACTGCAAATCGCAGAGTGAATGTTTAAGTCTGCGATACTATCGCCAAATCCTGCTGTTTGTCCTGAAAGCAAGCAAGCAACATCGCCTTTCGAAGCGGCTTCAAGCAACGATCGACTAAACGCTGTGTTTGAAGCATCACGAGAATCACCATCAAGAAATCCTACGACTTCAATTTCGCCCTCAGCATCTGCTGGCATAAGAAGCGCTGCTCTTTGGAAACCAGTTCCTTCAATTGCGGACACCACAACCATTGCTCCCAGTTCTTTTAAATCCGTTGCCTTATTTATTTCAGCTGAACAATCAATCAGCAGACTTAAACGGTGTTGCGCGAGCGCGCCCAAGTCATTGCGTGCCATTCTTTGGACACGTGCTTCAACCTCAACACTATCGTCAATAGTTTGCATTGCAACTGGTGCGCCCTGTCGAACACTTGTTCTAAATATCCACGGTCCTATGCGAACCATGTCTCCTGTAGATATAGGTGTTTTTACATTCTTTGTGCACTGCTGATCATTAACGAATGTACCAAGTCTGCTACCAAGGTCAGTGATATAACAACCCTCCCCAGTAGAAGAAATTTGACCATGCATGCGCGATATAGTCGCTTCTGGCAACTTCACATCGCACTGAGAACCTCTCCCGTAGGAAAGTTCGGTACCAGGCTCTAACCAAAAACCGTCAAAGTCAGGGCCTAAAACAGGCTCAAACCAGAGCCGTTGAACTGCTTGTGTTGCTCGCGTCACAAGTTGTAGGATAGCAGAACAAGTCATAAAACCTCATTTTGAAGTGGTACTATTTCACTTTCTAAGGTTCAATGATCGATCAAATATCGCGCTACTACCTTCTTCTAGTCAATACGACTCGACTGATCGTGTTTTTTTGTCGTGCTTGTAAGCAATGTGCTTAGTAATGCAGAGAAGGCAAAAGCAAACACGCCAAAATGTATTTCGATTTCAGTTTGAGGATAGCCTTGTGCAACCAAGATAATAACTGCAAAAACAAACACGTCAACCATTGAAAATTTGCTCACTACTGAGAGAATTTTATTCTGCATTGGAAAGTTGGATTTCTGCAGTGACACCCAGAGAAGTTGCATTTTCCACATTGGAAACAGGACGGAAAACACTAAAATCATTACCCCTAAAAATGGATGCCCACTTTTCAATAGAGTCCCGATGCCAGTCACAATTGAAAATGTCTTGGGACTAAAATCATCTGCTTTAAAAAATTCTATCCAAGTTGAAATTGCCCCTGTGCCCAACTTAGGAGTTACTGTCATACTTGGCAACATAATACCTACGGCAAAAGATGTAGCACACAGTAACAGCAGCAAATAATTGATTGCCTTAGTATTCATTTTGTTGCAGAGAGACATGTCAGTAATTCATCATAAGGCAATGAAGCATCGACTATTTGTACGGTTAACTGTTCAAACCCACCAAAACTAGATTTAAATAGTCCGTACTCGTTCATGCCTTGCTTCATGTTATCTAATCTCAAAAAGAAGTATGCAATCGTGTCATTTTCAATTAAATCAGCATCAATTATTTTCACGTACAACTCTCCCCCTTTCTTATACCGGATTGTTCCACCCTGAATTGCATCAACCACATTCATTTTCCCGCCATTTCGTATAATGCGCCATGCATCAGCACCCAAAGTTGCCCACCTAGCAATTAAAACATCTGTTTGAGTAGTGCTAGTATGAATTAAATTATTGTTCCAATATATTCTGTGGAAGATTTCTGGAGCACTACTGTCTATATCCCAAGAATCCCCGTTTGATTTATGTGGATACGCTTGAACTGAACGGACAAAGACAAGGTATTCCTTACCTTGGACAAGTGCGGCACTTACGTCGGATTCTTTTTTTTCTTCACCTGAATTAAAAATAACAATTAGGATTATCACAACAACCACAATCGAAGGGATAAAAACTATCAAAACAGTTTTAAGAGGATTAAACTTGTCAACCGTACTGGCATTTGTTTCAATGCCATCATCTGTTTCAGGTTCATTCTGCACAAAATCCACCAATCATTTTTATGAGTACGCAACTTATTCCCACTGACGAACAGGAAAATCGTTATTAATCAGTGTACCAAAGAAGTTGGCAGTAAAAAAGAGTTTATTATCCCTGGGATAATAAATTGCAATTAATTATTGCCAAAGAGCATCGAGAAATCGATAGCACCACCTCCACCGCTATCACCACCGATGGTGAATTGGGCGTTGAGTGCTTTATCGATTTTCATTTCAGCATCAACTAGATGTGCACGTGTATACGCGTCTAAATCTCCAGTATCTGCATCTTTAATTTCTGCAAGAATTTCAACGAGTTGCATTCGAACTAATGATTGAATCGCGCGACCTGCTGGTGAACCGCCATCTTCTTCAAGACTAAGTTCAATCAACCTTGACAGGTGCTCTGTTTGTAAGTTGCGACGCAAACTCGAAATTGCAGGTTCACGGTTTGATGAATCACTTGGAAGATTATTCAGTTCACTCCATATTTCATCCGTGACCGCTTGGACTATTTCTGCAACTGTTAACACATCAATAGCAACATCATTGCGAAGTTCGCCGTCATACACACCACCAAGTTTACTTGGATTCAAAAGCATGGATAGCGCGGACGCTTGCATGCCACCAATGCGCTGGTGAATTGGATACGAAGGATTTGTGAATACACTGTCCATTCCACCTGCATCCCAGTTCTTTTCAACAGTCATTTTGTGCAATAACTCGCTGTCTAAACCCCATGCTTCGTCTCGCATAGAATTTTCAAGAACCATCGCAAGCGCCCTGCGTTGCATAGCTGGATCAATCTCCTCGATTGGGTCGCGGTCGCCTGGATCGCCTTTACGTGCATGGTTGTGAAGTGTTCCACCAATCCAATCTGCGGCAGTACTCACTGAGCCAAATTGTCTGTTCAATAACATCTCATACCCACTTCGAGCACGCGCCCAACTTTGACCTTCCTTCACCATGCGATCAAGGATAGTTGCACGAAGTTGCTTCGCTAAACGAATTTGTGAGTCTGCATAGTCAAGAGGGTTTTTACCCCAATCAAATCTACGTGACGAGGGGTCAGCATCAAACGCATCTTCATCTGTTGAGTACGCAAGTTGTGGCTC
>JABHWX010000041.1 GCA_018657585.1 Phycisphaerae bacterium
GCAGCTTCACAGTCAAGTTGACCTTCAACCGAGCATGTGCCATCAGGAGCACAGCAACCACCGTAAACAGAACAGTCGCCGCCAAATGCGCCAACTACTTCAAGAACGTCAGAGACGTTAACACAGCAGTCACCATTTGGAGCTGGAGCACAGTCGCCTGCTGGACGGTATGTTCCGTCGCCGCAGTCGCCCCATGAACCAATAACTTCAAGAACGTCGCCAACTGTTACGTTACCGTCAGCGTTAACGTCAGCAGGACATGGCAATGGAAGCGCTTCATTACAAGGATCAGGTGGAGCACCATCGCTAACACGATAAGCAGCTTCGTTTATCATTTCTTGCATGTTACCAGGCATACCAAAGCCACCACCGGGATTAGCTTGCCAGCCCATTACGCCGTCACCGACTAATCCGTCAGCACAACCAGTTTGACCACCAGTTGCGAAGTCATTACCAGGAATCATAGATACCCAGTTATCGCCAGCAGCAGCAACCATTGCAGTTGGCATACTGATTACAAAACCAGCACCTAGCCAAGTAGCGCTTTGTGTACAGTCAGCTGCAAGAGCATAACTTGAACCAATGTCACCAATTAGACTTACGGCAGCAACTGAAGGAGTAGAGTGAAGGTTGGCAGTGTATCCGTGAACGGATGAAGGATCGACAAAGCCGTTCCAACCGTTGAGACACATTTCAACCACAGCTATATTTTCACCAGCACCGGTGAAATTGTCCATAGTAGCGATATCGTAGATATCGTACGCGGCTTCAAAGTCTTGGCAACCAGTAATATTGGCGCCGACATTTGATCCGTCATCAGGACCGATTTGGTCCATCAACACAGTGCCAAAGGCAGTGCCTGATAAACCCATAATACAAATACATGTTGTAAAATTTTTCATAAGTAATATCCCCTCCTAGAGGATTGAGTGAAAAGATTTCACGAATCACGAATTCCTAGCGCTTTCGCTAAGAAACAATAAGGGTACCGAGTTAAGAATAAAACGACGTAACAAAACAGTTGTGTTGTCAGTCGATCCTTCTCTCGACCTTCTTCCACTGTGTCATGATGCGGTGCCGGGGGGACGAAGCGGTGCAACATTCTGCAGTAGTAGAACATTGACTACAAGTTCTCATTGAAGCAATAGCACTCGTTGGGGAACATTTGATGCTTATGCTTCTAGTAAAACAAGAAGTCAACACTGTAATTTGCCCTAAAATAGGGTGCTTGTCAAGCAATTCATTGGAGATTTTCCAATGAAAATTGGTTATTGGAACTATTTTTTGACTATTGCATCGGACCATAATTGTGGTTAGAGTCACATCGGGCAGATTTGAGCAGAAATTCGGTTAAATTGTAGAATAATTATCCGTTAAACTGGGTAATTTAAAAAGAAGGACTCCGCGTTAGCGGAGACCTTCTATGGATAGTAAATTTAATAATATTAAGGGGTAAAGCTGCCAAGCACAAATGGTGCTAGGCAGGCGCCGTTCGTGTCGCCTTCTAGCGTGTTAATGCCACTGAAAGACCAAGCAGCAAGGTCGAAGGTTGCACCGTCAGGACCAGTACCTGAAGCCCGCTTTGCCCAACCATCTAGGTAATCCCATGGTTCACCAGTGCCATCTAAGTTGATGTCACCGAATGTATCTATAACGTTACCGTTTTCAAACAATTCTATAGCATCATCGCCATTAATTGACATAGCGCTGGTTTGATAATCTGCAGCGAAACCGAAAAAGGATTGGAAATCAACTTCATCATCAGTAACGTAAATGTATGTTCCTGCTGTGGCAGCAACTGCTGGGAATGTAAACTCTTCACCGTCACTACCGCCGCCATTGTTTGCGCCGCCAATACCGTACAAACTTAAGTCGTTTATATCGCTTAGAACGTATAACTCAGCGCCTTTTGGTCCTGCGCCGGTTGTGAGTTGCGCATCATAGACGCCTGTAATAATGAGGAATCCATTAACGACTTCACATTCATCAGGAATTCCATTGCCATCTGCATCTTGTGAAGTGCCATCTGCGATATCACACTCGTCAGGAATACCGTTGGTGTTGCAGTCGGGTTCACATTCATCAGGAATATCGTTCAGATTACAGTCGAACGAAACACCCTCAGCAAGATCACAGACATCTCCAACACCATTGTTATTGCAATCGAGTTGGTCAGGGTTTGGCAAGTAGCAGTTGTCTTGAGAATCTGGGATTCCGTCGCCATCTGTGTCTTGAATAGCATTGGTGCTAAAGACAACGTTATCCATAAAGATAGCTTCGGTACCAGCGTTTGAGTCAAGTGAAACACGAAGTGTTGCTTCGGAGAAACCAGAGAGATCTTGAAGCAAGTTGAACCAAACGCCTTCGATACCCAAATCATCAATATCTTGTCCGGTTGTATCTAGTACTGGAATAACAGCACCGCCATCTACAATGACTTCCACGACAATAGCATCTTCAACTTCCCAGCCAGTACTTGCAATGAATAAATCCATTGACATGTTCCAGCCACCGCTATTCGTAACGGTGTCAAATTCAACGAGCATTAAGCCGTCAGTATCACTGAATTGGTACCCTTGTACTCCATCAGGATAGGAACCAACGCCACCGCCAGTGTAATCCGTTACACCAACGTAGTCGCCATCAGTAAGACCAACATCATTATGCGTGTTGACGTACCATGCAGTGAAGCCCATTTCGGCACCAGAGGCAGTCCATTCAACCATTGCTTCCCCAGCGTTGTTGAATAATTGGTGATCAAGAAGTGGGTCACCGGTATCAAAATACTTTGCACCAATGAGTGGTTCTTCGAAACTTGTATAGACAAGATTGCCGACTTCGCATTCGTCCGGGACACCGTTTGCGTTGTCGTCAGTAGATGTTCCGTTTGCTATATCACAAGCATCCGCTACGCCGTTTTCGTTACAGTCGGGTTCGCAAATGTCTAATATTCCGTTTCCGTCACAGTCCTCAGCACCATTTGCAATGTCACACTCATCAGGAATGCCGTTGCCATCGCAATCTGCTTCACATTCATCAGGGACACCATTTTCGTTGCAGTCTTGCGAAACACCTTCATCAAGATCGCAGACATCGCCTATGCCGTTATCGTTACAGTCCATTTGGTCTGGGTTGTAGAGATAGCAGTTGTCAACGAGGTCGAAGACACCGTCCCCATCGAGGTCAGTTCCATCGCAATTATTAGGTTCGCCCGGAGTATCCATTGCCAAACTGTCAAAGGACCCCATCATCCAATCTCCTCCGTCAGGGCATCGGAAAATGTGTGCAGGTGGATAAAAACCATTAGGTCCAACAACGGTGTCTGTATATAACAATCCGTTTGGAGTGCCATCTGGGTCAGCATCTTGCAAACCAACAGAGTCTGCTTCTGAAACCCAAAAAGAGCCGTCAAGTATTCCGTCATCTTCAATATCTAGGTCATCGCCGAGAATAGCAGTTAAACCTTCTACAAGAAGGTGCGTCACTGTATTGCTATTTTCGAAGTAAAGACCAGCAATGATGACATCAGGAGTACCCACGGTCATCTCAACTTTACCGAGTGATAAAAGTCCATCGTCAGCAATGACGAGACCAGTCAAGTCAATGACTGTTTCAAGTACGCCTAAACCACCAGTTCCATCACCGATAACGATGTAGGAATAGCCGTCAAGTACTGTTCCCGGTTCGCCAATGAGCTCCACGTATTCATCGTTGTCTGTGCCTGCTTGGTCAATACGTAGTTCGTTTATGCCAAGTCCTGTAACACCGCCTGGGTCGCACTCAACGCCCCAAGCACCAATAACTGCAAGAATGTCAGCAACGTCAACGCAGCAATCCCCATTTGGTAGGGGGGCAATATCGCCAGTTGGGCGGAAAGTACCGTCGCCACAAACACCCCACGAACCGATGATTGCAAGAACGTCGGATACAGCGACGAATCCATCACCATCGACATCTTCAGCGCAATCGCCAAGAGCGTCATTGCAAGGATCTGGAATTGTTGCAACTGCAACTTCGACCGCTTCAACAATATGCATATTTGGAAAACCAAGAGCAGAGGGGTTTACCCATGAACCGATGCCACAATCTCCGTTTGTTGTTTTTAACCAAGTTGGTGAATTTTCGCCGCCGGCATTGCTTCCTATTTCATGTGTTCCAGGAAACGATTCAGGAATAGTGATTTCAACAAATATGATGGCATCGCCATCGAACGTTACCGGAGAAGAAAAATTAGCTGTTACAACAACCGGAACTTCTGTTGCAGGAATCACAACACTAGCGCTTCCAACTGGCCAGAGGTCGGAGCCGTCGCTCGTAGGTCCAGGTGTGCCGTCTAAATCGACGTAAAGAGTCACGGTCGCCGTTGCCTCGACAGAGTTCTGTGCCATCGTGAAATGAACACAAGAAATATCGTTTGAAACTCCTGGGAATGGACCTTGCCCTAGGTCGTGGCTTCGACCGTAACTGTGTTCAGGTGTTCCGGTTCCACCAAAGCAATTCACGGAGTTGCCTGGAGTAACAGTCGCCATGTCTACTGATTCAGAAACCAAATAATTTGCGGGATCGCACAATGTAAAGCCTCCGCCTCTAGCAGACGCTGCCCGCGGCTGTGTTCCTAATCGAAACGAAGTTTGCTTGGATTCAATAGTTCGTTTTGGGCCTGCATTCGCAATTGCTACCATGGAATAGGTTGCCATGAGGGATGCAACGATACCAGTACAAATCGTTCGACGTAAAAACATTGGGGGGCTCCTTCTTGTTCTTTCTCTCTACTCAGTGCGCAGCGTTTACGCACATACTTATGTATATAGTAGAGCCAAATTGATGTGATGCAATACAAATAACGTAGAAAACGGTGTAATATTGGGCTATTTCCTTGCTAATATACCCACCTTACCACTTCTGCCGGAGTGGCGGAATTGGCAGACGCGCCGGATTCAAAATCCGGTTCCCGTTAAGGGAGTATGGGTTCGAGTCCCATCTTCGGTATTTAATTGACCCTCGGTTGATTTCTGAAATTAATCTACCGAGGGCGAATTGATTGGCAGTACTATGCCTCTATGAAGGTAGCAGTAATTATTCCAGCAGCGGGAGGAAGTGCGCGTTTTGGCGCGAAAGATAAGTTGTCAGAAGATTTGGGTGGTCGTCCGTTACTACTTCGCACGGTTGAGTTTTTCACGAAACGTGAAGATGTCAGCCAAATTATTGTCGCTGGACCGAAGAATTCCTTTGCTGATTTTATGGAAAGATTTGGACCAGCACTTTCGTTTCATGGAGTCGCAATTATTGAGGGTGGTGAGACACGTTCCGATTCTGTGAAAAACGCATTAGATAACCTTGCAGAGAAGACTTCGCTTGTTGCCGTACATGATGCAGCGAGACCAGCAATCACCAACGAACTTTTTGATCGATTACTTCTTGCTAGCAGCGAGTTTTCTGCAGTTGCTGCAGGTTCGCCAATCACTGGCACAATAAAGCGAGCGGAGAAAAACTCAACAAGAGTTACGGACGAAGACGCAATTGCGGATTCCATCTTGGGAACTTCATCTCAAGCAACGGTTGATGCTTTTCAAATTATCGATACGATTGATCGTACTGGTTTGTGGGAAATGCAAACGCCACAGATATTTGATTCTTCACTTTTGCGAAGAGCCTATGCACAATCCGATCTTGCGGGCTGTACCGACGATGCACAGGTGGTAGAGAAACTAGGAGAACCTGTACATCTTATTGAAGGTGATAGCCGAAATATCAAAGTGACAACACCCGCAGATTTATCCCTGATTCGTTCAATTCTTGGTATAAGAGGGGAGCAGGAGCGCCCCGCACACAAGCGCTTCTAATTCACTGCATGATTCAAGAAACCGTAACTGTAATAGTTCCAACATACCAAGAGTTTGATAGTTTGCCTTCATTGATTGAAGCGATTGAAAAGGTTCGTAACGAATCCATTCCAAATCTTGAAGTGCTCATTGTTGACGATGATTCCAAAGACGGAACAGAACAGTTAATCGCTAATCTTCAGGAAGATTGGGTTACGCTCATGATTCGTACTGAGGATAGAGGTCTTAGTCCGGCTGTCATTGCTGGATTAGAAACTGCCAATAGCAAGTTCGTCGCAGTGATGGATGCTGATGGATCTCATCCTGCTTCCGCTATTCCAGACATGATTGCAGCACTCAACGAAGGCGCGGATTTTGCAGTAGGGTCCCGATACATCAAAGGCGGGACAACTGAAGATGGATGGGGTTTCCTCCGTTGGTTGAATTCGAAAATAGCAACAATTATGGCTAGGCCGTTCACAAAAGTCCTTGACCCAATGAGTGGTTTCCTAGCTTTGAAAAAATCCACCTTTGAAAATGCGCATGAGTTAAATCCAGTGGGATATAAAATTGGTCTAGAACTCATTGTTAAATGCAAATGTAAAATTGTTACCGAAGTACCAATACATTTTAGTACGCGTCAACTTGGCGAAAGCAAATTAACTTTAGCAGTTCAATGGCAATACCTGCAACACGTGATCCGATTGCTTCGTTTTACACATCCAGCACTAGTTAGCTTCTGCACATTTGCGTGTGTTGGGCTGAGCGGCGCGGGCGTCTATGTTTTACTTAACTTTGTTACGAGCAAAATGTTCGCATCAGATGCCATTTCAGTTGGCATAGCTGCATGGCTTGCGATGACTTGGAACTTCATCTGGGACAGGAGGTATGCATTTTGGAATTCGCATAACCGATCTATCATTTGCCAGTATTTTGGCTTCGTTGTGATTTGCGCTATTCCGCTTTTAGCTAATTACTTCATTACTCTGCACTTCGCCAAATCAAATTCTATTCCCATGGCAGCTTTGTTTGGTGCAGGCATTGGTTCTGCTATAGGTATCGTATTTAATTTTTTGATGACACG
This sequence comes from Phycisphaerae bacterium, assembly GCA_018657585.1. GTDB lineage: Bacteria > Planctomycetota > Phycisphaerae > Phycisphaerales > SM1A02. The sequence goes on from JABHWX010000041.1 coordinate 6,907, forward strand.
GTTGCTCGTTTTCGGGAAGTAGCTTTCTTCTTTGGCAGAATTCGCGAAAGCTCTACTCCCGTAAAACTATTCTTTTTCAATGCAATTGTCTCAGGTGTACCTTCAGAAATGACCCTGCCGCCACCGTCTCCACCTTCTGGGCCCATGTCAATTATCCAATCGGCGCACTTAATTACATCAAGATTATGCTCAATGACAATGGCACTATTTCCAGCATCTACTAATCGTTGTAATACTTGCAGTAACTTTTCAATGTCAGCAAAATGGAGCCCTGTTGTTGGTTCATCGAGAATGTATAAGGTGTGGTTGTTCGTTCTAACTCCTAGTTCACTCGCAAGTTTAACTCGTTGCGCCTCACCCCCGGAGAGTGTTGTCGAAGGTTGCCCAAGTGTTAGATAGCCTAGTCCTACATCTTGAAGGCAGCAGAGCATTCGGGCAATTCGTCCATGGCTCTCAAAAATCATGACAGCATCATCAACGGTTGTATTCAGGATGTCACTAATGGAATATCCGCGCCATTTTACTTGCAGTGTTTCTGCGTTGTAACGAGCCCCATCACATTCCTCGCAAGTGACATACGTGTCTGGCAGGAAATGCATTTCAATTTTCTTGACTCCTTGTCCTTGGCAAGCTTCGCATCTTCCTCCTTTTACATTGAAACTAAAACGCCCAGGCAAGTAGCCTCTTATTTTTGCTTCGCGAGTTTGTGTAAACAAAGAACGAATGCCGTCAAAAATTCCTGTGTAAGTTGCCGGGTTCGAGCGCGGGGTTCTTCCGATGGGCGATTGATCGACTTCAATGATTCGGTCGATATTTTGTAGGCCGTTGATTCTTTTGCATAAGGTAGGTTGAATTGGTTTATTTTGTATTGTGGCTCGTGCAGATTCAAGAAAGGAGTTGTTTACAAGGGATGATTTTCCACTTCCTGAAA
>JABHWX010000042.1 GCA_018657585.1 Phycisphaerae bacterium
CATCCATTTTCTGCTTCCCAGTAATGCCATACATCGACGCTGTAGTTTTCAAGAACTCTACAGGTAACATCTCAAGCGGCAGTGGCGCTCCTTCGGGCACATATCCAATCACCTGCTTGGCTTGGCTAGGCTTCTTTGCAATATCAAACCCAGCAATGTTTATACTTCCAGATGTCGGTGCAAGAACTCCACAAATCATTCGTATTGAGGTTGACTTCCCTGCTCCATTTGGGCCTAAGAGACCACAAATCTGCCCAGATTCAACTGAAAGATCTAGCCCATTCACTACTTTTGTTGTGCCATACTCTTTGCATATCTGCCGTGCTTGCAACATCGTGGGGGTAGGTTCTCACAAAAGTACTCGTATGTGGGGCGTTTTTTGCCAAAGTATCCAACTTTGTCAAGCCAAAAAGGGCAATTCTCCGATGCAATCGTGATTGCATCTGTTAAAAATTGGTGTAGTCTTTGGTCAGAGGATTCGTTATGGCAGATACACGGCACCGCCTTCAGATTTCTTTCGATGCTTCGATCTCCCCTGAGATTGAGGAAGCACTATCAAAACATTTTGAAATTGTCTCGGTGGGGAGTGATTGCGACCTTGTACTCACCGGTGGCGGAGATATGCAGAACAAAATTAATGCAATTTGTGATGCTGGAATCGAGCTCACTCAGATAGATGAAAGCACTGTGAAATCGCTCAATGTCGCACAACGATTACGGCTCATGGAAGAGAAGGTTGTGCGCTACGTGCACGAACTTCTCGACATGGATAACTTTGAAATTCGACTTCTCGACGAACGTTCAGGAAACCTAGAACTTGTCATAGCAGAAAACTTATCACCGCTCAAAATTGGAGAAGTTATCCGAGCAGAAGAAACGGACAATGGAATCTGTGGAAATGTTGCTGCTACAGGGAAATCATACATTTGTCCTGATGTGCATCAAGAGCCTCTTTATAAACCAGGGTTAGATTCTGCTTCATCATCTCTGACGGTTCCATTATGGTTGAATGATCGAATTATCGGTGTCTTTAATGCTGAATCTAACACCCTTGATGCGTTTAACGATCACGATCGTCGGCTTGCAGAAATTTTTGGTCGATATATTGCAAGTGCAATGCACACACTAGACCTTCTCGTGATCGAGCGATACACAACAAATGAACAAGTAGCAAAAACAATCTTGACTGAACTTGCAGAACCTTTGCAAAACATAGATGCTCTCGCAGTTAAACTTGCAACAACTGACCATGCGTTAGGGGAGCAATTACTGGAAGCTCTCAAAGCTGTTCGATCTCGATTAGAAGCGTGTACTGCTGGACCACAAACAATCATTGATGCTGATAGAGCCAACTTCATTAAACCGGACAAAACTATGGTTGGCAAAAACGTACTTGTTGCTGATGATGAAAGTGTAGTCAGGGAAGGTGTTGAGATCGTCCTTCAGAAACTTGGATGTAATGTGACTGTCTGCGAAGACGGTACCGAAACTCTAGAAGTACTCAAGGAAGCGCATAAAAATAACAAGAAGTTTGACATCATCATTTCTGATATTCGAATGCCGGGTTGCAATGGATATGAAGTCTATAGAGCAGCAATAGAGATATGGCCCAATCAAACTGTTGTGCTTATGACTGGATTCGGGTACGACCCGCATCACTCCATAATGCGCGCTAGTCAAGAAGGGATGCATACAGTTCTGTTTAAACCATTTCGCACGGATCAGCTCGTCGAAACTGTGCAAAAAGCTTGCCGAAAAACAGCTAGTTGTTGACGACAATGGCGTGAATCCAATTACAATTCACATCCGTGACAGATACAAATACAACACCATGGACCACACGTACTCTTTTGTCTTGGATGGCAGAACGATTTGAAGAACATCAAATTGATTCACCAAGACTTATCTCCGAGATGCTCCTCACACATGTCTTAGGAGGTCAACGTATCGACCTCTACGCAAATGCCGATCGCCTTGCAACTGAGCAAGAGCGCGAAACATTACGTACTCTTGTCAAAAGAGCTCTTTCGCATGAACCAGTGCAATACATCGTTGAGAAAGGATGGTTTAATGGTCTAGAATTCAATGTGAATTCTTCCACGCTCATCCCAAGAACGTGCACTGAACGAATTGTGGAACAATGCATTGAGTTTTGCCAGAACAATTCAAACAACGCTCCTATTCGAATTGCTGATATCGGTACAGGTACTGGTTGCATTGCCATCTCAATCGCCAAGAATACAAATGAATGCGAAATAACCGCAACTGATATTTCTCAAGAAGCGATTCAACTTGCTGAAAAAAATGCTAATGCCCATAAAGTAGATTCTTCCATCGAGTTCCTCTGTGGAGATGGTCTCGCTCCACTTTCAGTGCTCCCACCCTTCCAGATTATCTGTTCAAACCCCCCCTACATCCCGGATAGTGAAATGGTAAACTTAGATGCGAATGTCCGTGAATGGGAGCCAAAACTCGCCCTGGAAGGCGGAAAAACAGGGGTTCAAGTCATCAAACCTCTCATTGAACAGGCTCCAAATTACCTTTCGAACGGCGGCATGCTCTTAATTGAGATCGCATCTAGCATTCGAGAGCAGGTACTTGAAATTGCACAAAAAACCCAAGGTCTCCACGACGCCACAATCCTCAAAGACTCCTTCGGAGATGACCGATTTTTGAGAACAAGAAAACCCTAACTAAGTAGACCCACGTTGGCTAGAATGCGCAACTTATGGCATTCTTCAAACGAAAATCAAAAACTGTTACTCCTTCCCAATCAGGTGTGAATACTGCTAGTATTTTCGACGCAGAAACTGAACAACAAATTCAACTAATCGGTTCGCAACTTCTCGACAGCGCACGAGCACGAAAACAATCCTGGCTTTCTACTGCGTTTTGGTCTGACAAGCTTATGGACTGGGCTATGGAAGACGAAGAATTCAAAATTCAACTTTTTCGATTCGTCGATACATTTCCAACTCTTGTAACGCCAGAGCAAGTACACGAACACTTAGTTGACTATCTTTCGCAGCCTGGTGTAAAATTACCTCCTGGCCTTGGACTTGGTCTCAAAGCTGGTGGCCTCGCACAAGGCACGATGACGAAAACCGTCACTAGCCAAATTACAAAAATGGCTAAACGCTTTATTGCTGGCACTGATGCAGCCTCTGCTCTCCCAGAACTTGAATCAATTTGGAAGGAAGGCGTTGCCTTTTCAGTCGATCTTCTTGGTGAAGCGTGCGTGAGTGATGCAGAAGCAGAAGAATATCGTCAAAGGTACCTCGACCTGCTCATTAACTTACCAGAAAATGTTGCTGCATGGAAAGAACAACCAGTCCTTGAACAAGATCATCTAGGCTCGATTCCAAGGACAAATATTTCAATCAAAATCAGCTCCCTTTTCGCAAACACTGATCCAATTGCACATGATTTGTCTGTGCAGGGTCTCTTCGATGCCTTGAAGCCAATTCTTGAAGAAGCAGAACGAAACGGAACACTTATCAATTTTGACATGGAACAATTTGAGTACAAAGATCTCACTCTGAATTTGTTCATGAAGTGTTGCGACGAAATTAACTTTCCTGCTGGCCTTGCAATGCAAGCCTACTTGCGCAGCGGTGATGAAGATGCAAAAACAATCATTGATTGGTCGAAACGGACTGGAAGAGCAGTCACTGTTCGACTTGTCAAAGGTGCATACTGGGACTACGAAACTATTCACGCAGAAGAAATGGGTTGGGCTGTTCCGGTATGGAGCAGAAAAGTTGACACTGATGCTTGTTTCGAAAGAATGGCAGCACTGTTTATAGAATCAACTCCAACAACTTCAGACGAAGGCGGTGTAAAGCTTGCTCTTGGGTCTCACAACATTCGCTCAATCGCAACTGCACTTGCGTTACTTAAAAAACGCAATTTGCCAAAAAGCGCCCTCGAATTACAAATGTTACGAGGTATGGCTGACCAACTTAAGGCGGGTGTTCTTGAAGATGGATTGCGACTTCGAGAGTACGTCCCAGTTGGTGAGATGATTCCTGGCATGGCATATCTAGTGAGACGCTTACTTGAAAATACTTCGAATGAATCTTGGCTTCGTAGTAGTTTCGTTGATGATGCTGATAGTTCTGTCCTTCTTGCTTCCCCTCATATTCAACACACAAATGAAGATCCAGGTATTGAACGAATTCAACAAGCACCTGAGCGTCATTCTCTTTCCCCTGCTGTGGAAGGTGTTGGGGACGGGCGTCCATTCTTCACTGAACCATATCGAGATTTTTCCATTGAAAAAGAACGGAATGATTTTGCAACTGCGATTGCTGCTTCTACAGTTCCAGAGGTTGAAAAAATTCTAACCGAAGAAAACATTACTTCGTGCATCGATACTGCACACGCCGCGTTTCCATCATGGCGAGATGAAGATCCCCTCGTGCGAAGTCAAGTTCTCGTTAAGGCTGCTGCGCTCATGCGTGAACGACGAAACGAACTTTGCGGAGTAGTCATGCAAGAATCTGGTAAAACATGGCGGGAAGCAGATGGTGATGTTTGCGAAACTATAGATTTCTGTGAATACTATGCTCGAATGGCGCCACAGCTTTTTGAGTACGAAAGGTTAGGAGGATTTATTGGTGAACTTGATCAACAGTTCTACCAACCTCGTGGAGTTGCGGCAATCATAAGCCCATGGAATTTCCCGATGGCCATTTGTTGCGGAATGACTGTTGCAGCTCTAGTAACAGGAAATTCCGTTCTCGTAAAACCTGCGGGACAAACTGTAGGAATCGCAAAACTTATCTGTGAAATGCTGTGGGAAGCAGGCGCACCAAAAGATGTTCTGCACTATACAGCAGGTCCGGGATCCATCATTGGTGCTGCTATGGTTCGCGACCCACGTGTTGCTATCATTGCTTTCACTGGTTCTAAAGGTGTTGGGCTTGATATTCTTGAGTCTGCAGGTAAGACTCCCCCAAACCAACCATTTGTCAAAAAGGTTGTCTGTGAGATGGGAGGCAAAAACGCCATCATCATTGATGCTTCTGCTGATTTGGACGAAGCCGTTCTAGGAGTTCGTCAAAGTGCTTTCGGATACCAAGGGCAAAAATGTTCAGCATGTAGCCGTGCCATCGTTGTTGATTCAGCACACGACGTCTTCCTTGAGCGACTTATTGAATCTTGCAGAACTCTCGTCATAGGCGATGTAATGGAACCAAGCACAGATGTTGGACCTGTAATAGACAAAAATGCTGCAGATGAAATTCGTCAGTACATCGAAATTGGTAAAACAGAAGGCAAACTTGAACTTGCTGAACCAATTCCAGAAGGTCTCGCTCAAAAAACTGGGCGCGAATACATTGCTCCACATATTTTCTCTGAAATTAAAGGCAGCGATGTCATCGCTCAAGAAGAAATTTTCGGTCCAGTTCTTGCTGTCATACGGGTAAAAGACTTTGACGAAGCTCTTGAAGTAGCAAATTCAACCGAATATAAATTAACCGGTGCCGTGTACAGCCGAAAACCCGAAAACCTTGAAAAAGCTCGTCGACAATTTAGAGTAGGTAACCTCTACCTTAATCGTGGAAGTACGGGCGCACTTGTTGGTAGGCAACCATTCGGCGGTTTCGGGATGTCTGGAGTTGGTTCTAAAGCTGGTGGATGCGATTACTTATTGCAATTTGTTGAACCAAGAGCTATCTGCGAAAACACCATGCGAAGAGGTTTTGCTCCAGGGCTCTAGTCACATTCCAAGTTGTTTTAACGTCTTCTTTGCAAGAGTATGCCCTACGCACTCCTCTTCATCAACAACAATGTTCGCACCAGCATCTCGTATCTGTTGCCCATGAATTGAATATCTAGCACGCGCAATTATGGGGATATCGTTATCAAACGATCTAATTTGTATAATTGTTTGGGCTGAAGCGCGATGGTCAGGAAGTGTCAACACCACAAGTTTAGCAACGCGAATCCCTGCGTGGTCAATAACGTCTCTTCGTTGTGCATTACCAAGAAGTGCAAATGCGCCTACTTCGCGGGCATGCCTAATTCCATTTGGCCCCATGTCAATCACAAGAACCTGCTCACCTGTTTCAAGAAGGTCATCAACAACGTTACGACCAGACACTCCATACCCTATAACTACTACATGCCCACTTAAAGCATCTCCACCTGTATGGTTCGGGTGATCTTTACTTCCAAACAGAGAATCAATAAAGCGAGCTATGGTTCTTGATTTTCCAATAAGCAGTGGGGATAAAATTAATGTAACAAGAGAGGAACTGATCATAAGTTGAAAGGCATCGTTGCTTAATATCTTTGCACCCATCGCCTCTGCTCCAATAACAAAACTAAACTCACCAATTTGTGCAAGACTTAACCCTGCCGCAATTGAAACTCTTCTAGACTGCTTCCACAACATTCCTACGAACACAATAATGAGGGTTTTGCCTACAATAATTCCGCAAATTGTTCCAAGCGCCCAAAGCCAATGGTATGACTCCGCAAGCCACGGCAAGTTTGCCAGCATTCCAGTTGCTGCAAAAAAGAGTGTGAGAAAAATATACTTTAGCGGTGCCATATCACCACGAACCTGAGCAGAGAATGGAGAACCTGCCAAAATCAACC
>JABHWX010000043.1 GCA_018657585.1 Phycisphaerae bacterium
CAATTAAACGACGATTCTCGTCAAGTTCAGTAATGCCAAGATGTGGCTGCAACGTTGTAAAAGGATAATCTGCAACTTTCGGCCTCGCAGCAGAAATCGTCGAGAGCAATGTAGACTTCCCCGCATTAGGTAATCCCACCAGACCAATATCCGCAATTAACTTAAGTTCAAGATTCAGGATATGTTCTTCGATAGGTTCGCCGGGAGTCGTTTCACGCGGGGCCTGATTTGTAGCGGACTTAAAATGTTCATTTCCCCATCCACCCCTGCCGCCCTTGGCAACAACGAGCTTCTGCCCATCTTCAGAAATATCTGCAAGAAGTTCGCCTGTGTCTTCTGCACGAACAAGAGTTCCAAGCGGAACCTTCACGATACAGTCGTCACCGTTTGCACCATGCATCTGACTTCCTTTGCCCTGTATACCATGACCAGCTCGATAATGCGGGCGGTGCGTAACTGACAAAAGCGTATCAATGCTCTGATCTCCAATAAGAATGACATCCCCACCGTCTCCGCCATCGCCTCCGTTAGGACCGCCCTTTGGAATATATTTTTCCCTACGAAAACTCATGCAGCCATCACCACCCTTGCCACTTCTCACAAAGATTCGGGCTCGATCGACAAGCATAATAAAATAGTAGTAGTGCTACCTATATCCGCTTTAGTTCACTGCAGTGAACTGCGGAATAGAGTCATCACTCGGAACAATATCGACGAAACGTCCGCGGAAACGAACTTTGCCCGGTTCAAGTGCAAAAAGCGTATCATCGTTGCCACGCTTCACCATGTACCCTGCCTTGAACTTTGTTCCACACTGGCGAATAATGATTGACCCAGCTTTTGCGGTCTCGCCGCTATAAAGCTTGATTCCGCGATATTGAGGGTTGGAATCGCGTCCGTTGTTTGTTGAGCCACCGCTCTTCTTATGGGCCACAGCATTACTCCTTAGTTCGTGTCTCCCGAATACATACGGGAGCCACGTATTGTACCAATACCGCATTGGACTTCAACCCCCTATCTACTTCGCCTAACTACACCCCTCTTAAATTACCTAAAAATCCACTTCCTAGTTCCAGTGCTATCCGAGTATAACGCCCAACTGCTTTCTCTATTTGAAAGTTGTCGAACACTCGTTCCATCATCCAATGGTCTTCTCGTCAGTGGCTTGAGCACTAACTTGTCAACATCGCCCTGAACAGCCCAAGAAAGTTGCAAAACTCTATGGAGTTTTTCCTCTTCACCGGTTTTGGGATTAATCACTTCTGCAGTGTCACCGCTCACACCACCAGCAAATATCTGCACTTGACGAACTTCTTCTTCACCTGCTTTCCACATTGCGAACGCGCGAATTGCATGATCCTTACCCTGCAGCAAGGGACCACTTGCATTCGATTGGGATTCCAATAATGGGTCGCCAAACATATCCAAAACAGCAAGTTGCACTCTTCGCGGAACGTTGTCGCCGTCAGGAATTATCTCACCCTTATCCGTCACTAAATCAAATTGAGGTATCCACCTATGGTCTTCCTTCGTTTCGTTCGTAACTTCGTACACCAATAGCCAATAGCCATCGCCTGTATCTTTGTCACGGTAAAAGCGTAAATCGCCTGTGTCGAAGCGAAGTTGCCAACGATGCGCTCGATCTGAGGCTACGGGGTACCCATTGCCGTACGAGGTAATCGTTGAGACTATAAAAATGGTAATAGTAATGATACGTAATAGCATTGAGGAATCTCCTAGCAAAATACCATTCTACCAGTAGGATACGGAGTTGTGACACTTCTTCCAAAGAATAGACATATCAGCGCTGCTGTAGCCATCCTTGGCAACAAACGAAGGGCTGCTGCCCTGCTTGCAGGACTGGAGTCTAAAGCCCCTGAATCGTTTCACTTCATAGCGAACCAAGAAAAGAATATCACCGAAGCCGTTCTCCTACTTCATAATGCTGGATCAACTACGACTATTCTGGCAACGAAGCCCACAGGAGCCATTCAAGCAGACTCAATTAGTTCGCTAATTGTGAAGGGTCTTCAATTCGCCGCGACCCACTCTTCCAACTTAGCGCAAACGATTATGGGTACGCAAGAACCTCTTCTCAGACAAGCGTTCGAAGGAGCTGGTTTTTGTGCCCTCTCGACCCTGACTTCGATGGAGTGTGCTGTCCCAGACACCATTCGATCTGTTGCGTCTCCTCATAATCTCAAACTCACCACCATGCAACACTGTACTGACAAGGAACTCGAGAGTATTCTGATAGATTCGTATATTGGTTCACTGGATTGTCCAATAATTCACGGAATTAGACTTATTACAGACATCATCGCAGGGCACAGAGACGTTCTAGGATACGACGCAAACCTCTGGAATATTGCAAAAATACAAGACGAACCCACAGGCGTTCTATTGTTAAACCCTGTGCCAGAAGCAAGATGCATGGAGCTAGCGTATCTAGGTGTTTCTCCGAAAAGCCGAGGGTCTGGGCTCGGTGACACACTCATGCACACTGCATTCGAATTAACGAAAAGGCATGGCTTAACGAAGATCACTCTTGCTGTTGACTCGCTAAATACGCCTGCCATCGAGCTCTACAAAAGGTGGAATTTTCAAGCAACTGCACAAAGATTTACCATGATTAAAAAGTTGTTCTGAAGTTGTCCACAGATTGTTGACAATTGTGCATTTGAACAAAATTAATTTTTCTTTTGTCTCGTTGACCTAGGAAATTACTAGAGTTACGTGCAGCGAGTTGAACATAATTGACAACGAAGCAACTGATACTAGTTTCACATTGATGTTGTTTCCTGTACTCTTTCTAAACTGCTTAAGGACGAGCAAGCCGAAATCTCAATCTGCAAAACTGCAGGTATCTGACGGTCGTCGGAAGGACCCATCTTTACAATCTAATTATTCCCACGCAATACATTTTGCGACTTGGTATCTGGCTCTTTTTATGTCCCCAAAACAATCGTCTTCCACCGAACACCAACTCAGAGAATATCTGAGTAACACAATTGGAGAACGCCCTTACCAAATGTGGTTTTCAAGTACCACGGTGGAGTGTGATGACGAGAGTATTAAAATAGTTGCTGCAACAAAACTTGCCGCAAGTTGGATAACAGATCGTTTTACTCCGGCAATCCAAGATGCAGTGAAGCACACTTGCGGTCGCGATGTTTCCTTTTACATTTCATATACAGAGACGACACAATCCCAAGAAACTCGCAACTCGCCCAAACTACCGTCTTACACTGCACCAAAAGCACGTAGCAAAAAACTACTCACATTCGATGATTTTATCGTTGGATCCTGCAATCAATTAGCGTGTGCTGCTGCAAAACAAATTACCCAAGAAGACGGTCGTTCAATTTCTCCTTTATTGATTCACGGCGCGTGTGGTGTTGGCAAAACGCATATTCTCCAAGCCATTTGCAGCATGGCTTCTAAAACAACAAAAAGCAAAGTGCGTTACGTCACGGCAGAACAATTTACAAATGAATTTATTGCAAGTTCAAGAAGTGGCGAGTTTTCTCGATTCAGAGCAAGGTACCGTAACCTCGACCTTCTGGCGATTGACGATGTGCACTTCGTCTCAAACAAAATGAAAACTCAAGAAGAATTGCTGCACACTCTTGATGCCGTTGGACTCCGTGGAGCAAGGCTCGTTCTCGCTTCTGACGAAGAGCCGCGGCACATTCGCCGCCTCAATCAAGCGCTTGCAAACCGTCTCGTCGCTGGGTTAATAGCAGAAATACAAAGACCAGATCGAGAAACTCGATGCAACATCATTAAGAAACTCGCAAATCAACACTCTATTTCGATTACCGATGGCGCTATAGATCAACTGGCAAGCCAGGCAGTCGGGTCAGTACGAGAAATAGAAGGCAAGGTGACGCGCCTACGTGCAATTGCATCACTCCTCATCACAAACGAGAAAACTATTATAGATGTCGATGCTGTCAATCGACTCTTACGGACGATACCACCAACATCGCTTCCGATTCGCGTCCACCACATTCTTGAAGCTACGGCTACAAGAGCTGGCCTTTCAACAAATGACCTCAAAGGTGCTTCCAGAGCATCGAACATTGTGTTCTGGAGAAGCATCGCTTCGTACCTTGGACGAAACCTCACTTCCCTAAGCTTCCAAGAGCTCGCTGATGCTATTGGCAGGAAAAATCATTCCACTGTCCATGCCGCAGTGAAGCGCGTTACAGAAATACTACACCAGCCGGACACATTGGTAAAAATAAAAAATAGCGGAACAATTGATGTCAAGGAAGTCATCGACCAACTCACGTGGGCAGTTCGTTCAAAAGCAAACGAATGCGCTAAGGAGAGAAGACTGTGAACTCAAATGGAGTTGGGCACGGGTTTGTGGCTTAGGAGAAGCAGATCAACGGATATGACTGCTTCTCCGAGTCATTTTACCACATGAATAATGAGTTTTGATGCTACAATCATTTCATGCGATTCGTTGTAAGCATTCTTGCATTAGCTCTTTGTTCTTATGCTGTGGCATCGCGCGAAAGCGACCACACTGATGCTGCACTTCGCCAATTGCACCAAGCAACCAAGACACAACAAAACGGTCAACATCTTGCAAACCTAAGTGCATTACGTTCACTTAAAGACCCAGACCTGCGACCATTCTTCTATCAGTTTTCCCAACACCCAGATTGGCATGTACAAGTGCACGCAATTTTGGGCATTGCTGAACTCAGCGAAAACCACACTATTGACCCTTGGCTTGTCCAACAAATTTCTCCGACCGCACGAGAACACGTTGTCGCACAAGCACTAGACGATGGTCTCTTCCAACAAGATCAAATTGAAACACTTCTCGGATGGCCCTTATTAGAGATTGCGCCTCGCCTTCTCCTACTCGCCGACCTTCAATTGCTCCGGGGCACCAAGAATATCAGCATGCTTAAAGAGCTTACAAACAACACCGACCTGAGCGTTGCAATGTTTGCGGCTCTCCTATCGGGCAATCAAACTGACATTGATTCAACAACACAGAGCCTGCGGCGAGCCACCCGATCTGATAAAAGCAAGGCTCTTGCACGAACATTACAACTCATCAGGCAATATCAATTAAAAGATGCAAGCCATTGGCTTCAATCTCTTCTTGAAAAAAATACTGTCATCCTCTCAGAAGAAGAACGATATTGGATTTTATATTCACTTCTAACTGTTGACCAACTTGTTGGAGTAACGTTTTGGGATAGAGCGTTTGTTCAAAATCCAGATCGAAAGAACCAAACAAAGTATCTTCTCTTGTTACTTGAAGCTGGAGTAACGCCTTCTACTGAACAACTCAACCGGCTCAAAATTGAACCAGAGGATCCTCTCCTTGGGGTAATGACCCGAGCTAGTCGTGTTAACAGACCAACTTCAATCATTACGAACGCGGACATCGATTCACTAATCGAACTCGTAAATAAAGGGCATCGCAGTTCGAGCGAATGGGCATTTCGCGTAGCAAAAAAACATCTTGTGGCTAGTCAAGCAGAACAATTTTATTCTGCACTTGCATTGGTTCCAGAGCAGGCAAATTCAAAACGTAAAGCTGCCGCAATCAGGTCATTCATACAACTTATTAACATTGCACCAGATACCGCTTGGGAAATATTGGCTGAAGTAAAAGATGACAGCGAACAGCAAAAATTGTTACTCTTAGCGATGCTGCAGAACTCAAATAAAGAAATTATTGAACAGGCGGGAAAGATAAAAAGGATTGGTCTCAATAAAGCAGATATCATGACGCTTCTTCTAGTTGCAAGAGGCGCTGCGCCTCTACATAAAAATGACCAAGAATATCTTGGAATTATTGCAGCAGGTGGCGGGCAACTCAGCTCTTCGCTTGAAACGCAGGCTTCTTGGCTGTATCTGAAACGAATGGGACTTGCTGACAAAGCTCTTGCCGCTGTTAGTACTGAATAGAAACCATCGTGTCCTCTCAAATTCCTCTAAGTTGCGCTGATATTACTGAACGCGAAATTCACGCAGCAAGTGATGCACTACGCGGTGAACAACTTGTATTTGGTTCGTGGACGAGCCGCTTTGAGCGTGCTGTTTCAAAGCATGCATGCAGCAACTTCGGAGTTGCCACGCACTCTACTCACAGCGCAATGCACGTCACTCTTGAATCACTTGGGATACAAAGTGGCGATGAAGTTATCACGCCAGCATTCGCGTTCCCTTCTTCTGCTGCAACTATCCTTCGGATGGGAGCTAATCCAATATTTGCAGATTGCGATGCACGTAGTCTCAATATGGACAGTAAAGATGTGGCATCAAAAATCACACCTCGCACAAGGGCGATAATCGCTACCCACACATTCGGAAACCCTTCAGGAATTGTTGCTATAGCCAAAATTGCTCAAGAACAGGAAATTCCCCTCATAGAAGACGCTGGGCAAGCAATTGGGTCAAAACTTAACGGCAGAAGTATTGGTTCATTTGGGCGCGCTACTGTTTTCGCATTTCACTCAACTACGCAACTCACAAGTGTTCAGGGTGGTGTGATTACTACCGATGATAATCTGCTAGCAGAGCAGTGCATGGCTCGACGCAATCATGGCTTTGTGCGTGATCCATCAAACGCAACTGATGAATTACATCGTGTCAGAACCGATGAACTTATGCAAGTTCTTGGGCATGGATATCGTATTAGCGAAGTTCATGCTGCAGTAGGCGCTGTCCAGATGAAACGTATTGATGAAATAATGGAACGACGTGATAAAGTTGCAAGATGCTACATACAAAAATTAGGTGGCATTGCAGAAATCATGTGTCCTACCATCGCCCCAGAAGTAGAGATGAGTTGGGGCGGATTTGTTGTTCGGCTTAGCGACCGTTTTACTCGGGACGATAGAGATGAAATTATTCGTGGGCTACACCGTCATGAAATTGGTGCTGCTGACTACTACCAATCAATACCTACATTACCTCTTTTTAAGAATGTTGCAGGCATATCAAATACGTGCCCTGTAGCAGAATCTATTTCGAAACGAGTCCTCGCCCTGCCGTTTTACACATCCATGACAGAGCGAGAGGTGGACATTGTTTGTCAAACATTAGAATTAATGTTAACCCGCGGCACGTTATCGGATATTTAAATTAAAGAGTTGTTGCTGGTTCAAGTTGTTGCGATACTTGTACTAGGGGTGGTTCCTCAGAATGCTGTTCGGTTCCCACAATTGCTCGCAAGACACTTACTTTGTATTCCCCTTGCAACGAATCAATCGCAACTCGTGCTTCTCTATGACCAAGGGCAAGGATAACTTTCGCTTCTTCATAAGCACAGCTGCCTCTCTTAATCACCACAGTTTGACCAACACGCCGGCGATTAAAAAAGAACTCAGAGAAGACGATTGCGAGCAACCCTACGACAACGAATAGTTGCTTAGCATACGACTCGGGATTTGTTGTCTGAACAACTAACATTTCTGAAGTTTCAGAACTTCCCCTCATATCAACTAGCATTTTTGCAAGTGTTTCTAGATTTACTGCTTGATATTCTTCACTTGGTTCAATAGCGGGTGCAGTGGTGAAGCTATCCCAAACAGATTCTTCTACTTGCTGAGCACGAGCAGAGTGAGCCACCAAAAACATACAGACAACCAGTCCAAAAGTGGTCAAACTGCGTAGAGATTGCGCTGTGCTCATACGGTTACCGTTTCAATCTCAATAGGAAAAATAAACATGTGTTACAGTTCAATATCGGCGCTTTGCTACCTCGAACCTTATTTATTAGTGTTTTTTGGGATTCTGCGGCGGAAAAAGAACAACAACAAAATGAGTGCCATGGGTAACACAATTGGAATTTTTTCATAAAAACTCTGCCCGCTTCGCTCAGCCTGTACAAGTTCAAGCATTGGAGCAATACGACCAGACGGCCAACCAATATCAATTGAACCTACCGTTCCGTTTCGTTGCACGCTTAGGGCACTTAACCCTTCTGGCGATGGGAGTACTGACCATCTTCCCCTTGGTATTTCAAACGAGGCAATTGGTACTGTTTTTGCCTGCTGAATACCAACAACGTGGCAATCCCCTTCGCTTTCTGAAACAAGAAGTTTCCAATCGTCTTTGACTTGAACATCCGTCAACTCACCCACAATCGGATACTCATTCCCGTACACCCAATTACCATTTTCAAAATTCCATTGAGACACTCCTCCACTCTGATGCGAAAACGCAACAAGTTGATCCTTCCAGACTGTAACTTGCGCATCTGCTTGCCTCAGAAGTGGCAATTCTTTCCACCTCGCACCATCAAAGACGACAATTTGTAAATACTCGCCGCCAAAACATATTGCAATAGAACCATTCCAAGAAACTGCATCTGTAACGTGTTGTTTTATTTTGTGTACCGACTGTAATTTTGCTTTCAGTTCGCCAGTGTTACTTTTTTGCATTGCAAACAACGCAACACTCTCTCCTTGATCAACTAACCAAACAGTATTTTTGTGCAAAAGCATCGCGACTGGACGTCTTTGAAGCGATTGCAGTGGAATATAAGATTCTCTTGAATTTCGCTCGCATACATAATAATCCAACCCCTTTATGTTTGGGTCAAATTGAAGTTCCGTCGGATCCTTATCACCAATAAACCAAACGCCATTATTTGTCCCAACTGAGGCAAGTGGCTGTATCGATAAGAGACAAGCGGTTATGAGTCCAAGCATCTACTGCTTCCCTTGCAAAACGTGCTGAGGTTTCAAAGCGCCCTTGAGATATTCAAGATCAAACACTCGATCCATTGGTTCATCAACAACAATAGTAGATAAAAACGAAAATGCAATTTTTATTTTTGTGTTTCCTTGGTTATCTGTTAAATCAATGTTTCCACCAGTTTCTGGCCAATACAACTCGTGCTTATTATCAATCTCAACCAAAATACCTGTCCAATGTTTAGCTTCGGCTTCATGATCGCCTTCCTTCATGGCGATGTGTAGTGGGCGGTGTTTTTCAAATTCATAGGTTGCACTCCACTTACGACCTTGAGCATCGATACTATTAAACACTTCATTATTTACACTTGCTTCTAACTTTGGAACAGGAACTAACCCAAGAAGTACCAATGCAACTTCAATATCATTGAACATACCTTGTTGACCGCCTACTGTGAGTGTTGGTTCGTCACTCATCATGTCAAAAAACCAAAAATCTTTTCCCTCTCCACCGAACCATGCAAGAAGTTCGCCAAGTTTTGAAACACGCATCGAAATAGCATCTCCCTGTTTCCAAAAATCTAGTTCGCCTTGCTCATTGTGAGTTCCCTTGTCGTCAGTCCACTTAAATTCGATTGCACCACGACCAACAAGTTCTGTAAAAAGAGCCGTTCTCTTTGCCTGATTCTCGACAAAAAATTCAACTTTATGCTTCTGTCTCCATGGCGCAGGGCCTTTTGGAGCGCATGAAACACACATCAACAATACGATGGCGAAAGCTCTAATCACAAATCACCTTGCAAAATTTCACCCAATTGATCTGATAAATCTTGAATTTCTTCTTCTGCAATACCCGGATTTTTCACCTGTATAGGATCACCATCGGTGCCTTTAAATCGCAATAACCAGAGTTCACCACCCTCAAATTCCTCTCGTCCCACAAGGCGAAGTTTTCTTTTTCGTAGCAAAACCAG
>JABHWX010000002.1 GCA_018657585.1 Phycisphaerae bacterium
AGCTCCTGTAATTTTTGCTCCCATGTTGTTGAGCAAAACGGCTAAGTCAGTAATCTCAGGTTCGCAGGCTGCGGATTCAATAATAGTTGTACCTTTTGCGAGCGTTGCAGCGCTCATGACGTTTGCTGTGCCAAGTACGGTTGAACCAAACGGTCCGCCAAGAAATATGGTTGCACCATGCAATCGATCGCAGCGTGCGACAATATCACCGCCTTCAAGGTGTATTTTCGCTCCAAGGGCTTCTAGTCCACGCAAGTGCAAATCGATTGGTCTATCACCAAATGAACAACCGCCTGGCATGGAGACTCGAACTTCACCTCGCTTGGCGAGTAAGGGACCAAGTACGCAGACACTTGCGCGCATTGTTCGAACGATGTCGTACCTTGCATGCGAGACTGAAGAATCTTTGGTTTGAATTTGAATATGAGACTTTGTTCTACTTGAGGTGCAGCCAAGTTCCTCAAGCAACCGAACCATGTTTGCAATATCTGAAAGATTAGGAATACCTTCAAAAACAAGTTCTTCCTCGGTGAGCAGAGCAGTAGCTAGTAATGGGAGAGAAGCATTTTTAGAGCCATCCACTGAAATAGTGCCCGAGAGTCGTTGTCCGCCGTGTATTGAAAATGCATCCATCTGGTTGCTGGTTCCTTCCTGCTTGTTGCCATCCTTGGCTATTGGGGTTGTGTACTCACACTAGAAATCGACTTCCTTCTTCTCAAAAACCCACTTTTTATTACCACCATGATGGTAACAAAACAATGCACTTTTTGTACTTACCTAACTTGCCAAATCTCAGTTATCACACCTAAATTGCTGTTGAAGTAGGTTTGTGCGGATTATCGCCACGAATATACAGAGCTTTTGCTTGCAATTGGGCTTTGTAACTATAGTATTAACAGTAGATTATTGATAATAGAAGACAATAGGAGACTCGCAATGAGGAAAAACAAACTACTTTCATCTGCTGTAATTACAGTGGTTTCAAGCATGACGTTCGCAGATACTTTGATGGTTCCGGGTGATTATTCACACATTCAATTAGCCGTAGACACAGCTGTCGATGGTGATATAGTTTCAATTAGCCCAGGAATATACTATGAAATCATTGACTTTGCGGGCAAGGCAATCACAGTACGAAGTGAGAATGGTGATCCCAGTGGTACATTCATCGATGGAAATGTTTCTAGTGGCTCTGTAGTTCGTTTTGAAACGAGTGAAACAGCGGCATCAGTGCTAGAAGGGCTCACGATCCGCAACGGTACAAACCTAGATGGGGGCGGTGTTTATATATTTGAAGCATCTCCAACTATTCGCAACTGCGTTATTACAGGAAACTTAGCAAAATCAAAGGGTGGCGGTATTTTTATTGATGCGGGTTCACTCACACTTGAATCATCAGTAGTGAGCTCAAATACTTCAGATAATGTAGGCGGCGGTATATATATGCGGAATTCTTTTGCGTCAGTTCTAGATTGTTCTTTTGAGCATAATTCTGGGTTGCATGGCGGTGGCTTGTATATCAAAGATGGCACGGCTGATATTTTGCTCACGGCAGTTACATTGTCAAGTAATAGTGCGGGGAACGGAGCAGGGCTCTACAACAAGAATAGTTCGATCACGATGCAAGATTCAACTTTCTCTATGAATCATGCAACTAAAGGTGGTGGATGGTTTAGTTACTCCTACGGTGATGGAACAGTTTCGAATACCGTTTTCATCGAAAATACTGCAACAGAATCGGGTGGCGCAGCAAATATTCGTAGCAATAGTACTGTTTCTTTTTCACAATGTACGTTCGATACGAATATTGCTGACAGTGATTGCAACGGTGTAGGTGGTAGTGGCGCAATTGATATTGCAGGCAGTACTGTGACGCTTACTGATCCGATTATTTGTGTGAACTTAGTATGCGATGTCATAGAAGATTTTTCAAGTACACAGCCTTCAATCGTGGGCGACATCGTTGGGTGTGCAACAGGATTAGGAGCATGCTGTGGCGGTGACGCGTGTTGGGAAATGGACTACAGCGCTTGCCTTGATGGTGGCGGAGTATTTCACGGTGAAGATACAGTTTGTGAAATGGTCGAATGCTACGGTCTAAACTCAGGCGCTTGTTGTCTTGGTAGCCTGTGTCTTGTAACTGCAAATGAGGATGCATGCCTCGATGCTGAAGGCGAATTCCAAGGTATTCAGGTTTTCTGTGCGGATGAAATTGTCGAATGTATTGGCTGTCCAGCAGACTTGAATGGTGACGGCTCAGTTGAAGTGAACGATATCATTGAACTCATCTCAGCATGGGGCGCCTGCCCGTAAGCTTTAGGTAAAATATAAATAAAAAAACCCCACTGCAAGCAGTGGGGTTTTTGAATTTGGATAACTTATTGTCGATTATTTTCGACGTCGTCGGCTAGCAAGTCCTGCTAGACCCAGTAGCGCAAGCGCGCCAGGAGCAGGAACATCGCCTGTCCAGATATTGACAGCATCAATAAACACGGCTTCAGAACCAGAGTTTGAGTCGAAGTTAACCGAAAGTTGACCCGATACACCAGAGCCTTCAATTAACATCCAAGTACCGGCACTACCTTCTAGTTCTAATTCACCAAAAGAAGCGATGACAGTATTTCCGTACTCGATTGACAATGAATCATCAGACTCGTACCCAGTACTAGCAATATAGATAGCAACGGAGAAATTTACGTCTGAACCATAATCGTCAAAGAACAATGACATCATGCCATCTGTATCGGACATTTGGTATCCCTGGTCGCCATCGTAAAATCCCTGTGAACCGTAGCTTGTCACACCAACATAATCGCCATCAGTTAGGCCAACGCTATCACGAGTGTTGCCATACCATGCGTTGAATCCGTCACCATTGACGGCGGCTTCGCCTGCGTTGTTAGTAAGCCAGTGGTCAACTGCTGCATCACCGGTGTCGTAATATTTTCCACCGAGCCAGTCAGGGTTTTCAAAACTTTGTGAGTAGAGCATGCCTGCTGATGCGGTACCGGCTGCCAATGCTACAAACAATCCTGTTAATACTAAAGTTTTCATTTCTTCTCTCTTTTTCGTTTTTGCGTGTTATCCAAACACTAGGTTCTCTTCATTGGTAGGTTTCCTGCCCACCTTATCGTCACTATATTGAAGGTTTTTATGCTTTACGTCAAGAAATATATAGGATTTTTCGGTAGTTTTTTTAATATATTTCAATAGCACAAGAGCCAGACTACCTATATTGCCAAAAACGCCTTTTATACCTATTGCAATAGGCGTGAGGTATGCAACAATGGATGGGGTATGCCGGATCGAGATACTCATGATTTAGCCACATTGTGGTTTCTTTCAGCAAGGACTATGGCGATTGCTGGAGAGGACATGCCATCAGTTCAAGAAGCTGCCACGGGTTTGTACGCACAGGCAATCATTGGCCTTTCGGAAGATGAATGCAGAATTGCAAAAGACGCAGAACATATTTCAAATAAAACTTTGATTGATTGTTTGAGCGGCGTTCGTAGACTGCCGCGTGATCTTGCTGAAAAAATATTAACTGGCGTGATGATGATTTCGTACTCTGACCGTTCGATGAAACCATTGGAAGTTCGGTGGGCA
This sequence comes from Phycisphaerae bacterium, assembly GCA_018657585.1. Lineage (GTDB taxonomy): Bacteria > Planctomycetota > Phycisphaerae > Phycisphaerales > SM1A02. Next base: position 3,610 of record JABHWX010000002.1, read on the forward strand.
TCTATGCTTGCTTCTGCAATCGAGGTGTCACCGGATGATTTTCAACGGTGTTGTGTGAATGCAAGAATCATTGCATCTATGCTTCGGCCTTCGGAGCAAGCACAGTGAGTAAACAAGAAACGAACTTTGAATTCTTAGGAAGGTTTGATAAGCGAGTTGCACAACTCGCAAAACAAGCGGAAGAATATGTACATACGGATCCAGACTCGTGTATGTTTAAGCTCCGTCTGATGGTAGAGACGATGGCGAAGAAGCTAACGAACTTGCAAATGCGGGGAGACATTTCGCAAGATTTAGGTGCTATGCTTGGTGCACTAGAACGTGCAGGAGTTGTTTCAAGAAGGCAAGCTGATGGCATGCATGCAATTCGCCGTGATGGTAATGCCGCAGTTCATGGCAGCCCCACGCCAGTTCCAACTGCGATGCGTAGGCTAAAAGATGCCTACAGAATTTCAGGCTGGTTTTGCAAACGAATCAAAAAGGGCGCAAAAGTTCAACTTGATAGTTTTGTTCCACCAGAGCCACCCACGCCATTAAACAAAGAAACTGAAGCATTGCATGGCAAGATTGACGCGTTGGAAGAATCAATTGAGCAGCGTAGATTAGAAACTCGAGAATCTTTGTTGATGTTTGGACCACAAGAAAATGTCGATGAAGTGACAAGGCGGATAACAGAGGAATTAAAAGCACTCGATAATGTTGCAGCAGCAGCAGGGGAGCCGATGATTGATGCGGATTTTGTCGCTCTGGTGATGGCTATGGATTTGGAACAAATTGAGGAAGATCCACGCCATGGCGGTGACTCAAGGCAAGCCCGTAGAGAGGCCGAGCAACAACTTGAGAGCATAAAGAATCATCTAGCAGAGCGTGAGGAAGCGTTTATGGCTGAACGAACATATTTACTTGAACAAAGGGAACCAACATAATGCAATTGCCAGAATGGGAAATGATTGTTCGGCTTGTACTTGCCCTCGTCCTTGGTGCTTTTATAGGATTAGATAGACGATTGAGGAGTAAACCGGCTGGTCTTAGGACAATGTCACTGGTCAGTTTGGGTGCGGCAACATTTACTCTTGTTGGCGTTTCGGCGATGCAGCAACTGGCGTTTGCAGAACAATCTGCAGGGCTAGAAACCATGGTGCGGCTAGATACGAGTCGTGTTATAGCGGGCATTGTTGGTGGCATTGGTTTTTTAGGTGCAGGTGCAATCATTCAATCTAGGGGAAAAATTCAGGGAATGACGACGGCTTCAGGAATTTGGATGACTGCTGCAATCGGGGTTTCAGTAG
>JABHWX010000003.1 GCA_018657585.1 Phycisphaerae bacterium
TATTCGAATTGGTATTAATGGTTTTGGACGTATTGGACGACTTGTCTATCGGGCGGCAGCACTTTCGGGTGATTTTGAAATCGTTGCAATCAACGATTTGGTTCCCCAAGACAATCTTGGATATTTACTTCAATACGACACGATGCATGGCACGTTTGCTAAAAAGGTGACAGTCACCGATACCGGCTTTGATGTTGATGGCATGCAAACGAAATGTTTGAGCGAACGCGATCCTGCGGCACTTCCTTGGGGTGACCTTGGTGTTGATTACGTTCTTGAATCAACTGGTTTCTTTACGGATTACGCCGGTGCATACAAACACATTGAAGCGGGCGCAAAACGCGTGCTTGTTTCTGCGCCAACCAAAACACCAGACGAAGTTCCAACGTTTGTCTACAAAGTAAACCACAACGAATACGACCCAGCGAACCACAAGGTAATTTCAAACGCTTCGTGCACAACAAACTGTTTGGCGCCAATTGCAAAAGTAATTGACGATTCATTTGGTCTTGAAGAAGGTCTAATGACAACTATTCACGCAGCAACTGCAACACAACCAACGCAAGATGGTCCAACCAAAAAGGACTTTCGCGGCGGACGTAATGCGTACATGAATATTATTCCAGCAAGCACTGGCGCTGCAAAAGCGGTTGGACTTTGTTTGCCGCACCTGCAGGGAAAACTCACAGGCATGTCGATGCGGGTTCCAACAGCTGATGTTTCCGTTGTTGATTTAACTGTTCGAACAAAGAACGCAACTTCGTACGATGATATTTGCGGCGCTATGCAGGAAGCATCCAAGGACGCGATGAGCGGTGTTCTTGGTTACACAGAAGAGCCACTTGTTAGCGCTGACTTTGTTGGCGACCCACGAAGTAGTATTTTTGATGCGGGCGCAGGCATTGGCTTAAGTGACACCTTCTTTAAGGTTGTCAGTTGGTATGACAACGAGGCAGGATATTCAAACCGTTGCGTTGATATGATGAAAATGATGGCTGATAACGACTAAACACAACTACCACGAAAAAAGGCGGCTCAAAGAGCCGCCTTTTTTGTTGTATATACATTTACGCTAGTTCTGGGAAGGTTGTTTTCACCGTATTAACTAGGTCAGCAACATGGGACGCGGACTCATCCATCATCGCCTGCTCACTTTCATTAAGTTCAATTTGTACAACCCGCTCAACACCGTTTTTGCCAAGGACACAGGGAACGCCAACGAACAAACCGTCGATACCAAACTCACCATCGCAGTACGCAGCGCACGGCAGGATTCTTTTCTTGTCTTTGATAATTGCTTCAGCCATCATGACGCTACCACTTGCCGGTGCGTAGTACGCACTTGTGCCCATCATTTTTACGATTTCGCCACCACCCGCCTTTGCACGTTCAACACATGCATTGATAGTTTCTTCTGGAAGAAGTTGTGAAACAGGAATGCCGTGAACGGATGTGTACCTTGGAAGTGGCACCATGTCATCTCCATGGCCACCAAGAAGCAGTGCTTGAATATCTTCAACAGAAACATCAAGTTCCATTGCAAGGAATGCTCTAAACCGTGCAACATCTAAACAACCCGCTTGACCAACAATTCGGTTGGTTGGGAAACCAGATGCCTTCCACGCGGTGTAGACCATCGCATCAAGCGGATTGGAAACAATAATCATGACTGCGTCTGGTGCGGCGGCTGCAACTTGTTCTGAAACAGACTTCACAATTTTTACATTGGTTGCAATAAGGTCATCACGACTCATGCCAGGCTTACGCGGAATGCCAGCAGTAACGATTACCACATCGCTACCCTCGACATCTTTGTAATCACAAGTACCCGTAATGTTCGCATCAAAGCGTTCCATTGGGCTTGCGCAGAACAAGTCAAGTGACTTGCCTTGTGCTACACCGACTGCGTCTGGAATATCGACCAGTACAACGTCACCAAGTTCCTTGGAAGCCGCCCAGACAGCACACGACGCACCCACATTTCCTGCTCCAATAACGCTAATTTTTGCTCGTCGCATAGGTATTAAATCCTTGTTTTTTTTGCAATCAACACGATTAAATTGAGCCGTGCATTATACTCAAACCACGAAACGTTATCCTGCCGGTATGTACAAATACGCCATTCTGTTTCTAGCGCTTCTTGTGGGTTGTTCCTCAGCCCCAGAGACGGGGAGATCCCAGTTCATAGTGATGTCCCATGCTCAAGAAATGAAACTTGGGCAAGAGGCGTTTACGAAGATACTCAAGGAAGAAAAAACAATTAAAAAAGGCACGCAATACGACACGATGCAGCGTGTTGGGGAAAAAGTTGCTTTGGCAGCAGAACGGCTCTATCCAGAGTCGGTTCATGGCTACAAATGGAAGTTTGCTCTTATCAAGGACAAAGACATGGTGAATGCGTGGGCGCTTCCGGGTGGAAAATGCGGCGTGTATACCGGTTTATTACCAGTAACCGAAAACGAAGATGCACTTGCAATAGTGATGGCACATGAAGTAGCGCACGTCATTGCAAGGCACGGAGCCGAGCGTTCGAGTCAAGCGATAGCGAGTTCTGTTATCGCCGGAATAGCGATGAGCGAAATGAATAAACGCGACCAAATGATTGTGCTTGGTGCATATGGATTAGGTATTGCCCTGCCGTTTTCAAGAACACAAGAAACCGAAGCGGATCAAATTGGTTTGTATATAGCGGCCGATGCTGGGTATGACCCGCGCGAAGCAATACCATTGTGGCAAAGAATGGGCAAGGCTGGCAAGAAAGCACCAGCCGAGTTTTTGTCCACACACCCAGCATCAGAAACCAGAATTAAGCAACTCCGAGGGTGGATGCCCAAGGCGATGATGTACTACGACACCTCGATAGCGCATGAAGAGGCGCTTAAAACCAACAGCAAACCCAAAAATTAACATCCGGTCAATTTATTCACCAGCAACCGCTCACCCGCTCTTAGCAGTTCGACACCAGAGGCACGCAACACGTTGTTGCAAGCGTTAGCACATGATGATGAGGCGTAATTACCCGCACGTCTCCCAAAGAAATAAGGATGTATTAAGACATCCTGAATCTTTCGTGATAATATATTAAGACGCACAGTGGTCAATCAGTCAAGGCAATTGTCCCAAGAGCCCAAGTGGGAAGCACAAGATGGGCTTCACGGGTAAATACCGTTACTGCGGATCGAGCAGTTCAGGGAATTGCCCAAAGAGTCCACATGGAAAACATGAGAAATAAATAGTAATAATTCTCAAACATAAGACTCAACTTATTCTAAGTTAGGTCTTTTTTAATTAATCTTGTGAAACGACAATAACTTTGTCACCATCAACCAGGTTTAACAATTTTGATTTGGGGGGGCATAGTTCTACATGAGGCAAACTGCCGTTTTCTGATTTCTTCATAATCCCAATAACATAATTTTTTTTCTTGGTCCCCTGCTTGACCAAAGAACCGAAGTAAAAATCTTCACCTAGATTTACAAATGACTTTGGGTTCATTAAGTAAATCTCGGCACCCCTTGAACCACTCATCAATTCA
>JABHWX010000044.1 GCA_018657585.1 Phycisphaerae bacterium
CCATTGCGTGCGGCAGCGAAGTTCAAGCCAATAGAAATTCTTTGTCCGTTTCATGGAATCGTCCCATGGTCGTTTTTAATTCCCACTGGAAATGTACACTCCAATGCGTTGCAACAATCCAGTGAACTTGGCGAAGTAGTAGAGTTACGATATGGGTGGATTGGACCTCCTTTGACGATTGAAGAAATCGCGCATAGGCTAAACAGATCGCCACTCTGGGTAGCAAGGCAACTTCACACGTATGTATAAAAAAAGCCCATTGAATGCGCGCATTCAATGGGCTTTTGTAAAAAGTGTGGATTAACGTTTTGAGAATTGGAAACGCTTACGAGCACCTGGCTGTCCTGGTTTCTTGCGCTCAACGCGGCGCGGGTCACGTGAGAGATAAGCATTATCTCGGAGAACACCATCTAGAGAGGGATCAAACTTTGCAAGAGCACGACCAAGACCAAGAATAATGGCACCTGATTGCCCTGTGTAACCGCCGCCATTTGTGTTCACATAAACATCAAGTGAACCTTTGGTATTTGTTTTCTCAAGTACCTTCATGATATCTTGGTGGTCACGAATTTCTGAGAAGTACTCAGTTAAGTCCTTCTTGTTTACATTAAATATGCCTGTTCCGGGCTTGATACGCACGCGAGCAACAGCAGCTTTGCGTCTTCCGGTTCCCCACCACCAGTGACCATCTTTTGGTGTACTTTTTGCAGCAGGGGTTGGTTTTGTTTCAGTTGCTTTAATTGTTGATTGGTCTTCTGTCATTTGTTCGTAAGCTCTTGGAGCCCCTCTTGAGAACTGTGTGCAAGTGTGATTGCCTAACATAGCGGCAATCCAAAATATTCAATCAGCAGGCAAGTGCCTCTGGTTGTTGATTAGTGTGTGGGTGCGTGCTTCCGCTATACACCTTTAGCCGACGAAACATATCACGGCCTAACTTCGTTTTTGGAAGCATGCGACGTACCGCTTGTTCGATGATTCGTTCAGGATGCTTCTCGATCATGTCACTGTATTTATGTGCTCGGAGCCCGCCGGGATATCCACTATAAATCAGCTGTGTTTTTTGCTCAAGCTTCTTTCCGGTCATTTTCACTTTTTCTGCGTTAGTGACAATCACAAAGTCGCCTGTAAGGACGTGTGGCGTCCACTCTGGGCGATGCTTTCCCATGAGGTGCGTTGCAATGGTAGTTGCCATCCGACCGAGTGTTTGATCCTCAGCATCGATGTGGCGCCATGCTGGCTCGACTTCACCTTGTTTAGCAAATGTTGTTTGACGTGGCATAATCTAGTTTCCTTCTGAGCCCTCAAAATCTAGGGCGAACAAGGAAATGTACCGAAAAATGCCTCTATTGTCAACTCTATTAAGGGTACCATTCGCGTATGAACAGACACTTTTCACCCCTTGTTAAAACTGCTTGGACCTTCATTATCCTACTCACAGCAGGCGTGGCGTATCTTCAAACGCTCTCAGACGACTTTGATGAGGTTCCTGATGGTGCAAGCGAGGTTTCCCAAGGGGATCCCGCTGGCCTCCTGATGGCTAGAATTCAAGCAGAAATAGCATTAGGGGTTGTTGCTGAAGGCGATGATGATGGGCAATTAGCGATAATCGCAAATGCTATTAATGTTGGCACTGTTGCCCAGCGGCAGAGTTATATAGCTTTTATGATTGCGGTTGGGGATACTGCCGAAGCTCAACGTGCATCTCTGGAGTATTTAGATGGTCTTGCAAAAGAAGGCAAGGTACTTTCTTCACAGCAAGCAGAAGTGCAAGAGCAGCTGGGCATACTTATGGATGGGGGGACGTTACCCCAAGGGCACGCATCATTAGAAGAATCGCTCGGGTGGTTTGGCAAACTTTTAGAAGCTACCCCCAGTGAAAAAAAAGTTATGGAGCAAAAAGCAGCAGGTAAATTAAAATCTGTTGGGATAGCATCAGGAGTACTAATTGCACTGCTTATTCTGGGTAGCATTGGAGTAATTATTGCAATGGCGTCTGCATTTTCTGGAAAAATGCAAAATGGAATGCAAGCACCAGATGCAAGTCACGGGTTGTATGCGGAAGTATTTGCTCTGTGGTTGTTTGGCTTCGTAGTGTTGACGACTGGGGCAGGTATTGTTGCTCAGGTAGTTTTTCCAGGAGACCTATTCACAGCAATACTTTGTTCGATTTGTGCGTTCTTTGTAAGTTTGCTTGTTTTATTTTGGGCACGAATTCGTGGCATTTCGTTCATGCAAATTCGGAAAGATATAGGTTGGACTGAAGGCGATGGCATAGTCAAAGAAGTTATGTGCGGAATTGCAGGTTACGTGATGACATTGCCGTTTTTAGGAATAGGTGTTTTGCTAACCTTATTCTTGTTCTTCATTCAACAAACACTTGATGGCGGAACTGATTCGTTTTCTGGGACTGGTGGTGGTTCGCACCCAATTATTCTTCAAATTGCAGAGGGTGGTGTTCAAATACGAATTGCCATTTTTATTCTTGCAGCAATCGTCGCACCGATTGTTGAAGAAACTTTTTTTCGAGGGGTTCTTTACCGCCAACTACGTTCATGGAGTGAAGCATGGGGGCGAGTACTGAGTACTTTATTGAGCGTTCTTATTGTTTCATTTATATTTGCAGCGATACACCCTCAGGGATGGGTGGCTATTCCCGCATTAATGGGCATCGCAGTAGGGATGAATTTAATGCGGGAATGGCGTGGAACAATTATTCCGTCAATGATCGTTCACGGAATGAGCAACGGAATTGTCACTTCCATACTGTTTTTAGTGCTTAGTTAATGGAAAGCGTTGGGCGTTCATCTGTTGTTGACGAAACTGCTTTTGCCAGATTTTCACAAACAGTGTCAAGAGCGACTGACATGGTATCGGTGATTTCCCAGTTACGAAGAGGTTCTCCGGTGTCCGCGGAAATCCGCATGTCTGGATGAATCGGAATTCCACCAAGGTAAGCAAGGTTCATATCGGATGCCATCTGCTCACCACCACCTCTCCCAAAGATGTCGTATTCTTTACCATCGTCTGCTACAAAATAGGACATGTTTTCTACAAGCCCTAAAATGGGAACCCCAAGTTGTTGGAACATTCGAACAGCTCTACGTGCGTCATCCTGTGCTACTACCTGAGGAGTGCATACAATAACCGCGCCTGAAAGGGGCAAGAGTTGAGCGAGTGAAAGTGGAACATCACCAGTTCCGGGTGGAAGATCAACAATTAAATAATCAAGCTCTCCCCACTTGGTTTGCGTGGCAAGTTGGTTGAACGCGCTGTGAGCACGTGGACCACGCCAAATGAGTGCTTTGTCAGGTTCGACAAGTTTCCCAATAGTCATAGCTTGGATACCATGTACTTCAAACGGGAGAAGAAAACCATCTTCTGCTTTTGATTCTTCTCGATGTAATCCGAGCATTGTCGGCATTGAGGGGCCGTAAATATCACCATCGAGTAAACCTACCTTGGCACCTTGACGTGCTAGACCTACTGCAAGCGTGGTTGCAATAGTTGATTTACCCACTCCACCTTTCCCTGCACCAACTGCAATAATCTTTTTAACATTCGGTAAAGGATTACCTGAGTCGTGTACGCGTTCGTTTGCGCTGCGAGTATCAATGGTAAATGTGACCGAAACTGCGGCTACGATTTCCTCAGAAGTTTGCGCAGTAGCACGAATTGCTGCCTCAATTTGCTCTCTCATTTTCTGGTGAAGGGATGGCTCGCTCGTATTAAGCGCAATTTCTAGGGCTATGTCGTCACCATCAATTTGAATATCTCTGACCATACCAGCAGTCACAATGTCCTTTTCTGAGTCAGGATCAGATATTGAACGTAGGGCTTCGCGTAGATTTGAGGGCTGTAGGGGCATTCTGTACCTTTCTTCTGGGAATTATGGCATTATATAGAGGTATGAGTTCGTTGAATGTCGAACTCTGAAATAAGGATTTTTATTATGAAACTTCATCTGACACTTGCCACAACAACAATTCTCTTCTCAAGCGTCGCTTTTGCCACACCACCAGCAGACGACTTGCTCGCAGGACCTACTATTACAGAGGAAGAGGTGAGTGATCAGGACTTACGCAATCGAAAACTCAATGAAACGGGTAAGCAGGGTATTCTGAATTCTCGAGACCAAAATCGAATGTGGCTCGATACTTTTCGATCACTAGAATTGTCAGATACACAGAACAATAAATTTCAAGCGCTTCTGCAAGAAATGCGCAAGGAGCAACAAGAGTTTTATAAGAAGTACGGGAAAGAAATGCAGGACTTAAGGAAAACACAAAAAGACGAGAAGAAGAAGGGTGGTTCTTTTTCAAAAGAGAGTAGCCAGCGCATGAGGGAAATCCAAGAAATGTCTCCGAATTCAACGGAGTATCAGATACGCGGTTGGGCAATCTTGGCAGAAGATCAACAGAAAGATTTTCATCTTAAATATCAAAAGCGATTGGATGAAGAAGTTAAAAAACGCGAAGAAGAAAAGAACATGGATAAGCCGATGGATGAGATGCAAGATCGTGGGTTTGCACCAAAGGATTCTAAATTTAAAGATGAAGATTCAATGTCCGATGGCGATACAATAGACCGCCACCCTGACGCAGTAGACCAAAACGCACTTCGCAGGATTAAATTCTTAAGGAAACTGCAGAGTTTGCAAGAGGATTAATCTGAAAGCATCTTTTCAATTTCTGCAGTTTCGTATCCATGTTTTTTCATTTCGTCTTTGAGAATGGGAAAACATTTACGTAGCACATCTTTGTTTAAACGCTTCCATTTATCTTGACGACTAGAATCAACCATCTCGCCAATTTTCGCTTCCACATTGTCAGTTAATTCAAGATCAAAGTGTTTAGCGATATCTCGGTACATCCCAATAGGATTTTCAACAAAATCTTCATAGCGAATCCGCATTATTTTGGACTGGTCCATCTTTGCAAGATCCTCTTCGGCTTGCCTTGAACATTCAACCCATTGTTTACAAATGAGTTCTTCATGGGTGAGTTTTTTCTCTTTTAGTTCTTTGTAGATACCCTTGTATCGAACGCCCCAAATTGAAAAGTATTTTTTTCGCAATATATTGCGTCGAAAATTATCAATGAGGAAACGGCCAATGTAGTAGTGGAGTTGACTTTTTGGACACTCCATGAAACGAACCCAAAGGTGATGCCAATTATTCTTTTTAGTCTGCCATCGCAATTCTGCGGAACTTAAGTTTGCAAACGGTTCGCGAATGATATACAGCATTTTTGATTCAGGAAAAATTGCTTCGACGTATGGGACCTTTAACGTATTGGCAGGAGTTTTTTCCATGACACGCTTGTTGCCGTGCTTTTTTTGAAATTGAAGGAATCGTTTTCGAATGTATCGTTTTACACGGTCAGTTGCATCACTAGCAGTGAATCGGTCGTAGCGACGACCTGGATCAGCGTACATCCAGATTGTGCGTGGTTCAAACCAACTCTGGACATCATCGTGTAAATTGAAAATGTGGTGAAACATTGTCGTTCCAGAGCGAACGCTTCCAATGAGAAAAATAGGCGGTTTTAAATCGTTCTTTTTTGACATTTATTCTATTGCCCTATCTCCGCGAATTCTGCCGGTTGGGATTCGATCGTTCTCTTCGGTCGCTTCGTCTCGGATTTTATTTGATTGCACGCCCTTGTTTTGTCCACTTAGCGATTCGTCGTAAATTGCTCCACTACTATTGGTTGGTTCAGGTAATCCGTACTTGCATACGGCAGAAGTGGATGGTCCCGTTACAACTGTTTTTCCTGTCATTGATGTCCCCCACGCTTTTGACAGTGCTTGGAGAAGTTCAAATGAGCGTTTGTGTTTTTGGTCTAATTCTTCCCACTGTGCTTCAGGGCTGAACCCAAACGCATCCCACAAAATAATTCCCTTTACTCGATGTTGTGTTCCACTCTCGTCTACCCACACAGCCCGGAGTGCTGCATTTACTTGTTTCAGAAAAATTTCATCTGGCACAAAAACAGAATGGTCAACTTCGGGACCGCAATATCGAATTGATGCAAAAACATACACGGGTATTTTACCTGCTGCTTGTTCAAGAACAGTTGAGATATGTTGTTGCGCATTCGCGGTTCGATCTTTTCCGGGAGTGCAATTATAAACATCAGGATACAACGCACCACACTGGGCAATGAGCGGTTCCATAGACAATCCCTGATTAAGCCACCGCTCACTTGTATTTCTAAGAGCAGGCAGTCCCCAATATCCCCATTGCGCCGCTGGTTGCACATTTCGAGCGACTTGAACGCCTTCGATGTAGACAGATAAAATTTCTTGCAACCGCTCGGGAGATATTTCTTTGGCAAGAAGTTCCTTCCACCACGGTTGTTCGTAATCCATAACCACTGGCCCGCAATAATCTGGAGGCAAATATGTATGTACCCATTGTGTGAACTTCTCGATGTTGCGATCAGTGATCTCGCCTGATGCATTTGTGTCGACTCCACCATGGTATGCCATGGGAACTCTGGTTATTCCAACTTGGGTCGTGTACGCAATCGTTTGGGCACCTTGATTTGGAGCTGTCCATTTAATAGCGTTGTAAATCTCAGGAGACCAATCTCCAGAAGAAAACGAAACAAAGCAAAACAACAGGATGAATGGGGTTAGGTACGTGTTTTTTTGATACTTCACGCCTCATACTTTACCAAATCTGAGGATGAAAAGAGAGCGAGTTATCATGCTCAATTATCCGATACCATGGGTGAACTCTATGGATCGTACAGACATATATCTAGAGATTATTATGACGCAACCTTGGCTTCTCACGCCAATGCTCGTATTAGTTCTCATTTTCTTCATGGTACGCGCAGAGAACAGATTGTTTTTGGCGTTAATGCTTGTCACTCCATGGCTTTCGATGGCTAGGGCACAAGACTTAAGCTTGATTGCTGCAGGCGCAAAACTAACCTCAGGTCTTTCCTTCTTGCTTGTAGCATTCGCAGCCATTACTCACCCATACCCTAAGCGACAATTGCCTACCATCGTTTATCTCTACCCAATTATGGCTTTCGTTTGGATTTTCTTGATTCTTGGAGTGGAAGAGCAAAGCGTTGGCATTGTTTTGAGAATTCAATGGCTTTGCATTACGATAGCCGGTGTTTTACTGGCGAGAACGGTTGTGACGTATGCTGACTTCAAGCGAATCATCAACGGTTTTACAGTTGGTTGCATGATCGCATTGCTCATTCCGATTTCTGCTCTGGTATTGTTTCCTGGAGAATCATTCCTAAAGGGAATCGGAAGATTTCAACCCTACGGATCAAACTCAAACCAAGTAGGCATGTTATTTGCACTCGCTGCACCACTACTGGGATACGCGATGTTAACGTGGCCCAAAAAATATAGGCCATTACTTATCTTCTATCTTTCATTGACATTGGGTATGGCATTGTTGACCGCAAGTCGGCAAACCAATATTGCAATTCTGATGACTTCGTTTCCAATTATTTTTGTTCTATCGAAGCGCCCAATTGTTACGATCATCGGTTTAGGTATCGCAGCAATTGGTATTGGTTGGATTCTGTCCATTGGTGGAGAAACGTCACCAATGGAACGTTTGGCTTCTTTGGAGACAGGGCGCCCTCAGTTATGGTACCGATACATTACTGAAGTCTATACACGAAGCCCTTTGTATGGGCTTCTTGGTTCAAATGGCGAGTCGTACTTTAGATCCAATATTATTGGACAACACCCTCACAGTGCTTGGATGAATATGATGTATCACGGAGGGTTTCTTTTGTTCCTCCCACAAATCAGTTTGGTGATTTACTCTTGTTATTCTGGTATCCGTGTTTGGATGAACAGAAAATATTTAAGTGGCAATCCATTGCTGTACAGCATTGTGTTATTGCTTTTACTTGCAATGTATGTCCAAGGTTGCTTTAACCAAGTAGTATATTGGCCAACATATTCCTGGTCTTTTCTTCATGTTGCATTTGCGAGTATATTTATAACTCTGTGGGCGTCTATTAGGGATGGAGGTGTGGAGTATGCGCTCCCACCAGGTGACTCCGACGAAGGAAATGAGGAATACGATGAATCAGATCTTGAAGAGTTTACAGATTACGGAGAGCCTGCTTAGTTTAAGCATTCTGTAGAACTAATCTACGCAGTAGTCTTTGTGCACCTTTTCGCTCTTTTGTAGAGAGCATAAACCTCCAACTAACAATCGCATATAACATTCCATAGCAACAGACTCCAACGATAACACCAGTCCAATTTATAAGTTCATCACTTGAAAACAATGGGGCAACATATAACGTCGGAGAGACAGCAAGGGCAATGACAAGTGGTCTGATTGCTGGCTTGAGAATAGTGCCAACAGCAAGCCCTACGCAGTTGCCCGTTACTACTGGCATAACAATGACGTGCACTATTAAATACACAGCAGAATATGCGATTGCGGCACCTGTGAAACTCATACTTTTTGGTAATAGATAGATGAGGATAATCGAAAGGATCGGGTTGCATAATCCGCCCGCAAAAACGTACGGAGCATATTTTCGTATGTGCCCAGCACCATAAAATAATTTCATCCATCCATCAGAAACGGCTCTACATGCCAATCCTATAACCATAATTTTGACAAGTATTTCGGTATCTGGCAGAACCTCTGATGGGTTTACAATACTTCTACCAACCCACATTCGAAGGAGTGGCTCTGCTAACACAAATACAACTACCATTGCAGGGAATGACACAAATCCAAGCATCCTAGTGCTGTGCTTGAACATAGATTGGAGTGAGGACTTGTCTTCAGTAGAACTGATTCGCGCGCTTACGGAATCTAGACCAAATGTGAGACCAAGAGAAGCCATTCGGATATAACTTACGAGGCGAAGCGATAACGAAAATACGGCGTTGCCCCAAAGCCCGAAGAAGTAGTTCATGATGAAGTTCGCAAACCGTTCATGAAGGTTCATTGCAAGAACAACTCCGCTGTTCCAACCAAATGTTCCTGCAACTTTCTTCATTGCTTCTGGCGTTGAACCACGGAACGTAGGAATCATTCGTTTATCGTAGATAATGAATCCAATTACGAGGGCTAATGTAACTACGACATTTACAACAAGTCCAATATTACCGAACACGATGAGTCCTTTTGGGATATCTTTAATTCCTAATAGTAGAAATGGTATTATCGTTGCAATTAAATAAGCGCTTCGTCTTGCAACCGTCCATGCGTTATGCCAGAAAAATTGTTCCCGAACAACGAGCATGTTTATTGATGGAGCGAGAAGTACAATCAAACATGTAGATAATCCTGCACATCCAGTAATCCACTGTGCAGATCCTATCCATTCTTTATGAATATCCATAAAGGGGAGGATTAAAATGATTCCAGCAAAAACAAGTGCAGTTAACAAAGTTACATATCCACACACTTTAAATGATGCTGCGTAACTAGCCCTAAATTGTTCGTCATCGCCCTCATGCCAAGAAGCGCCAAGTTCACGTACCATTGAACTTCGCATCATGTCTTGAAGCATTCCCCCAATTCCAACAGAAGATCCTACAAGACCAAGAAGCCCAAACCCATCCATCCCTAGCCAGCTGATCTGCAGGGGAACAATTGCAATCCCCATCCCCATTGTTGCAATTAATCTGCCGTAATTTGTCCCGATTCTATATAAGCCCTTGCGCTTTTCTGATGGCATTGAACTCTCTCTCATGCTCATTATTGGACCTTATTCGTTCGGTTTGTGCGGGTTAGAGTCTTTTTTTTTGACAAGAAATGATGGTAATTCCATGTTGATGGTGTACGCTATTAATTATGGAGAAGAAGTTGATACGAATCAAGAGGCCTTTTAGGTTCACCTTATCTTTAGCCTTTATCGGTTTAAATGCTTCTGTGCCTTTTGCTCTTGGAGCAGAGTGTGAGTGGCTATTTTCACCTGCAGACTTCTATGAAGGTGTGCAAGCAGCAACTTCAGGAATCTGTTCTGCTGATTTTGATGGTGATGGCTGGCTTGACATAGCAGTCGCTAACCGTGGTTCTGATGATGTGATTGTATTTTCAAACGATGGTACAGCGCAGTATTCCATTCTCTCCACAGTTTCTATTGGTGTTGGGAGTACGCCGAGGTATGTTGTTTCAGGAGATTTTGATGGCGATGGTGATATTGATGCAGCGACCGCAAACTGGAGCGCACATTCTGGCGACCCCGTTGGGTACAACGGTGGTTCTGTAGCGATTCTCTTAAATGATGGCACTGGGGCACTTACACTTTCAGAAGAGCACAATTTCCTTCGAACAAGTTGCTTAGATATTATTGATTTAAATGGTGATGGGCATCTCGATATTATTGTTCCACATTGGGACCCAGCAGTAGGTAGTAATGGTCCAGGTATTGCGAGCATCCTTAAAAATAATGGCGATGGCACTTTTGTTGAAATTACTGAAGTGCCCATTGGTAATTTGCCACGTGGTATTGATGTCGGTGACATAGATAACGATGGTGATTTTGATTTCGCAATTTCCAATATGGGCAGCGATGACAGCGTGACTGTTGTTGAGAATATGGGCAAGTTTAAGTTTGCTGTTAGAGACCCACTCCTTAATGGGATTACTCCAAGATATTTAGCGATTGGTGATGTGACTGGTGATGGGCTTGGCGATATATCAGTTGTGCACAAGACTCCTAACACCTTAATAGTCTACAAAAATGATGGGAACTTCAATTTTTCCATGTTTGGTGAGTATCCAACTGCAGACAATCCCCATTCGGTAGAAGTTGACGATATCGATGGCGATTGCACCCTTGATGTTCTAGTATCACATGTTGGCGACAATTTTGTGAACCTTTACAAGAATGATGGCGAAGGTTTTCTCACATTAACTCAAATACAATCACTTCACGGACCAGCACATGTAATTACTGCTGATGTAAATGAAGACGGTAGGAAGGATGTGTTGACCGCTGATGTGAATGGTGGATATTTTAATGTTCATTTAAGTGATGTTTATCAAGTGGGCTGCGAACCATTAGAATGTCGTGCGGATTTGGATAACAGCGGAATGGTTGAAGTCATGGACATCATTGAACTTATCTCACAGTGGGGAACCCCATGTGGACCAAGCGATTTAAATAGAAGTGGCGTGGTTGACGTTCTGGATATTATTGAACTTATTTCTGTATGGGGATCCGAATGCCCATAAATATAGCATCTGAGTAACATCTGCTATATTTCCCATAATGAGTTCTCCTCCACCTTCTGTTATTACATTTTTCATGGTTGGTTGCCAACGTTGTGGGACAACGTGGACAGCTGCAGCACTCCGAGATCATCCGCAAGTGTACCAACCAGTAAAGAAGCAGTCTTATTTTTTTGATCGCTATTACGACAAGGGTATTGATTGGTATCTATCTTTTTTTAAAGACGTTAAGCCACATCATAAAGCAGTAGGTGAAATTGCAACTGGGTATTGTTTTCCTGATTCAGTACCTCGCATGGCGAAGCATTTTCCAGATGTCAAGTTGATGATGGTTATGAGGAACCCAATCGACCGAGCCTATAGTAATTATCAAACGAGGAAAGTTGAAGAAGAGTGGGATAGTTTTGAAGATGCGATTGAGTTAGATTCGGAATTTCTTGAGAGAGGACAATATATCGATCAGGTTGAAGCTCTATTGGAATACTATGATCGCGACAAGATACTCTTTCTGTTGTACGACGACTTAAGTAATAATGACCGTGCATACCTGACAGAAATACTCAACTTTATTGGGGTAGACTCTGATAGAGAATCAAAATTGTTTGGACAGAGAAAGAATGCTGCTATATTTCCTCGAGTAAGAAAATGGTTACACCTTCTTGGGCTTGATTCTTTTGTTCATCTGATTAGGAAGTCTTTTATTGGGGATTGGCTCAGAAGAAGTCGAAAGTCTAAAGGTAGTGCATATCAGCCCATGAACCCCAGAACCAAAAAGAAATTGATTGAACATTTTCGACCGTATAACGCTCGCTTATCAACTTTTTTACACCGAGACTTATCCCATTGGAACGGTGAATAACAAATGAAAATAGGTATATTTGTTTCAGTAGTTGCAGGGCAGAAGGGTTTCGAAAGCAATGTCTCTGGGCATATTCAGGTTCCTCTACAAAGTATTGAAGAGCTGAGAGCAGAAGGTCATGAAGTCCACCTTATTACCAATGAATTTGGTGAAGATCGTTCTCTTCCCTTCTGTTTGGCAAAAGACCTGAAGATTCACTTTGTTACTGATTCAAGAAACCGAGGTGGAGTTTTAGAGAGAACCGGAAAACCTGGAGATGGTTTCAGTTTCAAGCGTTTGCGTCAGCAAGTATCAGAAATAAAACGGATTTGTAAACAAGAACAGTTTGATGCATTACATTTATTTGGCTATAACAGGACTGCTCATCTCGCTGGTGGTTTGCGTTTATTTGGTGTAAAAACACCAGTTGTTGTCACTATTTTTGGCACGTTTTTTCCAGAGCGGCTTTCGTTTTTAACTAAGCGACTTTGGAAACGAATAGATGCCGTGGTGACAGCTACTTCATTTGTCAAAAATAACCTAGAAAAAGAGGGGATCTCAACAACGCAAATTAAACACGGTGTTATTCGTGACATCGTGAAAGAGAACGCCGGAGCAACTTTAGCAAATCCTCACCGAGTTCTTTTTTGGAGAGATTTAACGGTAGACAATGGCGCAGATGTTGTCATAGAGACGTATAAAAAATTAGCTCCAAAGTACCCAGATATCAATTTCGATTTTGCAGTTCGTCAACACTGGGAGCCAATCGAGGGTATTGATGAGATAGCAGCTGAACACAAGAATATTACGCTTTACCATTTTCCATACGAAGAAGGCATAACATTACCCAAGTTGCTCCTAGAGTCATTGTGTGTTGTGATGCCAATTCGGAAGATGAGTATTGACCCACAACTTGTTATTGCAGAAACTCTCGCAGCTGGTATACCGGTGATAGCAACTGACCAACGTTCTAATCCAGAGTTTGTCGTCGATGGCGAAACTGGGGCGTTAGTCCCGCTTGGGGATGTAGAAGCGACCACAGAAGCACTTGATTTGATTTTGTCCGATTTAGATAAAGCGACTCAGATGGGGCGATTAGCAAAGCAAGATATTGCAACTCGTTGGAATTGGGGTAACTATGCCAAGGAATTAGTGGCAGTTTATAAAGGAATTATTCGTTCATAGCTCTTCTGTATACATCGATGTATTTGTTTACAACGGTATCCCCTGTAAACGAATCAACAACCCACTTTCGTGCACTCTCACCCATTTCTTTCCGTTTTAAATCGTCATCAAGAAGTTTTATGATTGCGGCGGCAATTGCTTCTGGTTTTTCAGAGATTATCAACGCTCCGCCACTTGCTTCTAGTTCAGGCCAGATATCAACGCCTCGTGTAGTTATGACTGGAAGCGAACAAGCCATAGCCTCAGGGAATACAAGCCCAAAGTTTTCTTGGCTTGTGGGGAGTGCGAACATATTTGCGATGCGATACAGCGCAGTTTTGCGATCTCCTTGAACAAAGCCAGCAAAGTCAACGTGTTGTTGAAGATTCAGAGATTCAACTATCCCCCGCAATTCAATTTCATAAGCAGCATCTCCACTTCCTGCAATGATACATTTCACATCATGTGTCTTGCAGACAATTGACATTGCTTCGATTAAACGATCCACTCCCTTTTTTGGGTGTATTCTTGAAAGGAAAAGTACAACTGGTGGTGGGGGTTCCCAGCCTTGCCAATGTTTGTCAGGGTCGGAAGTAGGAGGAGGGTTGAGGTATCCATCTGGGTTAAACACAAGTGGCACAACTGAAATGTTCGCTTTTGAAATCCGTTTCTGTACTTGTGCAGCTTCTGCTTCTGCAGTGCAGTGCACAGCAGAAGCACCGTTTAACAATTTTTTCCCACCTAACATGAGATACATGTTTTTCTTGAGTGTGCTTGTTTTCATGACCCAATCATCTAGCATCCCATGAACGGAAATAATATAAGGGGTTCCACAGGATCGAGCGATCTTGGCAAGTTGGATGTTTGCAGGTTCCCAAGGTGTATGAAGATGCATGATGTCAGCAGCCGCAATTCTTTCAGTAAGTTCTTGGAGTTTTTGTGGTGAAAAGCGGATTGGGCGCCTATCAAATGGTCCAGTTTTCACTACTTGAACCCCAGTGGTTGCCTCAGGTGAGTCATCTCCTTCTGTTGACATAAGAGTGACGTTTTTTCCTCGGGCGGCTAGGGCTTCGGTGAGGTCGAGTACCGCACGAACCACACCCCCGTCAGATAGCCGTAATCGAGCGCAATAGTGCAGTATTTGCATGGTTTTCAAGTGTTCTTTCGAATTGGTGACAAAGGTCTTGATTTTCGGGCTTTAAGTCTGTAGTATCGGTCGTTTCGGCACATTTTGTGCCAAAACCTCTCTATCGTGGGGGGGTTCAATAACGACCTTTAATCGGAGTTTCAAACCTATGTCAACAGGAAGCCTTATAGCACCTCACGGCGGTACATTGGTAAATAGATTTGCTGAAGGCAATCTCGCTGAAGAAGCAGCATCACTACCAAAAATCACACTTTCTTCAAAACAAGCTTGCGACCTTGAAATGATCGCAATCGGCGCTTTTAGCCCCCTAACAGGTTTCTGCAAGAAAGCTGATTTTGAGTCGATCTGCAAAGACATGCGTCTTGCGGATGGTACAGTTTGGCCGATTCCAATCACCCTTGCGGTTGAAGAAGATGTCAAGAACACTTTGACAGAAGGTGGCAAAGCGGCGTTGTATCACTCAGATGGTACGTTCATGGCAATCGTCGACTGCGATGAAATTTACGCACACGACAAAGCACTAGAAATCCCTAACGTTTTCGGTACTGAAGACGAAGCACACCCTGGTGCAAAGCAGGTCATGGACGAAGGAGAGTGGCTTGTAGGTGGAGACATTCACGTTGCAACAGTAACTCCAGAAGTAGAACCAGGCGAACAATTCACGGAATATAGATTAGCACCTGAGGCAACACGCGCTGACTTTGCATCACGTGGTTGGAATACAGTTGCCGCTTTCCAAACTCGTAACCCAATTCACCGTGCACACGAATACCTCTGCAAATGTTCGCAAGAAATTTGCGACGGTCTGTTGATTCACCCGCTTGTCGGCGAAACAAAAGAAGGCGACATTCCAGCAGATGTCCGAATGGATTGTTACAACACAATCATTGACAACTATTTCGTACGCGATTACACAGCGCTTTCAGTAATGCCAGCAGCTATGCGATACGCTGGTCCACGTGAAGCAGTATTGCACGCACTTATTCGTAAGAACTACGGTGTTACACACTTCATCGTTGGTCGTGATCACGCAGGTGTTGGCGATTACTATGGCACTTATGATGCACAAAATATATTCGATAACTTCACTGCTGAAGAAATCGGCGTAACCCCACTTAAATTTGAACATGCTGCGTATTCCAAGAAAGCGCAAGGCATGGTAAGTTCAAAGACTTTCCCTAAACTAGAAGGTGATCAAATCTTCTTGTCAGGAACGAAAGTCCGAGCACTTCTCGAGCAAGGTGAACGTCCACCAGCCGAGTTTTCACGTCCTGAAGTTGCAGATGTACTCATCGAATGGGCAACATCTACAGTAACCGCATAACTACCGACAACCCGGAATTACCAAATTCCACATCAAGGAAAATACAATGGCTGAACAAGTAGCTACAAACATTACATTTCACGAAGGCACAGTTTCTGCTGAAGAACGCTTGGCAAACATGGGACAAAAGGGCGCAACTCTTTGGTTCACAGGTCTTTCAGGCTCAGGCAAAAGCACAATCGCTGTTGCAGTTGAGCAAGTTCTATTGAACCGCGGTAACCACGCATACCGCCTAGATGGTGATAACATCCGCATGGGTCTTAATAAAAATCTTGGTTTCTCACCAGAAGACCGAACAGAAAACATCCGCCGTATTGGTGAAGTGTCAAAGTTGTTTGCTGATGCAGGAGTAATTTCAATCGCAAGCTTTATTAGTCCTTATGCAGAAGATCGTGATGCTGTTCGTGCACTTCACGCAGAAAATGATGTTCCTTACTTTGAGTGCTACATTGATTGTTCACTCGAAGCTGCTGAAGAACGTGATCCAAAAGGCTTGTACAAGAAAGCACGTGCTGGCGAAATCAAAGGTTTCACTGGTATCGATGCTCCTTACGAAGAACCAACAGATGCTGCGTTACACTTAAAGACACATGAAGATGATCTTCAAACATGCGTTGCAAAAGTAATTGAGTTTATTGATGCACAAAATCTAAACGCGTAACAGCTCAAAGACATATGTAAAAAAGCCTGATGCACGTTTGTGCATCAGGCTTTTTTAGTATGGTCATGTCAAGGGTAAGACCCTCGACATGACCATACTTGTTTTATGCTCCACCATGTACTACTACGTCGTCGAACGAATCCATTGTGGCTGGTGTTATATCCCCAGTTGTTGGGTTTATGAGACTGCTAAATGGATTTGTAATGTTAATTTCTTGGTTATTGTGCACTTGTTCATTTGCAACTTCAAGAAATACAGTGTCTGGTCCTGCAGAAAGTAACATGTATCTGCCTCGGGTTGTTCCCCATGCTGTGCCCGAACTAAAGGTAGGAGCCTGTGGGTCATCGGGGTCAATTTCCCAGAATGTTGGATGTGCAAGAAGGAGGGTAAGCCAAGCAAGGCGTTCTTCATCTGTTTGCATCGTTTCGCTAAGAAGACTACTGTTTGCATTCAGAGCACTTTGGACAAAGTTGCTTAGCCCGGGAAGGTCGTATTGTGGGAGGGGGTTGTTTGAACCTAACGCAATAATAGGGCCACTTTTGCGTACGCCTCGTAAATACACAATCGGGGTATTCCATGAGTCAACTAATGCGGGGAAGCTAAACGTTCCAGTGTTATTTGAATCGTATTCGGTCCATTCCAAGTCACTTGATTTTGGACTGAAGTACGGATCTGTGATTTTACCGTTAATCCATGGTCCTTCACCAAATCGCGCTGGGTTAAAAGCAAGCTCCCAACCATTAGTTATTGGAAATGTTGGTATGGATGTGTTGCTTGCAAAATCATCAAATTCTTGCACAACTGTCGATGTTGATTGAGGACTTTTTACTCGAGCGCCTCCCATCAATTCAAGAAGAGCATTTTGTGTTGAAGTAATAGTTGTTCCGTCAATCACAGAGTCAGGAAGTATTCCTGGATACCTGCCGTGGTCGAGTGCAAATTCATCGCAAGCACGACCAAACGACTGCATGAGTGATGTTGTTTTGGTTTTCTTAGCCGCCTTCTGTACACCAGACAAAGCGGCAAGCAAAATCCCTGCGAGCACTGCAATGATGGCAATGACCACAAGTATTTCAATAAGTGTGAAACCAGTTCGTCGATAGTTTTTTATATTTTTCATGAGCGTAATTCCAATAGTGTTCTTAATCAAAAGCTAACGGGGCTTACTAAATTTCAGCATCGCCACGCTCATCCGCATACACAGGGTACGCTAGGCGAGGTTAATTTTCAACCGAAACGCCGTAAATTGATCCTAAGAAGTGTGGGAGCATGTTCTCTATGAACTGTTCTACACATTGGTTAGTGTGGGCATCATCAATTCCCCACAAACAACACTTTAACTCTACATAATCAGGGTCGCTTTGAATGCGGTATGCATCTTCAGCAAGAAGAACAGTTTCAAGTTTTGGAGACATAGCCGCTGTGGCAGCATTGAGCTCAGGTTGACCGATACAGATAGTGGGTCGAGTACGCAATTCTAATTGGTTTAGATACCACATATCACTGCAAACGAGTGGCCATGGCGGTCCAGATATTTGGTTTTTCTCCATCCATTCTACAATTGCTTCGCCGACGTAATATCCCCGTCTCCGGTCACCAAGTTCGGCGCGTAAGTGTGCACCGACTACGATTGGAATGATATTATCTACGTTTACGATTTCATCTGGGTGTAACAAATTTAGAGCTCCGCAAGTCTTCTAGCTGTTTCTGCTTCTATGAGTTCATCAATCATGGGTTGCATGTTTCCTGCCATAAGATCGGCAAGGTTGTAGTTGCCACCAATCCGGTGGTCGACAATAAGGTTGTCTTTGTATCTGTATGTGCGAATTTTTTCGGCACGACTACCTGAGCCAATCATGGAGTTTCGTGCTTCTGCTCGCTCTGCGTCAATTTTCGCTTTTTGCATATCGAACAAACGGGCACGTAAGAGTTTCCATGCTTTTTCACGGTTTTGCGCTTGGCTCTTCGTGTCTTGCATTCGAACCTCAACGCCAGTTGGTTCGTGGATAAGGTGTACTGCGGTTGCAACTTTATTGACATTTTGCCCGCCCGGACCAGTCGATGTAGTGATTGACTCCTTGACGTCGTTTGGGTCAAGGTCGACTTCAACTTCCTCGGGCTCTGGCAACACAGCAACGGTTGCGGTAGAGGTATGGACACGACCCTGCGTTTCCGTTGCAGGAACACGTTTTACTTGGTGCGTGCCGCTCTCAAACGCAAGGTTCGTCCAGACACCCTCGCCAGCAATGCCAAACATAATCGTATTTGAACTACCCATTTCTTCTATGTTCCATCCCCGTAAAGATGCATATCTGCGGTACATGTCTTCCAAATCCTTAGCCCAAAGTGCCGCCTCATCTCCCCCAACTCCAGCCCGCACTTCAAGAATCACAGAACCAACAGATTGTTCATCAGCAGTTACAAGTTGTTTTTGAATTCCCTCAGTGAGTGCGGTTAATTGTTTATCAAGTTCAGGGAGTTCATCCTTCGCCATTCCTGCGAGTTCTTTGTCTTTGCCTCTGAGTATTTCTTCGCACTCTTCCTCTTGGTGTAACGCGGATTCGTATTCGTTGAATTGCTCAACAAGTGGTTCGATGGCAGCTTTTTTAATTGAGAGAGCTGTCACTTGTTTATGGTCGGTGAGGACTTCAGGTTCGAGCAATAGTGCTGACAACGCATCGTGTTGTTTCACGATTTCACGTAATTTTTCAGCTACATTTTCTGGGATGCGTTCGCTCATGACAGACAGATAGCAGGGTACCCCGAAATGATCAGTTTGTGCGAAGTGAAAAAGAGCTTACTTCTTTTTGTTCTTGAAGTAATCGCCTTTAAACTTGTTCTGGAATTTCTCAACTCGACCAGCAGCATCAACAAATGCAGCCTTGCCGGTGTAGAACGGGTGTGATCCAGACCAGATATCAACATGCATCTCTGGCACGGTTGCGCCTACTGTCATGACGTGCTCGCCACGAAAAAAAACTTTGCAGTCGTTGTGGTATTCAGGATGGATTTCGTTCTTCATAATTAAGCTCCAATTTCCCCTATTAAGCAGGGGAGCCCCATATTGTAGGATTCATCGCCAATTTCTTCAACCCCTATAGGACAATGGGGGGGCTTTTGCTATAATTCCTCGTTCTTATCCCCTATAGCTCAGTTGGTAGAGCGAGCGGCTGTTAACCGCTAGGTCATTGGTTCGAGTCCAATTGGGGGAGTTACGAAAAAACCCACATGCACAATGTGCATGTGGGTTTTTTCGTAACTTAGTGTCGTTGCTTTGCAACGCCACCATGTATTTCAGTGGTTCACCTCATTGGAATCAGCATTCCATTCGGCTCACCGCTGAAATCCACAAATCGAACTCGAGCGGCGCCAAGCGGCTAAGCCACTTGTCGGCGGTGAGTCCAATTGGGGGAGTTATAAGAGGAAAGCCCTGTAAAAGCAGTGCTTTCCTTTTATAAATCTGTGTTATTGCTTCGCAATCCCACGCGGTATTTGCAGATTCAGTTCACATGGAAGCAAGTTTCCTCAACACGAAGCGGTTTCACTACTACTTCAGAATGCAACTAAATGGGCTGGAAGAATAAACTAAGTTTACTGCAACGCGATTCTCCCAACCTCACGTTCGCCTGTCACAGATTGCACTTCGATCCACAATGCTGTTTTTTCACTGATTTCTTTTGGGACGAGTGCGTGACCGTGGTAATGATCGCCGTGACCATCTGCTTTGGTTTTCATTGAACCCGTTCCAGACTCATCGCCAATCCAAACGCGAACTATTGCACCAGGTTCGCCACTCACGAGTGCCATTTCTAGGCGGTATTCCGCATTTGGGCGAAGGGTGCCTTTCGCAGCAATATCAAGCGTGACGCCTGCGAGCGAAAGCGACATTGAAGTAGTTGGTTGTGCCCCTTGGTTGTGTCCATGACCGGTATCTGCTGTGGTTGTTGGAGCCATCCCTTGAGTTGGCGTAGGCGCTGCCTTTTCCTCTGCACTTCCGCACGAAGCGAGAAGCAACATTGACCCAAGAATAAGTGTGTGTGTAAAAAGTCGCATATTTTCTCCTTTTAAGAGTGAGCTTTCGATTTTCCAAATACGAGCGAGAAGCCCGCAGGGACAACAATAAGATTAAGAACAGTAGAAGTAAGCAAGCCGCCAAGCGTGACGATTGCAAGAGGAGCAAGTAATTCGCTACCCGGCTTTCCTGCAGCAAGTGCAAGTGGGGCAAGTCCAAGTGCAGCTGCAAGTGCAGTCATAAGAATTGGGACGAGCCGTTCCATCGACCCACGGAAAATAGCTTCACTCATCGGAACGCCCTCGCTTTCCATCAAATGGTTGTAGTGATTTATCAGAAGAATTCCATTTCGGATAGAAATGCCAAAGAGTGTGATAAACCCAACCATGCTTGCAATTGAGATAACTGGAGCAATATATGTTCCACCTAATCCAAAGAGTGCAAACGTGTTTGAAATAAACCCGCCACCCTCAGTTATGTAAATCGCGGCAATACCCCCAATCAATGCAAGTGGCATATTAACCATAACAAGTAACGCAGCTCGTATAGAACCGGTCGAAATATGCAACAGCATTAGAATCAAAATTGCAATTGCAAACCCAGAAGCCAGAATCGTTTTCGTTGCAGATTGCTGTGCTTCAAACTGTCCACCGTAATGCACGGTGTAGCCAGCTTGTGCAACAATTGGGTCAACCAAGAGTCGAACCTCACCGATGAGATCACCCAAGTTTGAACCCTCTGCGACGTTGAGGGAAACGACGGCTTTTCGCTGTGCGTTTTCGCGTGTGATTAAATTACTTGAACGTTCTGGACCAATGTCAGCAACATCACGAAGTCGAACAATTGCGCCATTTCGACCACGGAGCAATAAATCCCTGACTTGTTCTATTGTTTCTCGCTGAGAAGGGTCAAGACGAACGACAAGGTCAAATTGCCTCGTGCCTTGGTTTACGGTGTCAACAACTTCGCCGTACATCGCCTCGCGTACTTGCTCAGCAGCTTCCGCTGGAGTTAACCCAGCCGCTGCAAGTTCAGCGTGCCGATATTGAATTGGCAGTGAAGTAATCATGACTTCACGGTTTGCGTTGACATCCCTTGCGCCAGGAATTGTTGCAAGTGAGTTTTCGATTTGTTTTGCAACTTTTCTTAATTTCCCTAAATCTTCTCCATAAATACTTATAGCAATCGCTGCAGGAGTTCCAGAGAGCAGGTGGCTTAAACGATGTTCGATGGGTTGTCCAACCATTGTTGTGATGCCTGGAATCGCAGCGAGCACCTTGTCGATTTGCAAGCGAATTGATTGTTGACTAAAACCATCGTCGATGGAAACTTCAATTTCAGAACTACTCACGGGTTCCGCGTGTTCGTCTCGTTCCGCTCTCCCCGTTCTTCGTGAAACCGAATGCACCCCGTCTATTGCAGCAAGTTGTGCTTCAACATTTGTTGCAAGGCGATTGCTTTCAACTAAAGAAGTTCCAGGAGGCGCAAACAAAAATACCGTGAATGTTCCCTCATTAAATGATGGAAGAAAGGACGTGCCAAATGTACTCGCAAGCAACATCGCAAGAACTGTAGCGATTGCTGCTCCGGAAATAACAAGAGTTCGTGCTTGAAGTGTAGCTTTAAGAGCCCGAGAGTAGAAACGTTTTAACTGTATTACAAGCCACGATTCACTTTCGTGACCTTTACCAATTCTTCCGCCAAGCAATATTTTGCAAAGTGCTGGTGTAAGCGTGAGTGCAACAATGAGCGAAGCAATAATTGAAATCATGTATGTAAGCGCAAGCGGTTGGAAGAATTTGCCTTCAAGACCTTGCAAAAATAGAAGTGGCACAAAGACCAATACGATAATGACAGTCGCAAAAACCATTGCGGGTCTGATTTCGTTACTTGCATCAAAAATAACTTCGACGAATGCACGTTGCTCTTCAGTTGCAAGTGCACTGTTTTGTTTCAAACGTCTAAAGACATTTTCCACGTCAATGATGGCATCGTCAACGAGAACTCCGATTGCAACGGTAAGACCACCGAGTGACATGACATTTAAGCCAAGGTTCATCCAGTCCATCATGAGTAAACCAATTGCAAGAGAAACTGGCAACGCAGTCAGTGTAATAATTGTAGTGCGAATGTTCATCAAGAAGAGCATGAGCACAATTGCAACAATGATTACTGCTTCAATGAGCACTTTGGTTACGTTTGATACAGCTCGATCGATGAAGTGTGACTGCCGAAATACATCACGGTTTAAAACAATGCCGCTTGGCAAGGTTTTTTCTATTTGGTCGAAGAGCATGTCAATCTGTTGTGTTAGCGCGAGTGTATTC
>JABHWX010000045.1 GCA_018657585.1 Phycisphaerae bacterium
CAGCGCCCGCAATAGGACATTCAGTAGTTTCACAGGCGGTTCCATTGCCTTGGAAAGCTCCGCCTACACTAACACAGTCGCTTGGCATTGAGAATATGCAAGTACCATCATCAAAACAACAAGCGCCATTGTCTGGACAGGCGGCAGAATTACAAGTTGAGTTATCACCCTTGTACTCGCCATTTGCAGACAAGCAGTCCGCTTCTGTTTCTGCCTCTGAGCAGCCTCCTTCTGGAAGACAGCAAGCGCCAACTGGAGTACAGTCATTACCCCAAACACCGACTATTGCAAGCAAGTCACTAACAGTAACACAGCAGTCACCATCGACATCGCCAATTGGTTTGTATGTACCATCACCACAGTTACCAAAGTTGCCAACTGTTGCCAAGATATCGCCAACTGCAACTACAAAGTCACCATCAACATCTTCAGGGCAGAATCCAACGGGTGCATCGCAAGGATCTGCTGGTTCAGTTGTTCCAACAACGCAAAGAGTTGGGTCGCCAAAGATATGCCATGTATCCATCATGTCTTCGCCAGAACTTCCATATTCATCAACCATTTGGCATGAGCCGGCCATTGCGAGGACGCCACATGATTTGTACTGTTCAACAACAAACAAATCAACTATTTCATCTTGCCCGCACATTGGTTGAGCCCAATACTGGTTTACAGATGACATGTAAGCAAGAACAGCACCTGTTGGTTCACCGTTGTGTGTTGCACGAAGCCAACCCTCAGCAAAACAAGTCGGACCATCGAATTCACCATTTACACATGCAACAGAAACAATCCAAGGAAGCATTCCGATGTTTTGAAGGGCATCAACGTTGGAGTTGCTATAGCCAGTAGTTGACCAAGCATTTGTAGAGCCATGGCCAACGTAGTTTATGAGTCCTCTGCCTTCATGAAGAGCATTTGTGACCTGCGTGGAGTTACCACCGTTTGTGTCATAGACTTGGTCTACTTCGGCGAAACCATAGTTGAGAATTTTTTGCCGAATAACATCCATGTGCTCATAGTCTGCTTCGCCGTCATCACCAATACCTGAGCCCTCTGCAGAAGCGAGGCCGATTGCTTTGTGGTACCAGGCAGTCTGTGTTGCTTGGTTAACTTCGTAGTCAATGGAACGGTCAACTTGTGTTGTAACTTGAGCTCCGGTTTCTGCGGAGAATCTGCCAACGATAACTTCTGGGTAATGATCAGTGCCAGCAATTTGACCGTACATTGGGTCCGTTGCACCACCTTCATATGGATGGGAACCAGTAGCAACTTGGAATGCGTCGCCAACTAGTAGAACGAATCCAAGGTCACTGGAGTTGTATACGTTTTGTATATATGCAGCGATTGAAGCTTCAGAGTTTCCAATTGATGAAACAGGAACAACCGTTGTAATTATGCCGATGCTGTTTTTGTGATCAGCAAATGGTTGGATTTCATCTAGAAAATCATCATAACAAATGATTAGTAGTTCGCCATCGTCAGAAAGCGGATCGTATCGAGTACTTCTTTCATAATTGAGGAAGTGTCGATCCATCAAGATAGAGTATGCACTACCTATGCTATGTTTTTTAGAACGTGCCATTGTATTGATTCCACCAGTCCCTTCTGTTGTTACAGAAAGAGTGAGTGAGTCAATAACTCGAAGTGTTTTTGTTTGTGGGTTATATTGGAATGGAGAAACGTCAATGATTGTTCCGCGTAAATCACGAATGATATGTGGTTCCCTAGCAGTTGCAATTTCTTCTGGCCAGAAGGCGTCTTGTTTATAAGTGTCTGAAAAAGTAAAGGGAATGGTCGAAGGGTCAACTGCCCTTGAGATTGTGCCTTTGCTTGGAGCAATTGCAACGCCCTCAACATCGTGTGAAGTCATGTTCATTATTCGAACTGATACTTCGCCTTGTCCTGGAATCATGATGCCGCGGGAGACGTCTGGAAGTGCTGGGTGTCCAGTTATAATCATGTGATTTTCGCCTTCAAGTACTGGCCGAACAAAGGTTTGACCTTTGATGTCTACTTGTTGCATTCGGTATGCGGGAAAATCGTATCGCAGAGTAATGGTTGTAGCAGTGTCTTCAATGACCCGTACGTCCATTCTTTCAGCATAAAGTGCTGTAGTTGTACATACTGCGATAAGAGTTGCGCAAATCGAACGAGTTGAAAATATCATATCTGTCTCCAAACAGGGTTAAATTAATCTGTAATACCTCAATATAACTCCGATTCAGGGCATTACAAGTGATTATTCGGGCATAAATGGCTAGAAGTTGCATTAAAGTGAACTCTAGGTCGTAAAAGTGACAAAATTAGGCTTAAGTAACACAGTTGATAGCTAGCAGCTCATGGTCTTGATAGTTCTATCATTTTATAACAACTTACCTAATTAATTAATAGTGAGCGTTCCTGAGCCAGTGTCTGCTTGCCAACCGCCAATACGGATGTAATACGTTGAACCGGCTTGTACTGTGTAGTCAATTTCAGAGTGATAAGATTGACAGCCAGTATCGCCACTAGAGTCGCCATTGCAGGCTACTTGGTTGTCACAAGATCCTTCATATAGAACCATTGATGTGTCGTAACTAGAACTATCACAAGTGGTAAAGTGAGTAAGACCAGAACTTGTTGCTGTGTATCTGAACCATATATCTGCAGAGCCCATCCAGTCTAGAAAAGTGCCAGAGCATTGTGATTCATCTGGCTCAGGTGAGCTTGGCGTAGCAGTTACTGTTTCAAATGGGTTTGCGCCATCTGTTGCAATTATTGCTCCGGAGCATTCGTCGCCAGCGCCAGCAATAGGACAATCAGTAGTGTCACATGTAGTTCCATTACCTTGGAATGCGCCACCTAGATTGATGCAATCGTCTGGCATTCCATAAGTGCATGAGCCATCATCAAAACAACAAGCGCCATTATCCGGACAGGCGGCAGAATTACAAGTTGAGTCATCGCCATTGTACTCGCCATTTGCTGACAAGCAGGCCGCTTCTGTTTCAGCCTCTGAGCAGCCTCCTTCTGGAAGACAGCAAGCGCCAACTGGTGTGCAATCATTACCCCAAGCTTCAACAACAGAAAGAAGGTCAGCAACGGTGACGCAACAATCTCCATCAACGTCACCGGCTGGTTTAAATGAGCCGTCACCACATACACCGAACGTATCGATGACTGCAAGTAAATCTATAACGTTAACGCTGTAGTTACCGTCAATATCTTGTGGGCAGAAC
>JABHWX010000046.1 GCA_018657585.1 Phycisphaerae bacterium
CGTCACCTGCTTGCACTTGGCACCGCCTCGGGAAGAATTGTCCTTGATGGCGAATTGCAAAATGTGTTATCGCGTTCTAGCAGGCTTATCGTAACTACGGATAGTGCGGTGTATGTTGTTGGCATTGCCCCAGATGAATTGCGCGTTCTTCAGACATTCGAGGTTAGTGGCGTTAGAGATACAGATATCATTGCATCCAATTATCTTGCAATGTGTGGAGAGTTTGGACGAGGTATATTCCGAATAGATAATGACCGAGGAGGGTTTGGCGGGCAACTCATCCGAATTGTTCCTGCGATGAACAGCATGGCTCCTGGCGTTTCTGATGCGCGAGGTGTATACGTGCAAAGCGGTGATACATCATTTCGGTACGGTTTCAACCAAACAGTTACAGAGTTAGATACTCCAGCAATGGTAATTGAGGCACCAACAAAAGCAGTTATCCTTGGGCTTGAAGCTTCGATTGTTGAAGAATCAGGTGCGGTCGAGGTGGTTGATCGTTATGGTACGACAACGTTAGATTTTCCTTCAAGGGCAACAACTGTGGTTGCAATAGAAGGAAGAATTTGGATTGCTTTAGAACATGGCGTCCGCGTTTTTGAGCGTAATTCGGATTCGGGTTTCACGCCTGTTGCGTCTATCCAATTAGCTGGTCCAATAGTTCAGTTAATACCATTGTTTGATGGAACTTGTGTATTCGTTTCGGGAGCAGGCTTTGTCGGTATCCTAGAACTGAATCAAATTGTTGCGTTTGAACAGTAACGTTTGCAAATAGAATCTTGCTCGCACGAACCTCCGCGTTTTTTGCATACTTCCCTGCCGTGACGTACGAGTAGATGGCTCAGCATAGTCCAGTTTTCTTGTGGGAATAATGCCATTAAATCTTTTTCAATTTTAACTGGCGTTGTTTCTTTAGATAAACTAAATCTTTGCGCAAGTCTTCCAACGTGGGTGTCGACAACAACGCCTTCGTTTTTATGAAATGCATTACCAAGCACAACGTTAGCGGTTTTTCTCGCCACTCCTCGGAGGCGCAATAAACCTTCCATGGTGTTTGGTACTTTTCCATTAAATTCATTGATAATCATGGATGCAGAAGTGTGAATGGATTTTGCCTTGCTTCGAAACAAACCTATGGAAGCAATGTAGGGTTCGATTTCTTCGGGAGAAGCATTTGCGTAGTCTTGTACAGTTGGAAACGCATCGAATAATTTTGGTGTAGCTTTGTTCACGCCAACGTCTGTTGCTTGGGCGGAAAGAATGGTTGCAAACAAAAGTTCAAGGGCAGTGCTGTAGTGGAGTGCGCAATGCGCATCGGGGTAACGCTTGAGCAAAGCTTCATATATTCTTGATGCTTTCCGTTTATCCATTTGTTGTTATTGGTTTGCCCTCGGACCAAGTAGTACCGTCAGCCCACAACTCTTGTTTCCAAATAGGGACTCGTTGCTTGAGAAGATCAATCATAAAACGGCAAGCAGTGAAGGCGTCATCTCGATGGTCACTACTTACCGCTATGACAACACTTGCCTCGTCGATTGCGACTCTGCCAACGCTGTGCGTAACGCGGATGTGGCGAACAGAAAAACGGTCAACCGCTTCTTTTGCTAGTTTTTGCAATTCTGAAGTTGCCATTTCTTGGTAACACTCATACTGTAGGGCTATAAGCTCACCGTGGTCGTCATGGAGTTCGGGTCTTGTTCTTCCAACAAAGAGGCACTCTCCACCGCATCCAATCGACGGAAGTTTGCTTGCTTCAGGCAGATGTACAGCACTTGGGACAAAATTGATCTGGATTTGGGGAATCTCCATTGATGGCACATCTTACAGGCAACTGCGCCTAGGGTAGACTTCCTATATGCCACATCAACCATCAGATACAAAGGCAGAGATCGCTGTACTTACAGTGAGCGATACGCGTTCATTGGAGACGGATAGTAGTGGGCAAAAAATCGTTGAATTGCTCCATGCATCTGGGCACACCGTTTCTCAAAGAGAAATTGTTCGAGATGAACCAGATGAAATAGCGACAATGGTAAGTGGGTGGGCTAAAGAGAGGAATATCCAAGTAATCATAGTTACGGGTGGGACGGGGCCTTCTCAAAGAGATATTACACCGGATACGCTTGCGCCAATGTTCACAACTCAGCTGCCTGGTTTTGGCGAACTTTTTAGATATCTCAGTTTTAAAGAAATCGGAAGTGCTTCAATGCTAAGCAGAGCAGTGGGCGGATGGATGGATGTGGATGGCACCCGAAAGCCAATGTTTGTCATTCCTGGTTCACCTAAAGCAGTAGAACTTGCATTAACCCAAATTATTATTCCCGAACTTGGGCATTTACTTGATGTTTGCAGTGTTGGAGTGAAACCATGATTTTGGCACATGGGATTGATGTTATAGATGTAGAGCGCATCTCGTCGATGCTCCAATCACATGGGCAAACATTTATTGATCGATGCTTTACTAAAGTTGAGCAAGAAGCAGCAGAAGTTTCATCACAAGAAATGCGAGCGCAGAAATATGCTGCGAGGTATGCTGCAAAAGAAGCTGTGATGAAAGCGCTGGGTACTGGATGGGCAAAGGGCATAGAGTGGACTAACGTTGGAGTAGTTCGTGAAGATGGACCGCCGATGGTGTTACTTAGTGGGCGTGCTGCAGAAGTGGCGAATGAACAAGGAATAACTGAATGGCGATTGAGTTTGACCCATGCAGGTGGAATTGCGATTGCAAGTGTGATAGGAATTGGAGGCACATAATGAGCAAAAGAAAAGGTCCAGCGTTATATGAATTGATTTCAGCATCTAAGGCTTCTGAGCAAGCACAAGATTCAGCAGTTCCGAGCCCTCAAGAGCACGATGTTGATCTTGATCGGAACGTGTTGGCGCCTGGCAGATCGATACGAATGTCTGTCGGGACAATGGGGGTGGCAGCGGCGGTGTGCATTGCACTTATCATTATTTCATTCACAATGGGATATCAAAAGGGTATGGCAATTGGGGAGCAAGCTCGGGATGATTATGGTGTCCGTTTGCAAGAGTCCTTTGAGGAACCATCTGAAAGCATTGCAGGCAATTCTGCTACAAGTACTCATTCAGCCTCAACGGGGCAGAAATCATCTTGGGGATCAATTTTGAGTGACCCAAGGAATCCCGATTTCTTTCATTTTGTGCTTATTAACACCAGAAAAGATGGCGCGCTACAATTAGCGACATTCTGTAGGGAAAAAGGGCTTGAAACATACGTCGTTTCAGGTCACAATACAGGATTCTTCAACGTTGTTGCATTTCCTGGCTCGCAAGATAAGAACGCACCAGAGTTGAAGTTTGTTCAGTCAGAAATTCATGCCATTGGGCAAGAATGGGCTGTCACCGAAGAAGGTCAAGGAAAAGACCTACAAGATGCGTACCTCATACGGTAGCAATTTAGGATTTTATTCGTTAATTAGGAAAAACAGTTATGAGTCTCCACCGAAGTTTAAAAACAAAACCAACTGGTCTTAACCAGCATCGCAATGTTCTTACCCGTGCTGAACGCGTAGAGAAACTCGCAAATGAAGATAAACTTAACCTTCAAGACGATTCACCTATTGGTCTTCCCAAAGTTGGCAGCCGTAAGTTGAAGGTTGCCGGCAAGCAGAAGTCCGAAGACGGTGAAGGTGAAGCGTCTGAAGAAACAAGTGACGAGTAATCTTGTCCTCGTCGCTCGACATTGAGCGTCTTCTTTCAGAACGCGTAAAAGATATTGAAACTTCGGGTATTCGTCGTGCGTGGGCACTTTCTCAGGCATGTAAAGACCCTATCAACCTATCAATTGGACAGCCAGATTTTTGTGTTGACGAAACAATAAAACAGGCTGCTATTGATGCTATTTTGCAAGACAATAATGGGTACACAAATACTGCAGGTATCGATGCATTATTGCAAACGATTTATAATCGCCTGCATTCCCAATTTGGTTGGGAATTTACTGAGGAATCAAATCTTGCTGCTATGGTTACTTCAGGAACAGCGGGGGCGCTTACACTTGCATTCTTGACAGTATTAAATCCGGGTGACGAAATTATTGTGCCTGACCCTTACTTTGTGATTTATCCATCACTTGCTCGAATTGCAGAGGCGAAAGCTGTGTTATGTGACACGTATCCTGACTTTCGTATGACTGCAGAGCGTATCGAAAAATATATCACAGAAAAGACAAAAGCAGTGTTAGTTAATTCGCCAGCAAACCCAACGGGTGTTGTGCTAACGGCAAATGAAATGGCAGATATTGCAACTCTGTGTAAAGAACACGGCATCTTGCTCATCACGGATGAAATTTATGATGAACTTGTATTTTCTCCAGCAAAGCATGTAAGCCCCGCTGAAACAAGTGAGGATGTTCTTGTCGTTCGTGGGTACGGGAAAACATACGGCTGCACCGGTTGGAGAATGGGGTATGCGGCTGGTCCGAAGCAGATAATCGACGGCATGTTGAAATTGAAACAACAAACATTTGTTTGTGCTCCTTCTGTGATGCAACATTCACTTATTGGCGCATTCGATGTTGATCTCACGCCTTTGATAGAACGATTTACAGATCGCAGAGATATGGTCGTTGAAATGCTTGGCGATATTACAGAACTTGTAATCCCAGAAGGTGCGTTTTACGCATTCCCAAAAATACCCGAAGGGCTCAACATGTGTGGAATAGAATTCACATCTAAGGCCGCGGATCATAATGTGCTTGTTATTCAGGGAGAAGTTTTCTCCAATCTCGACACGCATTTCCGGATTAGCTTTGCAGTACCTGATGATAAACTTGAACAAGGTCTTTCAGTTTTGCGGAAACTGTTGCAATAAAAAAGGCCCCGTCGGCGAAAATAAATCAACGCCGACGAGGCGGAGGGGAGAAAGATGCTTTTAAATTCGGTCTATTGTCCCCGTAACCATGAGCAAAAGTTAAATTAGGGTAAATGAGGCTTCAAAAGCGGCGATTTGAACCGCTGAGGCGTATTTTTCATTGATAAGGCAGGCAGCATTTTTGCCAATTCTTGAAGCAAATTCACGATTATTAAGCATCTGTTGGATGGCTTCTTGCCAAGATTTGTCAACAATGAGAGCAGTCTCTTGGTCAATGAGCATATCAAAGCCCTCAATTTTGGTGGAAATAATGGGAATTGAGGCAAGCATGACTTCGAGCAATATTGTTCGCATTTGCATTGACTTTGATGGCACAAGGACAAGGTCAGACTGCGTGATGAGGGAGCGTACGTCCGCCATGTCTCTCATGCAAGTTACGCGATCTTGCATCTTGCGTTGGTTTATTTCTTTCCAGACTTTAGCCTGATGCTTGCCAGTAAACTCCATAAAAATACGTACATTTGGGATAGGTTCAAGAGCTTCAAGAAGTGACCGTGTTGCTTTGAAATCGCTCGTTGCATCGAGAACCGAAATGCATGTATTCGCATTTGATGGGATGGATTCAGAAATATGTGAAGTAGCAGCTCCAAGTGGGACAAGTGCAACTCTCTCGACGCCAATTTTATTTGCAATGAACTGTTCAAGAGTGGGCGTTGCGGCAAGCCATCGCCAGACAATTGAAGATTTTTTCACTCGTCTAGCTTGCCGCATTGAGATAACTTCTTGAAGAATCGGAACGTCGATATGTTTTGCAAGATCATGGGCAACCTGCTCGGCGTCCTTCCCAAAAGTAACAAATGCCTCTACATCGATTTTCTCGAGTGCTTCTAAAAGTTCCTCAGTTCTGGTATTGCGAAGGAATCGGGCAACTGGCATTGGGGTAGCGACCCTTTTTGCAAGAGAAACAGCACGTTCGTGAGGCGAAGGCTCATCGAATGGTGATGTTGGAACAATTCGTACGACTTGTGTACCATCATCTAGAAGCCCAACAACGAGCCTATTTAGCATGGCGTGTTCTTGGTCAATTCGGTCTTGCGACATAATCATAACTATGCTCATCTCGGTATTCTCACAGGTTCAAGTGGGCAAAGAGCTTCCGCCATTTCTATTGGCACGGATGTTGGCTTGTGAGAATGTAAATCAACAAGTACCCAGAGTGTTCTGCATGCACACACAATTTTTGGAGTGTCTCCAAGCGCGTGTATGGTTGAACTCCTCCAAGATTTTACGCGTCTGACATCTTCGACCCATGTAGTTAGTCGCAATTCATCATCGGATGTCGTTTCCGCTCGGTAATCAATTTCATGCCTCGCAACAAACCAGATGACATCTTCTGCAATGAGGCGTTCTCGATTCCATCCCAACGTATCGCAATGGAGTTGAGATGCTTTATCAATCCAACGAAGATATTCAATGTTATTGACATGGTTAACTTCATTACTCGATTGGTGTGGAAGAATAGCAATGGAACATTGGAATGGATTCGGATGCTTTGTATCTGCAAAGGAAAGATATTCACTTTTTTTGCAAGGGCTGATAGAAATAGTATTCATTGAGGCAGGCTCCGTAAATAGTCCCACGTATAAATGCCAGCGGAGTGCCCATCTGAAAAAGTGAAGCGAATGGCATAGTTCCCAACCAGATGGGCATCAAGAATAGCGATTGGACCGGAGTTGGTGCTAGGCAAAATAGCAAGAGGATTATGCGCAAGATCCTCACGAGTAGCTTTCGAATCTGCTGATGGTGACATGCGCCTAAGGAGGTCGCAGGGGTAAAATGAAGTTGAACGGTCGTCCCACTCCACGCGAAGCCCCCTTTCTTTTTGAACATCGAAATGTAATGGTGTAATAGTCACATCGAGGATTCTACTATGATGCACAGTATGACATGCAAAACGCATCCAGCTGACCGTATGTGTACTGCAATTGACCGAGTTCATGCTCCTCTTTGCGTCGGTATTGACCCTGTCTTCGCTCGCTTTCCTAAAAAGTTACAATCGTATTCCCCAGAAGAGGCTTCTCGAATCTTTTGTGAGGGAATTCTTGAAGCAGTTTCTCCCTTTGCTGCTGCGGCTAAATTTCAATCTGCCTGTTTTGAACGCCTAGGCGCAAAGGGCGTTCAATTACTAGGGGATCTTCGCACCCGAGCGAATGAGCAAGGAATGCAAATTATCCTGGACGCTAAGCGAGGAGATATTGGGATTAGTGCTGAGCATTACGCTGCTGCAGCTACAGCGGATGGTCCATGCGATTGGGTAACTGTGAACCCGTATTTAGGGATTGATGGGATAGAACCATTTTTAGATGCTGGTCTGGGCACATTCTGTCTAGTCCGAACATCGAATCAAAGTGGAGATGCAATACAGCAACAAGAACTCGCAGATGGTCGGACAGTTGCTCAGTCGATAGCGGATTTGTTGCATGACCTAGGCAACTCGTATCTCGGCGAATCTGGTTGGAGCGCAGTCGGTGCAGTTGTTGGTGCAACAAAAACCGAGGAAGCATTCCAGCTTCGAACGTGCATGCCGAATCAGATGTTTTTAATGCCGGGCATCGGAGCGCAAGGGGCTTCGGTTTCTGATGTGCAATCTTGTTTTGCTGATGGGCATGGCGCACTCGCAACGGCAAGCCGAAGCGTCACGTACCCAGATTTTGGTGACAACTGGCAAGATGCTATTGCTGACGCAGCAAAAACACTTTCCTTGGAGTTGCAAGCAGGAACTGTGTCATGAATAAAACAGCTGTCATTGTTATTGGCTTTTGCCTCGCTATTTTGTTTGGCGTTCCACTATTGTTTCGTGGCGATTATGTTGTTCCTTCGAGTGATGCTCGGCAAGTCATTATCATTTCCCCCCACAACGAACAAATTCGGGATGAATTTGGACGAGGGTTTGCAGAGTGGCACGAAAAACAATTTGGTGAAGAAGCCGAAGTGGTTTGGTCTGTCCCCGGAGGGACGAGCGAGATACGCAGAATGCTGCAATCGCAGTATGGTCATGCCCTTGAAATTGGAAACGATCCAGGTGGCGAAGCTGACCTGGTGTTTGGTGGGGGTTCCTACGAGCACGGCGTTCTCAAAAAACCAATTCGCAAAATACGCAATGGCGAAGAAGTTACAACCACAATTAGTGCTCCTGCATTTTTTGATGATGCCGTTATCTCCAGTGTGTATGGAGAGAACATCATTGGAGATGTTACGCTGTATGACCCAGAAGGTTATTGGTATGGGCTAGCACTCTCTGGCTTTGGCATTGTGTACAACAATGATATTCTCTCTGCTATTGAAATCGAATCTCCTACAAGTTGGGAAGCACTGTGTAACCCTGAACTTTTGGGAAAACTTGCCCTTGTTAATCCAGCGCAATCTGGGTCAGTGACAACTGCGTTTGAAGCAATTCTGAAAAATCTTGGTTGGGAGAGAGGTTGGCAAGTGATGAGACGAGCTGCTGCGAACTCGAGATATTTTTCAGCAAGTAGTCTCAAGCCCCCAGCTGATGTAAGTCAAGGCGATGCTGCGATGGGTATCTGTATTGACTTTTATGGAAGATACCAAGCACAAGCGGTGCAAAGACCAGATGGCACTTCACGAATTGGTTACATCGATCCTCCAAGTGCCACGATGATAGACCCAGATCCAATTTCGTTATTGCGTGGCGCTCCCAACAAAGAAATGGCTTTGCGCTTCATGCAATTCTGCATGACACAAGAAGCACAAGCGCTGTGGCAATTTTCTGCAGATGACGAAAACGATGATGATCTTGGTCCCGATACATGGGAACTTCGCAGAATGCCAATCCGAAGAGACATGTATGAGTTGTATTTCGACAGGATGATTGATCAAGTTAATCCTTATGAAACCGCAAGGCCCGCGCCATTTCCAGATAGAAACATGCGATCGTTCATTGCGCCAATCTTTTCAGCGATGGCGATGAATCACCATGAAGAACTTATTGAAGCATGGGAAGCAATTATTTTTCACCCGAGTTATCCCGATACTGCTGATATTATTGTTGCAGAGGATGTTGATGATCCAGAGCTCAAAGAAATGCTTATTGCTTTTGATGCAATGCCAACTTTTTTAACAAATGAGGGAACGCGCACATCATTGGATTCACCTGAAAATCGTAATTTGCTGAAGTATGGTTGGCTTCGAAAGAGCGACTGGAATATAGACGGTGATCTTTGGCACAAAGAAGAAGCTGGTTCTGAAGCACTTCGTAGGGATGCTGCAAAATTTTTCTTGCACCAGTACGAAATAGTGACCGATGAGAATGCGAAGTGAGTTCATCAGCCGCAATTTTGACAGTCGGCGACGAATTAATTCTAGGAGATCGAATAGACACAAATGGTCCTTGGATTTCCAGAACGTTACTGGTGCTTGGTATTGAAACAACAGAGCGGTGTTCGGTTGGAGATACTGTCGATGAAATTGCAAAAGCAATTCAGCGGTTAGCAGAACAAAATGATCTTGTTTTTGTTACAGGCGGGCTAGGGCCAACGGAGGACGATCGGACAAGACAAGCACTAGCGCAGGCGATGGGTGAAGATTTAATGCTCGATAGCGATGCTCTTGAATCGATAAATTCGTGGTTTGCTTTGCGGGGTGCAACGAAGCCATCGGCAAACGATGTGCAAGCATTCCGCCCAAAAAGCGCTTCGTGGGCAGAAAATCTTGTAGGAACCGCCCCAGGTCTTTGGGCGGTATTAGAAAATTGCAAAGTGTTTTGCTTACCTGGGCCACCTTCGGAACTGAAACCGATGTTTGCAGCAATACAAGAAACAATACTTGCAGGCATTTGTTGTGGCATTCCAAGAAAGACGGTCGAACTACACGCTTGGGGAATGCCCGAATCAATAGCAGGCGAAAAAATTGCTGACTTGATGCGGCTAGCAGACCCGACGGTTGCAATTTTGATGGGGCAAAAAGGAATTACTGCACGAGTGACGAGTGCTGACCAAGATTCCGTGAAGCAGATGGTTGCTGCAATCAAAGAGCGATGGTCTCCATGGTTGTATGGTTGTGATGATGAGTCGTTAGCATATTCGATTTCTACTTTGGCAGAAGGGTCTCTTGCCACAGCTGAATCTTGTACTGCGGGTTTGCTTAGCGATGCAATTGTGCAAACAGATGGCGCAAGCAATTGGTTTTCTGGAGGATGGGTGACATACGCAAACGAAATGAAACAAAGCCAACTTGGTGTCTCCAGCGAATTGCTTGAAAAAGCGGGTGCAGTTTCGTACGATGTGGCAAAGGCAATGAGCGAAGGAGCGGTTTCTTGTAGTGATGCTCGATGTGGTTTGAGTACGACTGGAGTAGCAGGACCAGATGGGGGAACAACAGAGAAGCCCGTCGGTACTGTCTTTATTGGGTGTACCGTTGAGACAGATACCGAAGTGCGAGAGTTTCGATTTACGGGCAACCGAAATGAAATTAGACGACGTGCTGCTAGCACAGCGTTGCAGATGTTGCGTTTACGATTGCTTGGAATACATGTAGACACAATGTGCTGGCAACACGG
This sequence comes from Phycisphaerae bacterium, assembly GCA_018657585.1. Lineage (GTDB taxonomy): Bacteria > Planctomycetota > Phycisphaerae > Phycisphaerales > SM1A02. Next base: position 10,415 of record JABHWX010000046.1, read on the forward strand.
GGAAGCCAAATTGTGAAATACAAACAGGTTTTTCTTGGGCTCGGAAGCAATCTAGGTGACCGAGATAACTACTTGCAAATGGCTATAACTTGTTTGCAAGAGAATAAAAATATACAAGTTGTGCAACAGAGTTCGGTGATAGAAACAGATCCTGTAGGCGAAATTGAGCAGGGAGCTTTTTTGAATCAAGTTGTTGAAATCGAAACGAACTTAGAACCACTTGAGCTACTGGCGTTCTGTCTCAGAACGGAAAAGTTGCATGGTAGAGTGAGAACAAAAAAGTGGGGTCCAAGAACGATAGACATTGATATTCTTTCGTTCGACAACCTTGTAATCCAATTCGATGGGCTAGAGTTGCCCCACTCAGAAATGCACAATCGTATGTTTGTGCTGCAACCACTGTCTGAGATAGCACCGTCATTTATTCATCCAAAAACAAAAGACTTCATACGGGCAATGGTCGATTCTCTGGTATCGTAAGCAATATGAAATTAAAAACAATTACTATGATTCTGGTTTTGGCTACATCTGCGCAAGCAGTTTTTGCAGGTTCTAGAAAAGATGCAATTAAGGTGCTCCAAAAAGTTCATGATACCTATCGCAGTTCAGGCGCAATTATTGAATCGATTAAAGAGTTAGTTACATCAACTGCAAAGGACTTAGAGCCATCTTCAACTACAAAACACCTTTTGTTAGGAGACAAATGCGGGAAAGTCACATCCCAGAAAATAGTGTTGTTGTGGACTGATGGAATGATGTACGTGACACATAAGGATTTGCCTAACTATTATGTGGAACAGAAGGCGCGAACATTTAAGAAGGGATTTGAATCTTTAGAGTTGCGCCCACCGTTGGCTGTGGTTATGCAAGAGAGCAGAGATTTAGATAGTTGGATGGATGCTTTTTTTGAGCACAACACTTTTTCCAAAGCTGAAATTGTCGGAGTCGACCCTAACCAAGAGGTTGAAGGGGAACAAGTTGTTGAAATAAAGGCAGATACGTATAAGAATCTTGTGTATGTTTCTTCAGATAATGTTATTACAAAAGTCGTTCATATTAGCTCAGGAGACGGTGGCGACGAAATCGTATTCACCAGGGAATTTGAAACCCAACTAGCAGACAAGATTCCAGCGATCACATTTGATACTTCGCAAAAGGCGAAAGTTGAAACTTTGAAAGAATTCACTGCTCTTGCAAAGAAAAAAGAGAGTGAACTAAAGGCAAAAGAGGATTCAACAGAAAAAAGTAAACCTAAGAATAAAAATACAAATCCTGCACCCGATTTTACCCTTCAAAAACTTGATGGCTCAGGAAAAGTGACACTCTCTGAATTAAAGGGCAAGGTTGTTGTTCTCGACTTTTGGTCTACGTGGTGTGGGCCATGCAAACGAGGACTACCACTCTTGAACAAATACGATGCAGAGAATAAAAGTGATTTTGTTGAAGTGTTTGCAGTAAATGTATGGGAACGTGGCGAAGAAGCTGAATGGCTCGCAAAAGTAAAGAAATTTTGGAAAACGAACAATTACAAAACGGCAGTCTTGCTCGCATCATCAAATAGAGATTTATCAAACAGTTACGGCGTGACAGGTATACCAACGACTATCGTTATCGATAGGGATGGAAACATATATGACAAACATGTTGGTTTTGCAGCGAATATGGTTGAAGACTTGAAGAAATCAGTTGAGGGTGCTTTTAACGCTACTAATTAACCATTTTGTGGCTTAGGGCAAACTTGTAACAGCAATACAGTGCCCATCCTAGCGTTCTCTGCTATTCTGTTCGTTCACAAAACCCCCTTTATATTAGGAATCACAAATGAAAGTTATAACCCTGCTTACTGCTCTTGCAATTACCCCAATTGCGCTAGCACACCCAGACCACCAACCAGAACATCCAGATCATCCCAGCGATCATCCAGAACATCCATCTGATCACCCAGAACATCCAAGTGAAACAGTTGATAACAATGAGGCTATGGAAGAAGCTACAGCACTCCTAAAGAAAGTGCATGACAATTATAAAAAAGCCAGTGGTATTGTTGAAGTAGTTACAATCACTATGCCTTCTATGATGGGCGGAGATGAAACCGACACGATGACACTTGATTTGATGATTGATTCGAATACAGGGTCTATTATTGTTGAAGATCAATTGTCTGCAGTTTGGAAAGAAGGCAAAGTCTTTGTCACTTTGAATGGTCTCGATGAAGCATATATAGAAACAGATGCTAAAACATTTAACGGCGGTATTGATACAGCGACCGGTGGGAACGGAACCCCAGCTTGGACGCTTGTGCTTCGTGAGAGTGACAATTTAGACGATTGGTTCGATGCATTTTCCATGGGTATGCCAGGCGTTCAAGTTGCTGGTGTTTCAAAAGACGGCGATGCTAGCGTTATACAAATGACTACGCTGATGGGAACTATTGACATATTTGTCACGAATACCAATACGATTGACAAAGTTGTTATGGGTATATCGCAACCAGGCATGCCAACGATGGAAGTAACTGCAGTTGCTGATTTGAAATTTGTAAAGTCTATCCCTTCAGTGAGTTTTGATGCTGGCGACCGAAAAAAATACGATTCCATGGAAGCAATTTTTGCTGAAATGGAAGAAGAAGAAGCTAGTGGCGAAGCAGATTTAGTAGGGAAAACTGCCCCAGATTTTACTCTTACTACTTTGGCAGGTGATGAAGTTACACTTTCTGATCTTAAAGGCGAAGTTGTAATCCTAGATTTCTGGGCAACATGGTGTGGTCCTTGTAAGTTGGGGCTTCCTCTCCTTAACGAATTTGACACTTGGGCTCAAGAGCAGGGTCTAAAAGTGAAAGTCTTCGCTCTAAATGTTTGGGAAGGCGAAGATGCAGCAGTTGTTAAGAAAACAGTTGAAAAATTTTGGACGGACAAGAAATACAACACAAGTGTACTACTCGGCAGTGGCGATAAAGCGCTTCCAAAAAACTACGGGGTTACTGGAATTCCTGCTACTTTCGTAATTGGAATTGACGGTACAGTCCTTGAATCGCACATTGGTTACGATAAAAATATGGTTGAAACGTTGAAGAAATCTGTAGCAGATGCCCTTGAAGGTGGTGCAAAGAAACCCGATCATCCAGACCACCCCGACCATCCGGGAAGTTAAAACTATTTATTGTTTAATTAAAAAAGGGCACCCAAATGGGTGCCCTTTTTTTAATTGAGCAATGTTTGAATCGTGATAGCAATGATTTGTTCCTGCATCGCTTTCGCATTTTTAATCGAACCTTTAACATTGTTCACAATGATGCTAAACGCTATCGGCTCTCTCCCATTATCGAAGACAATGTACCCACTCAAAGAACTGACTCCAAGTATGTACCCACTTTTGGCATGAACGGTTACGCCTTCCAAGGGCAGTTTCTTGAAACGAGTACGAAGTGTGCCGTTGCCAGGAGTTGCAAGTGATTCCAGAAATGTTTTCCCCACTGGTTCACTAAGTTGAAACGAAGCGAGCCAACGAGCAAGCGTCTTTGGACTCACGCTGTTTTTTCGACTCATTCCTGAACCGTCCGATGGCGATAGCCCCCGTTGAACCGAACCTAGACGTTGTGCAACTATATTTGCAACAGCTTTGGCCCCCTCATCAAATGTTCCCGATCGACCGGTTGCAGATGCCGAGAGTCTTTTTAACAAAGACTCTGCATACAAGTTGTGGCTGTCGCGGTTACTGCGTTTTAGCACATGAGCAATTGGTGTTTCTCGAAGAAATAGAAGTTCCGCCCCTGATCCTAGATATTCCGTAGATGCTTGGTTCGTCTCAGGCACTCGCTTAACTTCGCCAACAGAGATACCGTTGAGACGCAATGTTGCTGCAAGTGTTTCGCCTAATACTATTGCAGGATCGTGGAATGCAACTTTTACTGGAACGGTGTGCTTTGATTTTACATTGCCGCGAGTTGTAATTTTGTTTGAGTTAGGGGATCGAGCAACCCAGAATGAGGATTTGTTGCCTTTGCCCGTTTTAGACGATGTTCTGTTGTTGATTGTTACCCAAGGCATCACAGGCGTATAACTTCCAAGACTGGCAGTGGTTCCTTTGTTTGGGTAAGGGAAAAAGTGAAAGACATTCAAGTGGTAATTTAATCCCGAAACCTGAGCGCAATACCAGTTATTTATTTGATCTGAAGGCCAGGAGGGGTGAATGAAATTTTGATCAAAAATACGATCGTCAACCCATAAAGTTTCGATTTCCTTTACGCCTGTATCGAAAACGGCCTTGACCCATGGCTTGATTTCCTCTGCGAGCATCTGGCGCTCTGTCCCCCAATCAGTGAGACCTGCAAGTTCCATGTCTCCGAAGGTTGGATCGCCATCTCCTACGAGTATGAGGTCGTCCTCATGATAAAAAAGCTGGGTTCGGTATGCAAAATCAGATCCAAGTATGTGAAGCGCCGCCCCAGAAGTCAGAAGTTTTTGATTACTTGCAGGAATCATCCCATCGTTAGCATCTATATCAACGATTGCTTCACCAGTCGAAGTGTCAATGATGTAGATTCCTGCATTTCCCTTATGGAGATCTGTCCGCGAAACGATTTTACGTACTTCATTTTGTAAGTCCCCAAATGCAAATGATGCGATAGCAAGAGTGCAGAAGATGGAAATACGTCGCAAGTTCACTTGGCTCATTATCGGCACACTTGCCAGAAGGGCATTATCCTCTACATAATGTCTGCTAGAGAACGAATTATAGAACTCCGTGATTTGCTCAATCGAGCTAATTTAGATTACTACGTCGATGCTAGCCCTACGATGAGCGATCGAGAGTACGACGATTTGCTTGTTGAACTTGGATTGCTCGAATCAGAGCATCCGCAATGGGCAGATAGTTCTAGCCCGACTCAGCGAGTTGGTGGCGAACCGATTGATGCATTCAATTCGTTGAAGCATACCGTCCCGATGCAATCAATCGACAACACTTACACCATTAAAGATTTAAAACATTGGTACGAAAAGTTAACGGATGGCACTGTTTGTACATGTGACCCTAAAATTGATGGTGTTGCTATTTCATTGCGGTATGAAAATGGCGAATTAATAACCGCAGTAACCCGTGGAGACGGTGAGAGTGGAGACGATGTAACAGCGCAAGCTAAAACGATTCGTTCTATCCCATTAACGTTGCGAGGCGATGCTCCAGCAATACTTGAAGTACGCGGTGAAATATTTATGCCGAATACAAGTTTTGATGAGATAAATGTGCAGCGTGAAATAGAAGGCGTGCAACTTTTTGCTAACGCAAGGAATGCAACTGCTGGAACATTGAAGAGCCTTGATCCGAAAATAGTTGCCAAACGAAAATTGGCATTTTTAGCACATGGAAAAGGCGAAGTGCAATGGGATGCAATGCCGCTAACTTGGACAGAGTTCGTTTCAGCCATTCAATCGCTTGGTATCCCAACATCAAATCAACTGACAAGTTGTGCAAATGCGCAAGAGATGACCGGTGTGGTTGAGTCTTTCGATAAGGAACGCAATAAACTTGGCTTTGGTGTTGATGGGATGGTTGTTAGGGTGGATTCATTTGAGGCGCAAGAATTACTTGGCGCAACGAGCAAATCTCCAAGGTGGTGCATTGCTTATAAATATCCTGCAGAACAAGGCGTGACAACTTTGCTTGCAGTCGATTGGCCAGTAGGAAAGAACGGAACGTTAACACCGCGGGCGACTATGGAGCCTATTCAACTTGCAGGGACAACTGTAAAACATGCAACCCTTCATAATATCGATGAAATTCACAGGAAAGATATACGAATTGGTGATTCAGTCATTGTAGAAAAGGCAGGAGAAATTATTCCCCAAGTTGTTGGTGTAAGAGAAAGCGAACGTGATGGTTCTCAAGTTCCAATTGAACCACCTGCATATTGCCCAGTCTGCGATGGACCAGTTGAGAAGGAAGGACCAAAACTGTACTGCGTTAATCCCGAATGTCCCGCACAGTTTTGCGAAAAAGTTAAATGGTTTGCAGCTCGCGATCAAATGAATATTGATGGACTCGGCGAGAAAGTTGTCGATCAACTTTTTGAGGCTGGTCTTGTAAAACATTTTGCAGATTTGTACAAATTGACTCCTGCAGATTTGTTGCCACTAGAAGGGTTTGCAAAAAAATCTGCAGACGCTCTCGTCGATGCAATTTATGAAAGCAAAACGCGAGGTTTTGCACGTGTGCTTTCAGGAGTTGGAATTCGGTTGGTAGGCCGCGCGACAGCAAGAACAATTGCAAAAGAGTTTTCAGATTTGGGCGCATTGCAAGGAGCAACTCTTGAAGACTTTATTGCATTGGATGATTTTGGCTTGATTACTGCAGAAACGTTATTTAAAGCAATTCACAGCGAGCAGGGGATTGAATTATTCGAAAGGTTGCAAGAAGTTGGCGTAGTTCTCGAGAGTGTCCAAGCATCCTCAGTGGATTTAGTATTTGATGGCAAGATATTTGTCATTACAGGTACGCTTGAGCAGTGGGATCGCAAGAAACTTACAGAAGAACTGGAGAATCGTGGC
>JABHWX010000001.1 GCA_018657585.1 Phycisphaerae bacterium
CCTTCTCTGCGCATCCTTCACTGGAAAAATCGTCCATACACTCCCCACCTAAACAGCAAGCACCTCCACAAATGCCACTGCAATCGCCTCCATCGCATGCCAACTCAAAGCACTCAAGTGATAAGTAATATGAATTCGCATCATCACCATTAGCCGGAAAACCCTGACCCTCATGGCAAAGGCCATCGTCTAGGTAATAAATTGGGAAGCAATTTCCATTACAGTCCGCTATTTGGCCAGGCGGACATAAACAAGTCTCTGTTTGGCATTGAGTATTTTCGCCGACGTATTGACCATCAAGAGCAATGCAATCAGTGTATGTTAGATCTTGGCACACTCTTTCATCGCAAGAAGCTAGATTTCCTATACAACATGCGCCTAAATTCACAGGCAAATCTACCGGTTCGGCGCAGTCACCCATGTCATATCCAAATTCCACGCAATCCAAATATATCCACTCTGTATCATGTTGATACTGGCCATCATCGCAATAGCCATCACCAACCCATGATTCATAGACGTAGTCTGGGAAGCAAGTGCCTTGGCAATCTTCAGTCCATCCGGCTTCACATCCACCACCGCCACCACATGGGTCACCAGCACATGAAGAGTTGTCACCGTTGTAGGTACCACCTGCAGCAGAACAGTTCGCCTCGGTCGCTATTGTGCAATTTGCACTAACACAGCAAGCACCTGTTGGATCGCCACCACCTTCACATGGTCCCCAACTATCTATAACAATAAGAAGATCAGCAACACTAACAGTACCATCGCCATTTATGTCTGCATCAGCATCATTAGTGCCCCAAACACTTACCATTACAAGAACATCACTTACATCAACGCTGCCATCGCCGTCAATGTCTGCTTCGCAAGTTGATGGTGAACCACAAGTATCAGTGCCACAGGTTGTGTTATCACCAATCCAAGCACCTCCACTGGAAGCACATTGTGCTTCAGATACTTCAAAACAAGATGTGCCAAAGCAACAAGCACCAACTACAGCAGCGCAAGGAGAGGTTGAGCATGAAACATAGTCACCCTGATATGTACCACCAATAGCGTTACAGTTTGCTTCGGTTCCGTATGTACAACTTGTGCCAACGCAACATGCGCCTTCTGGATCTCCACCACCGCCTGGAACAAGCGTATCGATTGCTTGAGCGTCTGTTCCTGCTGGGTCAAGCCATGAACTCAAACTATTTGCATTTCCACCACTCCATGAGAGATTGAGAGAACGTCCGTAGTAGTCGTTTAAATCGTTTGGACAATACGATGAACCACAGCAAAGTTGACCAATAACTCGGTGGTTTCCGTCGTACAAGGGTGAACCAGATGAGCCGGGCGCTGTTCGCCCTTCGCCCCAGTTCACGTCCCAGTATTCACCGCTCGCTTGAACAGTATCTGGGAATGAAATCCGTTTTTCAGCTGCTTCTGGATGGTGAATACCAGAACCAAGTGATGCTGAACTTGCTCGCGACCAACCAGAATATGTAACTCCATACGCAGCACTAGGATTAGATGACAATTCTGTTAATGTAAAATCGCTGTACGAACGTGTTGCTCGCATTGTTGAGCCGCTCGTAAATTGATTAAAAGTACCGTTACCGTTACCGCCACTGTCATTACTTCCTGGAACTCGACAGTAACTGTTTTGGTGATTCCAATACACAACGATTGATGAATCGCTACTTGGAGTAACACCACAATGGTTTGCCGTAAGGAAGTATGGAGTTTGATCTTGTGCAGTATTGTTCATCATCACACCAGTACAAGTCAAGTATCCATTCAACGTGTAAACACCAACGGAAGGAATTTCATCCCACCATGCGTCTCCTTCTGAACACACAACGTCAATGTTGCAAGACTCGGAAGATCCACGACCAGATGCATCTTGCACCCATCGATAGCCCGAGTTAATAGAAGTAAGTTCAATCCCCTTCACAACAAATACTTTTTGATCGTTGTCTACAACGATTTCAATAATTGCTTCGTTTCCCGGAACGACTGGTGTCCACAACTGACCGTGTGTTTTATTGTCATCAGCAGTAAACGAACGAATTCTAAAATCACGAGTAGAATCAGTGATTTCCATAGAACCACTTGATGGCATGTTGTACCTACCAAAACCAACATTCATAGAAAGTGCATTCTCACATGAAACTCGCAATGTCCATCGCTGCGTATCAATGTCCACGCGTTCCCAAATACCATTCGTTGCTGGGGTAATTGATGTTTTTGTTGGAACAGCAAAAGCAGGTGCTTGACCTGCAATTTCACGTTTTTCATCTTGCTTAAAAAGCGATGAATACTGTAGATTGTCAACCGTAACAATTGGAACCATTTCTCTTGGCAACCTATCTTGCGACGACGGTGCGATAACTGGACCCGAAGTACATATTGCACTAAGTAAAATTGGAATCATCGTTGTCATACTCCTATCTCCTAAAATGATACATATTTAAAACGCTTATCCTACGCACGCACGCAAAAAATAGTCGCCCTAATCTCTAATACGCTATTCGTTGGGGTGGCTTGACACGGTTCCAGCAAAAAGTGATATAAAGCCAACTATTCCTTAGATTTTGCTGGTTTGTCGCCTATTTTTACACTTTAGGAACGAAATCTCACAGTTATGCCTCGATACACCATTCAACCCGAACGAATCATTAAAGACCAGCACCATCGACTGCGCAGGAAATTCATCCTTGCCACAAGCATATTGCTTAGTGTAGTTATTGTCTCGACAATTGGATTTGTTCTCACAGGAAGATATGAAGGCCATCTAAAGAATCAAATTATTGAGGGTTTATGGGATACACTCAATCTTGTTTCTACTGTTGGGAACCTTGAGGAACTTACAATTGGGCAAAAAATTTGGGGCATGATTGTTATCACGATTGGACTTGGAGCTGTACTTTACGGCTTCAGTATTATGCAAGGATTAATTCACGGCAAGGATATGTATAGACAATGGGAACAAAGAAAAATGAAACAAGCACTTGAAACATTTAAAAATCACATAGTCATTTGCGGATACGGTCATGTTGGAAGAAGAACTGCAGAAGAACTAATTAAATCAAAGTTGGATATCGTTGTCATTGAGAGTAATCCAGAGATTGCTCAAGAAGCAAGTGATGACGGGTTTCTTGTTATTGAGGCCGACGTAACTTGCAGTGACAAGCCGCTACAACATGCTAAAATCAATAAGGCTCTCGGACTAATTTCTACAATGCCTGAAGATTCCTCAAATGTCTTCGTTTGTATGGTTGCAAGAGAATTAAATAATAATTTACGAATCATTAGTAGAGGCGAACACGAAAACTCAAGGCAGTGGCTTGAACGAGCTGGCGCAAACGATGTTGTTGTGCCTGGAGAATCCGCTGCTAACTTACTAGCATCATTGTTGACATCGCCACACCTACATGAATTCTTTACACAAATTGCTTGCCGTGGAGAACACACGATGATTGAAGTTAATTTGGGTGCACACCCAGAAGTTGAAGGCAAAACTTTAGATGAATTGGCAATACATAAGCACCGCAGCGGTGTTGTCATGTCTGTGCGATCTCTAAATGGTGAACATCAATTCAACCCGCCTTCAGACAAAATATTATCCATAGAAGATGCACTCTTACTTCTCGTGCCGAGTGATTACGACCGCAATGCACCGCTAATCTAATTTGGGATAGCCCAAATTAGCAAGGTTCCCATGCTATCTTCAAATCACCAATTTAAATGTTTCAATTCAGTCGATAAATTTAGATATTTTCGCTTTAAGATGATTTGAGTGGGTCGCGCCTGTACAACTTTGTATTTAATGACCACAAACGTTCTGTAAATGCTTCATCGCCAACTGCTGTTTTCACCCAAGGTCTTGCACTATCGAGCGCTGTTTGGGTGTGTGCGTCTAGGTTATCGAGTTGCGATACAAAAATTGCCTCTGGGGTTGATGGTAATTTTGCAGCACCATGTTCGAGCAGTCCATGGTGGCTCAACACGATGTGTTGCATCACTGTGATAAATCCATCTGGCAATGGCTCACCTAGATTTTCCTCTGCAACTTTTGCTTTTTCTTCGAGCCACATTGCTCCCCGAGCTATGTGCCCAATCAAGTTGCCCTCACGGGTGTATTCGAACCCTCGATCCCAACGAAGTTCCTCGACCTTGCCCAAATCATGAATGAAAAGTCCAATGAGAATAATGTCCCTACTCAATCGAGGGTAATTCGGGAGCATTCCATCAGCCAGTTTCATAAGTTGTAACGTGTGCTCAAGCAACCCACCTATCCAGGCATGATGAATTGTCATTGCTGCAGGAGCTACCTTAAAGTCCTTCATCATCTTTTTATCGTCAAGGTAGGCAGAGGCAAGCGCCTTCGCTGCTGGATGTTCTAGAGATTGAACTAGCGCTGTGAGTTCGGAAAACATTTCATCAATGTCTTTTCGTGTACTTGGAAGTAACTCCACCAACTCCTCGGAAGAAGGAGCATGCGCCCAAATTTCTCGGACCTTGATTTGCAATTTGTCTTGGTACATTTCTTGTTCGCCTTCAATACGAACAAACCCTGTCGCAGTAATTTCTTGCATCGAAGATGGATCAAATCGCCATTGCCGACCAATTGCTTCGCCTGTCGAATCGCGAAATAAACACTTCAAAAAAGGATCGCCATTTCTAGTGGTTCCAACTTGAGGGTTTACTAATGAATAAACACCGTGAACAAACCCTTGTCCTGTCATTTCCGATACTTTTGTACTTGTCATTTGTATAGTGTAACTGATGGCGCTAGTCACTAGGCACCATTGTCGCGAATGGCTGAAATCGCATCTGGAACACGTGCAAGCAAATCTGTAGCAATCATTCCAGATGCCCCATGTTGCCTTGCAAAATCTCGACCCGCCATGCCGTGAATGTGTACACCTAAAATTGCTGCTTCAAATAAATGCGATACGCAATCTATTCCAAACTGAACAAGCGTTCCAGCAATAATTCCACTTAATACATCTCCGGTTCCACCCGTTGCCAGTTCTACCCCACCTTCCTCTTTGACAACAGAACGAACACCATCAGAGACCTCCGTTGTGTTGCTTTTCAACACAACAACACAGCCAAATGCTTGTGCAAGTTCTTCAGCCGATTCGCTTTCGATACCTGCTATTTTTGCAAGCCTTTTATATTCCCCAATATGGGGTGTCATTATTGTTGGTGCTCGTAATTCAAGTTGTCCAGAGGGAAGCGCTGCCAAAGCATTCAAACCGTCTGCATCGAGAACTATTGGTCTATCTTCACGTGATAACAGGGTTGCAATAATTTGTTGTTGAGGCCAATCGCAACCAAAACCTGGACCTATGACAAGGCACCTGCAAGCACTTGCGTGTTTATCAATTGCTTCAATCGCCGAGCTTGGAATCAATCTGCCAACTTCATCAACTGGCAATTCGATTCCTGTCGCTGTAGGTGCAAGTTCTAATCCTGCTTGCAACACTTGTTGTGGCATTGCTAGCATTGTTTTACCACACCCACTTCGCATCGCTGAATTCCCAGCCAGGGCTGGCGCGCCTATCATTACTAAGCCGTCTTCGCTTCTTTGCCCACCAATAATACAAACGCTACCAAACGTTCCTTTATGACCATCGATAGGCCTTGGTGGCAACGGAGGCAATTGCATTTATTGTTCGTCTTCTTCCACCACTTCAACTTCAAGGTTACCAATAGTTGACATAATTGCAGCCATCTCTGCAGCCATCCCTTCATCAGATAGGCTAGAAGTCACAGTTGCAACATGTCCCACAGTAAACGGCACCAGCAAGGTTGCATCAAGGTCTATCCACTCTCCATCAATAAGTGCTTGGGTCCACATGTGCCAACCAAATACACCATTAGGGCTATTGTAATTTGGGATGTAGACCATTCCCATCACGCCACGCGATGGAATACCTGCTGCACGCAACAAACCACAGAGAAGAACGGCGTGTTCACTGCAATCTCCTTTTTTATCTCTAGCTGTTTGTGACGCTGAACCAAACGCTGTCGACATGCCCTTTTCATCAATATAGTCGTAGACCGTTGCTCGAAGCGCCAGTGCCTGATCTGCCTTTGTTGAATTCTTTGGCATCGCAGAAATCGTGTCATGTGCAATTACACGAACAGCTTCATCTGAACCATCGCAAATTGCCGTGTCTGCAAGGTAACTTTCATCATTCAACTCTATTTCAGTTGCAGCTGACGGTTTATGCAAATCAATAATAAGGATTGCTGTTCCATCATCATTTCTAGATGCGGTTTGATATCCCGCAGAAGGAAGGTCTACAGCACTTCCGTCTTTGCTTTTTATTTTCAATGAAAGACGTTTTTTTGAATTGTCAATTTTTTTATTCGGTTCTACAAACAAACTCACCATAAGTTCAGGAACTTCATTCAGCGGGGAAAGGGCATCGTGTTTATCCATTAACGTATTCACAATTGCACCAAATGCTGCGGCAATCGAAGTCCCAACGTTCGCCCCATCGATTGTATAAACTTCTGTACTGCCGATTGGCATTTTGTCGTTTACAGACTCCCATATGGTCACGTTCGTCTCTTTGCCCAGTATATCTCGGGTCTCTTCACCTATTTTTGTCATCACCACAGTAATAAGACTTGGCCCCAATTCAGGCGACATCGTTTGAAATGTAAAAACTGGATTGCCATCTTTAATTTTTTGCTTGAACATTTTTCGAAGTGCGTTTGGGGTTAACCAAGATTCCAAAGGCAAAGGAACCTCTTTAACAATGGGAGTCCCCCCTGCAGATGTGGTCATTTCGATAGAATCTGATCCGAATAACCATGTAGTTTCTTGCACTTGCCCCATAGCTTCTTGCGAAGAAACTACAGAAATTGGTTTTCCATCGTCTGTTTCAAGGAACACAGAAGTCACAACGATTGATATTTCTATTCCTCCCCGAGAAAGCGTCATATTTTGCGTTTTACTAGATTTAACATTTTTAGTCGCACCATCAATCTCAGTAGTATCGTGTGCCCAACCAGATTTCACCCCATCAATTGTCACGCTGTACCAACTGTCCTCTTGAATTTGCCATCCTTCTTGGACAACAGGCTCTTCGTTTTTAGCGCAACCCCAAAAAATGAATAGTGTTACAAAAGCAACAGCAAATTTATGTAGCATCAGTTTCTTGCTCCTCTGGGCGCATCAATGGAAAGAGAATGACATCACGAATTGATTCCATTCCGGTAAGTAACATAACTAATCTATCTATCCCTAGACCAAGCCCACCTGCAGGAGGCATGCCTACACGCAGAGCGTGAATGAAATCTTTGTCGAGTGATCGGAACGCATTTACTTCATCATCTGCCCCGTCAAGTTGTTCGGTAAATCGTTGTAACTGTAGGTCTGGGTCATTCAGCTCGGTGTATGCATTGGCTATTTCCATATCAGCAACAAATAATTCCCAACGGTGCGATAATGTGTCATCATCTGCGTGGGGCCGAGTGAGTGGTGAAATTGCACTTGGAAAATCTGTGACAAATGTTGGGCGACTTGCATCAAGTGTTGACTCAGCGTGCCCGTCGAACAATTCGCTTGCGAGTAACCAGTGGTTTTTTGTTTCAGCATCACCAAAGCCAAGTTCGCTTGCCTTTGCACGGACTCCATTTTCATCCGACATCGAACATCCGAGTGCTTTTTTAAATAAATCACCGTATTTCACTCTATCAAAGGGCTTTGAGTAATTAATGACGTAATCACCAATTTCGATAGCACTAGCATCTCCTACTGCATTTGCAGATGCACGAATCATGCCCTCTGTCAATTCCAACATCGTTTCGCAATCTCCGAATGCTTGATACGACTCAAGCATCGTAAACTCTGGGTTGTGACGTTTTGAAATTCCTTCGTTCCTAAAGTTTCGATTTATTTCAAAAACTTTTCGCATTCCACCAACAAGTAGTCGCTTCAGATACAGTTCAGGTGCAATACGCAAAAAGAGCGGAATACCAAGAGCATTGTGATGCGTTTCAAATGGGCGCGCCGCTGCGCCACCTACAATAGATTGCATCATCGGAGTTTCAACTTCCAGATAGCCTTCGTCGTGCATAAACTTTCTGATAGTCGAGACTATCAACGATCTTGTTTTAAATGTTTTTATAGTTTCTTCGTTGGTGTACATATCTACGTACCGTTGTCGATATCGAAGTTCTGCATTACTCAATCCGTGGAATTTTTCAGGTGGAGGGGCTAGCGATTTGCATGCTAGTTCAAAGGAATCTGCCCATACACAAATCTCCCCTTTGTTAGTCATCCCCATCTTGCCTTCTGCCACAACAATGTCGCCGTAATCAAGTTTGCTCGCAACCTTGAACTGTTCAATAGGCATCGCTGCTTTGGAGCAACTGATTTGTAGATCACCACTATCATCGCGAATTACTAGAAATGTCAGCTTTCCCATTGCTCGGTGCTGGATGCAACGTCCAGCAACCTTAACCACTGGTCTTGCATCGTTTGTAGCATCTTCCTTGAATGCCTCGTGCGCGGTCTGATCAAACTGGCTTCGAGCATGAGCTAGTGATACGAGCCCATCAACTCGATTACCCCAAGGATACACGCCATAATCATCGACCCAACGACCCATTTTTGCTCGCCTAGCGGCAACAAGTTGGGATTCATCCTGCTGTTGTACTTTTTGTTCACTCATAGTTAGGTAGGATGGTAACTTGGTTCTGATATCTTTGAAACAAGGGCTTGCAAGAATATGGCAACATCTATGAAACGAATTGGAATTCTCACAGGTGGCGGCGACTGCCCTGGGCTCAATGCGGCTATTCGAGGATTGGGGAAAGCAGCTTTATTTCATCATGGGATAGAAGTTGTCGGGATCAGGGACGGCTATCAGGGACTTATTGAAAATCGGGTTCAAACCCTAGGTATTGACGAACTATCTGGCATTCTCACCCGTGGCGGCACAATTCTTGGAACAAATAATAAATGCTCGCCAGAAAAATACTATGAAGGCAACGACGAAGAGGGTAATCCAATCTACACAAATGCTGTTGATCGTTGTATGGCAACGGTGGAAGAACATGGCATAGACGTTCTTTTCGTCATTGGTGGGGATGGCACGTTCACCTGCACCAAGCCGCTTGTTGAAGCAGGCTTGCATTGCATGGGTATTCCAAAAACTATTGACAACGACATTTATGGTACTGACCTAACGATTGGATTTACTACCGCAACTCGAATAGGAACTATGGCGCTCGATCGATTGCACTCAACTGGAGATAGTCACCATCGAGTTATGGTGTGCGAACTCATGGGACGAAATTCTGGTTGGCTCACACTCGCGAGTGGTCTTGCTTCTGGTTCGGATGTTATTCTCATTCCAGAAATTCCATTTGACATTCAAACTGTTTGCAATTTCGTTGATGGAAGAAAAAACGAAAGAAGCGGTTTTTCCATCATTGCCTGTGCAGAAGGCGCTAGAACCATTGATGGTAAACAAATCGTATCCAAACATATTGACAATAGTCCAGACCCAATCCGCCTTGGTGGCATTGGGCAACATGTTGCACATGCAATCGAAAAACAGACAGGCATCGAAACCCGTACAACAACTCTTGGCCATATTCAACGGGGTGGGGAACCAGCCGCTACCGATCGTGTTGTTGCTACAACGTTTGCAACTGCAGCATTTGAATTAGCGCTCGATGGCAAGTTCAACAAAATGGTGGCGTTAAGTAATGGACACATGGAAGCAAAAAATATCCTTGAGGCCGCAGGCAAGCAGCGGCTTGTGCCAAACAATCACCGATTCATCCGCGCAGCAAGAGCTGTGCGGACGTGCTTTGGGGATTAACTCACTTGTTCTTCCGCCAAAATAAACAGTGCAGCTTCTGCAAGCGAAGGGCAATACAATGTCGGAACCGTTTCATCTGAAACTCTTCCGGGGTTCGTAAGCCAAATCGTTTTACAATTAGCGGAAATTCCAGCTTGTATATCGCGTGCTGTATCACCAACCATCCAACTGGTTTTGACGTCAATGTTAAAGTCTTCTATTGCCTGTTCAAGCATTCCCGGCGATGGTTTTCTCCACGGATGGCTTCCACGCCATTCTTCCAAAATACCCTCCTCATGGTGGCAACAATAGTAGTATCTCTCGATTGGGCCGACCAGAGTATCGATGTGGTCATGTACTAGTTGAATATCTTTTTCTGTAAAGACGCCTCGCGCCACCCCAGCTTGATTTGTCACGACTATGAGCAACCAACCGGCATCGGCGAGTTTTTTAATCGCCTCTCCAGCACCATCTATGATATGTACGCCCGCAGGGTCACCCAAGTCACCTTGATTATCAATGATAGTTCCGTCTCGATCTAGGAATACTGCTTTTCTCACCAACGTAGAATACAGGGAATGCCACTCCCGCAAGACATCAAACACCTCGCAATTCTTATGCCCTCTTGGGTAGGTGACGTGGTCATGGCATCTTGTGTCTGGAAAATGGCAAGGGATGCATATCCTGAAGCAACCATTACCGCTGTCATCAGACCACATCTCGCCCCTCTTCTTGACAACGTTGAGGAATTTGACAATGTACTCCCTCTCGACATGAAGTCTTCTATCTTTGCCGCTAGCAGAAAACTCTCAGAGGTAGAAGCAGATGCCATTATTCTTTTGCCAAATAGCATTCGCGCTGCGCTCATTGCCCGATTCGCAAAGATTAAAAAACGCATTGGCTACAAACGGAATTGGAGAACTTGGTTATTAACTGAAAGCATACTTGTAAAAAAATACAAAAAACCAACTCCAACAACTGCATATTATTTACACCTCGCAAACGAAGCTTTTGGGATGCAGGAAACTAATGCAATCCCATCACTTGGTCCAGTTGGACCAGAGCCCGAAGTATTACAAACATACGATCATCCAATTGTTCTTCTAGTCGCAGGCGCAAGCAAAGATAAAAAGCGATGGGCGCCAAAATATTTTGCTCAAGTTGCCGATTCGCTTTCTAAAACAGGGGCGACCTGCGTTTGTATTGGATCTCCTGATGAATTTGAACTTGTTCAAGAAGTTGTCAAAGAAGCAAACACAACCGTACACAACTTAACACAATCGGGGATTTCGCTGGGTTCGCTTCCTTCTATTATTGCATGCGCAGATTTGATGATTACAAACGACACTGGACCAAGGCACCTTGCTGTTGCCACCGGCACTCCAGTCATCACGCTATACGGTCCGACAGATTACCGTTGGACAAAATATGATTCCGCAAATGACATTTCGCTTCTTGCAGATCCTTTTTTGCCTGAAAATCTTGTTGCAGATAGCAACCCAGAAAGATGCGACATAGATAACATCCCCCCAAGTGATGTCATCGCTAGCGCTATACCGTTTTTGAAGCAGTAGAGCCAACTTTTGGTTCTTCGCCGCACATAATTCTGCCAATGTTCGAACGGTGTTTCCAAAAAACCATGGAAGCAATGATACCTGTCACAGCAAGAAGGGGCCATGCGTGGCTAAAAGTTGACTCGAGAAAAACCTGTACAAATGCATCACCAAATAATGCAAGTGATGCTACAAGACTTGCAAGTGAGATCATTTTTGAACCTTTAAGTGTAATGAGCCAAGCGACAAAGGCAATAAGAACAGGGATTGTAAGAAGTGGCCACAATGCAACCATTCCACCAAATGTTGTTGCAACACCCTTGCCACCACCGAACTTGAGCCATGGCGAATACATGTGCCCTAGAAGCGCCGAAAGTGCAACACCAATCCAAAGCAACATTGCGTTTGTTGACATTTCATCAATTGGTTTTCCGAATAACTCGGCGTAGTAGCCAACTACAAGCACTGGAATTGCGCCTTTTAGTACGTCAAGAAAAAAACAAATCAACCCATAATTTCTACCAAGAACTCGACCCACATTTGTTGCGCCAATATTTTTTGACCCATGTTCACGAATACTGACACCTTTTGTTTTTGCAATAAGTACACCAAAAGGAATACTTCCAGCAAAGTATGAAAGTGCGATCGCAATTACCCAATCTGTGGCATTCATAATGACCATGCTATCAGGAGAACGAGGAATGGTCTGACATCCACAGCTGTTCGTGTCCACTTTGTTACAAATAACGGAATCGGAAACAGCATAAGGAACAGTAAACCAATTGTTGATTGAAATTCTATTGCGGCAATAACATAGAGGATTCCTGAAACGCACCATGTCCAACGATCTCCAAACGTTGCAGCGAGTGTTAAGCAGCCGGTTGCGGAATCGAATTCGCGATCAGCCAAATCACAAACAAATGCGTCTGCACTACAAACAAATGAGAACGCAACGATAGTCAAAACGGAGTTCGAAAAATCATTCAGTGCCCAAGCAAACAAAGTGATTGCAATTCCGACCGCTGGTGGTTTCAGAAATAGGAATGTGCGAAGAGGTTTTGTGAGCGTTTTTCTTCCGTATACAACAATCCCTGCAAGGGAACCAAATACGAGTAGTGTCGCTAGAGGATGGTGCAATCCAAACACTACAACTGCACTCATGAAGAGGATAAAAGCAATGGGTTGTAACAACCTCTTGTGGCGTATTGCAAGCAGATGCCTGCATTGCATCGGCTCGATTTCTTGAATTGATGAGCGATGAAAGATATAAATGCCCGCAGTAAGAAGCCCAGCACCGACAAGCAATAATGGATTCTGCGGTTTTTCATCCACCAAAAACATAAGCATTGTCATACTCATCACGTATACCATCGCTGGTATACCTAAAACTGTTGCCCAAGCCATCACCGCATCTTACACCCCCACTTTATGCCAGACATAAAACGTTGGGTTTACCCGTTGCGGGTACAATACAAATATGGATGAGCATTCTGGATATCAATCACCCCTTTCCGGACGTTATGCATCCCCACAGATGCAGGAAATATGGTCTTCAAGACGCAAAATAGGTACTTGGAGACGATTATGGCTTGCTCTTGCTGAATCTGAGCAAGAACTCGGTTTAGACATCAGCGACTCTCAAATCGAAGAACTCCGTGAGCATCTCGATAACATTGATTTTATTGCTGCTGGGAAATACGAAAAAGAGCTTAGGCATGACGTAATGGCACATGTACACACACTTGGTGATATCGCACCAACTGCGAGACCAATCATCCACCTTGGAGCAACAAGCCAATTCGTTAATTGCAATACCGAAATGTTACAACTACGGGATGCCACACAACTCATTGCGAAAAAACTCGCAAACGTGATTACGAACTTAGCAGCATTTGCAAAAAAATATAGCGACCTTCCAACACTCGGTTTTACACACTACCAACCTGCTCAACCGACGACTGTTGGTAAACGTGCAACACTGTGGGCGCAGGAATTTGCACTTACATTGGAAGACCTTGAGTTTCGCCTTTCGACACTCCGCTTTCGTGGTGTTCGAGGCGCAACAGGTACCCAAGCATCGTTTCTTGATTTGTTTGACGGCGACCACAACAAAGTGCTCAAACTCGACAAACTTGTCACTGAAAAAATGGGCTGGAACCCAGAAAAACGGCTTTCGGTCACAGGTCAAACATACCCACGTATCGTTGATGCACAAATCCTCTCGTCTATAGCCGCTGTTGCTGCTACAGCACACAAATTCGCAACCGATTTGCGCCTTCTTGCAAATCGAGGTGAACTTGAGGAGCCATTTGAGCAAAAACAGATAGGTTCTTCCGCCATGGCATATAAACGCAATCCAATGCGCTGCGAACGTGTCTGCGCGCTGGCACGGTTTGTTATGAACATGCCACCCAATGCTCTTCAAACTGCATCTGTACAGTGGATGGAACGCACTCTGGACGATTCAGCAAACAGGCGGCTTGTTCTGCCAGAGGCTTTTCTCGCTCTTGATGGCTTACTTGATGTTGTCAACAATGTGACAGCAGGGCTCATAGTGCATACAGCTAGGGTATCTGCAAACCTCAAGCAAGAAATGCCATTCCTCGCTACTGAACGCCTCATGATGGAGGCAGTTCGCAACGGTGCTGATAGACAAGACGCTCACGAGATTGTACGAACCCACGCTATCGAGGTTGCTAGGCTGATAAAGGAAGAAGGCTCTTCAAACGATCTGCTCGAACGACTCGCACGTGAACCTATGTTTAAAGGTATCGATCTCGGCATGGCTACCGATCCAAGCGGTTTTATTGGTCGAGCAACTGAACAAGTGGGCGAATTCTGCCATCAAATTGCTGAACCTATTCAGCAGAGGTACAGCAGTTCAACCATCGAAATTGCCGAGTTACGGGTCTAAAACCCTAACATATACCTAAAGGATTGCTGATTTTTAGGTTTTTTCTGCAATTAGGGGGTTGCAAAGCGCTATCTGCCGATAAAGAATGCATTGAAACGCAATTGAGGGGCATCTAAAAGTGCCCCAAAACCACACACCTAGGAACTACCTAGTACAACGCTTTGGAGGCACCGACTATGGAATCATACGACCGACTAGTACAACTTGTGAACGATGTAACTGATGATATGGCTAAATGCGAAGGTGGCAATAAAGCCGCTGGAACACGTGTTCGTAAAGCCATGCAAGACATCAAAGCGGCTGCTCAAGATGTTCGCAAAGATGTTCTTGGCTTACGTGACAGCGACGGCTAATCTAATCTACATGTAATAAAGAAAGAAGACCCAAGTATCGCTTGGGTCTATTTCTTTGATACCCTGCGCACACATGGCAATCGAACATATTCTTGACATCGAATCTATTGACCTCTCTGCTATCGCAATTTCCACAAAGAAGGTTGGAGAGTTAAATCCACAGACAGGCGACATGCGCCAACTCAACTATGTTGCCTGGATTAGCGAAGATAATCAAAGTGCAGTTGGAATAAAAGAAGTAAAAGAGGATGAGTTTTGGGTAGCTGGGCACATTCCGGGAAGACCAATTTACCCTGGCGTTCTCATGATTGAATCCGCCGCTCAGATAAGTAGTATCCTCTACCACCAAAATGCAGAAAGCAACCACTTTATGGGATTCACTCGATGCGACAAGTGTTCCTTCCGAGGTCAGGTCCTTCCAGGGGACACACTTGCTGTGGTTTCTATCATTCGCAAATTTCAACGGAGGCGTTTTGTTTGCGACACGCAAGGGTACGTCGAAGGAAAATTCGTCTTTGAAGCGCAAATCACCGGCATGATGATGTGATGGAACCTTACCCGCTTACGTTTGAACCAATATTAAAAGAAAAGGTTTGGGGTGGACGAACGCTTGAACGATTCAGAAAGAAGTTGCCGCCCGATGTTTCCATTGGCGAATCATGGGAACTTGCAGATTTGCCTGAATCAATTCCTGATGGAAAAAGTGTCATTGCGAATGGAACGCTTGCAGGGCAAACACTCGACTGTCATTTTCCACTCCTCATTAAATTTCTTGATGCATGCGACAATCTGTCTGTACAAGTACACCCAAGCCCCGAATATGCAGCAAACCACCCAGAATCCCACCTAAAGAACGAGGCTTGGATAATTCTTGAAACCACTCCAGAGGGATGTATTTATGTTGGGCTCAAAGAAGGAACAACCGAGCAAATGCTTCGTGCGTCAATAGAAAACGACACCGTTCCAGAATTGCTCAATGCAATCAATGTTTCAAAAGGCGAATGTTATTATTTGCCAAGTGGAACTTGTCACGCACTCGGGGCTGGAGTACTGGTTGCTGAAGTGCAAACACCTAGCGATACAACTTTCCGAGTTTGGGATTGGGGACGAACTGGTAGAGAGATGCATATTGATCAAGCAATGGAATGTATAGACTTTTTTGCAAAGCAACTTCCTTTCAATCAACTACCCCCTCTGCAAAGCGGAGATTTTTTAACATCGCATTTTGTTGATACGCCCTTCTTTTCAATCGAGCGCATTGAAGCAACAACGGATACCGAACTAGAATTAGTTGTTGATGAAACACCTGTTGTGCTTATGGTAGTCGAAGGTGATGCAAGCATTGAACACGCCGTTCCTGTTAACGCGCCTTTAGGCACAACCATCTTACTCCCCTCTGGCGTGACGAACGCAACTATGGTCATGCCTAAAGGCACCGCAGTTTTACGGTTCGACTTACCCAGCGAAAATTTGTTAGCGTAAATTATCCTAGGGATAATTTACGCTTGGATATCTAGATGTTGCCCAGTTGCTATGCGAGTAGCTGCTTCGATACGGTCTGCTGAACGTGCGTAAAGTTGCAGTGGTTGCAAATCAGAAACCTCAACACCATCAAATGAAACTTTACCTGGAACTTGCGCAGCTACAATTTGTTGCACTGGTAGCGAAGTAGGCACATGTTCTGCACCAATCGCAAGGGCAAATGGAATCGGACCGTAGTTTTGCATACTCAAAGATTACCTCGCACTTCCACAATTGCAACCCCCCCATCAAGAAATAACGATTGTTGCTCTTCCCGCAACAATCGAATTTCAGGGGGCCGCCGCCCACCATTGGCGGCTAGTAGACATCGACAGCCACCCGCTCCCCACTTGAGCCGATAATAGTTTTTTCAAAAACAGGCGTTATTAGTATGATTTCGCCCAAAGGACGCGTTGTTTTGACGGTTTGCCTGTAAAGATGCAAGTGCCTTCTTCGTCGTGACCATGAAGTGGAATACAACGAAGTGTCACTTTTAAATCGCCTTTGATTTCATCTTCAACAGCAGGATCTCCACAGAAGTGCGCATAGACAAAGCCACTGCCATCACCTTCAAAGTGTTTGTAAAAATCCTCTTTAGAGTCGATTGTTTGTGTTGCTTCATTGCGCCTTGCAACTGCACGGTCAAACAAGCCCTGCTGTATCTCGTCAAGAATGTCCGTTACCGTTGTAATGAACTCTTCACGTGGAACGCCCTGTTTCTCTTTGTGCCCTTTGTCGCGGCGAGCCATAAAGACTGAATCACTTTCCATATCTCGCGGTCCAACTTCTAGTCGAATTGGAATGCCCTTCTTGACCCAACCCCAAGTTTTTTCACCGCCGCGAATATCGCGGTTATCAATTTCAACCGTTACATTCCTGCCGTGATAATTCAATACGCCCAAATCTGCTGCAAGTTTATGGCAATAATTCAAAATTGCATCTGGGTCATCTGCTTTAAATGTTATTGGAATAATCACAATATGCGAAGGAGCAAGGCGTGGAGGAAGCACAAGTCCATCGTCATCGGCATGCGACATAATCAAAGCGCCAATCAAACGTGTCGAAACACCCCAACTTGTGGTCCATGCAAACTCCACTTCCTTGTTGTCGTTTTGAAACGTAATATCTTGTGCTCTGGAGAAGTTTTGCCCAAGGAAATGTGATGTTCCTGACTGCAGCGCCTTGCCATCTTGCATCATTGCCTCGATGGAATACGTTTCAACAGCACCTGGAAATCGTTCGCCTTCACTCTTGGCACCAGTAATGACTGGCATCGCCATCGTGTTCTCTGCAAACTCCTTATATATATCGAGCATTTGCAGGGTTTCGTCAACAGCTTCTTGTTCGGTCGCGTGGGCGGTGTGCCCTTCTTGCCAAAGAAACTCCGCAGTACGCAAAAACAAACGAGTACGCATTTCCCAGCGAACAACATTTGCCCATTGGTTAATGAGCAGAGGCAAATCACGATACGACTCAATCCACTTGCTAAACATTTCGCCGATGATTGTTTCCGAGGTTGGTCGAACAATGAGAGGTTCTTCAAGTTCACCTGCTGGTTGCAACTGACCATCGGCATCTGGTTCGAGTCGGTGATGTGTAACAACGGCGCATTCTTTTGCAAAGCCCTCGACGTGATCTGCTTCTCGTTGCATAAAACTTAGCGGAATAAAAAGTGGGAAATACGCATTCTTGTGCCCAGTTGCTTTGAATCGAGCATCAAGGTTTTGTTGAATGTTTTCCCAAAGCCCATACCCCCATGGCTTAATTACCATACAACCCCGAACTGGGGAAGTTTCGGCAAGGTCTGCTGCTTTAATGACCTCTTGGTACCACTGGGCGTAATCTTCAGATCTTGTAGGAACGATTGCTGTCTTAGGTGCTGCCATAGTGATTAGATTCTATCATGCTCACACTATGAAGCCTGCCATGTTGAAACTTCTAACTGATATCAAGATTTCGCATACTGTTTTTGCTATGCCCTTCGCCTTGTTGGGTGCTTTTATGGCTGCAACTCACGATGGAACTATAAACTGGACCACGTTCGGGTTTCAACTTGCACTCATCGTGCTCTGTATGTTTTTCGCTCGAAATGTAGCGATGCTCGCAAATCGAATTCTAGATAGAAAATTCGATGCCACCAACCCAAGAACCCAGAGTCGAGTCATTGCTTCTGGAGAAGTAGAACCAACTGTTGCCGGTATGTATTTCTTTTGTAGCGCCTTACTATTTATCTGTTTAGCTGGACTCTTTATTCGTTGGGGAAATTATTTGCCGTTGTATTTATCTGTTCCAGTGCTGCTCGTACTCATCGCGTACCCACTCCTCAAACGATTCACTTGGCTTTGCCATCTTTATCTTGGTGCATCTCTTGCAATGAGCCCCGTTGCTGCGGCAATTGCAATTGAGCCAAATACTCTAACACACTTGCCAATCTGGTTACTTTCGGGGGCTGTGCTTTGCTGGGTCGCTGGCTTTGACATCATTTATGCGTTGCAAGATGTGGAGTGCGATAAACGAGATAATCTCAAAAGCATGCCTGCCTCGCTTGGTGTTCGCCCCGCAATGCTCATCAGTCAATTCTTACACTGTATTTGTATTGCGCTTCTGTTTGGAGTTGCCACAACTGAGACAAAGTTTGGCTGGCTTTTTCTTTGTGCAATCTTTTTAATTGCTGGATTACTAATTTACGAACATCTCACGGTGAAAAAATGGGGCACGACAAAAATTGCCCTCACATTTTTTACGCTCAATGGCGTGGTAAGTTTGGTGCTTGGTGTTGCTGGAATTATTGATTTACTTCGCTAGCGAACCCATCGGATCCCAAGGCGAAAGGACAGTCGGTTCTTCATCCCAAGCCGCGAGCAGTTCGGGCGAAAGATATTTCTTTTCGATAGCTACTTCAAACATGTACTCATCAAACCACGAATCGTTCATAGCATGAAAACCCTTTTTGCCAACTTCGTCTTCGCCCCATGAATTTTCAACTCGCCACTTGGTTGCAACGCCATCGTGCACATCGACGCCTGTGAATAGCATTGCGTGGGTCATAAGTGTTTGGTGATAATTCAAACGCTGCGCCTTGGTAAGACCAAGGTCAGTTCCGTATACACCTTCAAAATCAAAAAGTGCAGCATCCCAGATACCAACATCGCGCCTGAACATTTTGCCTACATCGCAACCCATCCAAACGGGTTTTCCATCTTCAAGCATTTTTTGCGTGAGTGATTTCATTGTTGTAGTGTCGATGTTCAAGTATTTCACCAAATCACCACCGACAACATTCCCTAAACACTCCACCGTATACGTTGTCATAAGTGGGGATGATTCCCTAGGGTCGTTGACCACACATACATATTCGTCGAGCGGTGTTTCGATGTATTCCGATGCAAATTCAAGTGGAGTCATTTCGCCTTTGCGGTGAAACTTTTTATCCTTGTCTTGCCATTGCCACATGAATTTTGTTGGAGGCGTGCCAAGGTGAATACAAAGAATGCGCCAAATCCCCGAAAGGATTTCATTTCGCACTTTCTCCATGTCCGCACCCACAGCACGAATCTGTTCTGCGCCATCGCGAAGTTTCCATTTTAAAATCATGTTCATTTTCATAGTACATGACGAACTTTCGGTTTCAGGCATCGCTGTTTTTGGAACGAGACCGTGTTTCTTCACAACGTTCACAAACATATTCCACTGTCCACCATCACCGATTGGGTCGCTTAAGAGAAACGCAACAGTTCGGTCGTCTACATCGCAATCTGCCGTGTCGATTATGTGTTGCAAAAACCAGTTCGCTCGTTCAAATTTATCCCAGAACATCGCCCAGTTTTGACTGAACTCAAATTCTTTGACATTCATCTTTTTCATTGCGGGAACTCTAAGCATATTGAGTGCTGCAAAGAGCCAACAACGACCCGACTTTTTCTGGTTCGCAACTTTCCACTCGTCAAGACGGGTGGAAAAAGTGAAGTCAGTGCCCTGCACAACATCTCGTACCATCGCAACATCGTCAATGGTCGTTTGCGTAACGGCATTTTGTGATGCTTTTGCAGATAAATTCTGCTCAAAATCATCTCTAAAAGATTGAATCGTTTCTTGTGAAATCGGTGTTGTTTGAATGGTTATTTCGTGGGTTGTCATGCCCATATTGTAGAGGAATTCACTCGCAAGGTCCCCAGTTGCTTATCACAATAAGCAAGTCGGATACATCAACGGTGCCATCAAGGTTTACATCAGCGTAAGAGTTTATTAGTCCCCACTGTTCAATGATGTTAAGTAAGTCACTTACATTCACAATTCCATCGCCGTTTAGGTCTGGGCAACCGATAGAGCATTCCTCTGAAATAGTGTTATTGCCGTTGTCATTCCAATCACCGTAGATTTGATCGGGCATATTGCCACAAAGGGTAGTGTAGGTCAGGGTTAAAGTACTCTTAGGGTTGTTGTATATACCGCCCCCGCCATTATTGGCATTGTTGCTAGTGAATGAGCAACTCATCAATGTAAGATTGCTTTGCCAGTTGTTCACGCCGCCACCGTAGTTGGCTGTATTACCAACGAATGTGCAATTTGTAAGCGATGGGCTGCTTTCGTAGCTTTCCATTCCTCCGCCATAGTTGGCGGTGTTGGAAATGAATGTGCAGTTTGTCATCGTGGGATTGCTGTTGAAGGTGTTGGACATCCCCCCACCGTTCTCGGCAGTGTTACCACTGAATATGCAATTTATTATCATGGGGCTACTGTTGTAGCTGTACATACCACCACCAGTAGCGGCATATCCATTGGCAAATGTAAATCCCTCAATAATAGTATTCGAAGTTTCATTGCTATGACAATGGATGCCGCGGCGTGCACCCTCTGCATCAATATATGCAACAAGTCGGGTGTTAGACCTTATAGGTTCGTAACAGTAACTATGAAGCCAGATTTCTTTACCAAGAGTATCAACAACCTGATCACCGGTTCCAGTATATATCCCCGGCATTACAATAATCTCATCGCCATTACTCGCGGCATCTACTGCTTCTTGTATGTTGTCGAAGTCTGCCATTGCATCATCGTCAACAGTCCAAATGTCAG